>CAVFAY010000067.1:0-2105 GCA_963620595.1 Anaerotignum sp. | reverse complement strand
CTACCACTCGTTCAACGAGTGGTTTTTATCATGCCTATTCGGCGCCAACCGAAAAAAAGCTTCTTGTCCAATCAGACAAGAAGCTTTTTGCTTTATATTTACTTTGCCGAACGGCTATAGGTGCGGCTCTTTTTCGTATGCTTATTAACCGGCTTTTCGGTCTTGGTGCTCTTGCGCACAACGCGGTACTTATTGCTCGGACGTTTCATCAGGCGTGTACCCTCATAGCGCGTTGGATGATAGGTGTACACCTTGGTGTTCGCATGGATACCGCAGTCCGCCAATTCCGCCAAAATCGCATCGGACAGAGCCGCCGTGTTTTCACGCTGTGCCAGAGAAATCTTCATGACGCTCTGATACGAGCTGACCAGAATGCCAAACGGCTGATAGCCGCACGGCAGAATCGCACCATAATCCTCAATATATGCCTGCATACTCTCCGGAATATCAAATCTGCCGATATTGGTCAGGATAAAGCTGTCACGGTACACATAATTGCGTGCCATATCGCGCATCATGGTTTCCTTTTCCTCGATGTTCATCTCGGCATGATGACCTTCCGAAACTCGTGTGCTGCCAGCCTTGCCCCAGTATGCCGCATGGCGCGGCGCGCGCTGGGTGTCAAACATCGCGTGAACCTTCTGACAGGCTTCTGCAAACGGCAAAGAGAACCAATCATATTCAAACGGCAGATCCAGCAGAGAAACAAAGAAATGGGTGGTGTCAGATGGAACGATCTGACGCAGATCCATTGGAATCTCTGCGACAACCGGTGTGCCTGCATCCTGCTCGGTATAATAGGTGCGGTACAGCGCAAACGAAATTGCTGTGTACAGCAGGCTGATCGGCGATGCGCCGTGTGCATGGGTCCAATTTCTCAGCTCCGCATACGGAAACGTGATTTCCGTCATGCGCTCATTGCCTTCTCTGTCAGCAACCGGTGCATGGAACGACTTTTCCACGGTATAATGTCCCTCTTCCGACGGATTGGCCTGATCCAGCTTGGCATATCCATCTTCACATTCGCTGAGCTGAAATTCCGTCTCATGCGTGCGAATGCTGCCATCGTTACAGACCGGCTTGCCGCACAGCGTCAGATATTCAAACAGCACGGCGCGGATAAACTGGTCAAACCCATGTCCATCACACAGCGAATGCTGATATTCCATATAAATGGTCTTATCCTTCCAACCCAGCGTAAACAGATAGCCGTTGTTGTCTTCCGAGCCGATATAATACGGGGAGACATCCGAGAACGGCAGAACAACCGGCGGCAGTGGATTGAAATAATAATGATAGGCATCCGTGTCACGCGACAAGCCAACACGCATCTGCGGAAAACGCTCCAATGTGCGTTCTGCCGCCTGCTGCAGCAGTTCTGGACGAATCGGCTCTGTCATGCGAATGATATGACGCGGTGCACATGCCAGCTCTCGATGGGTTGCGTACATAAAAACCGGACCATAGCTGTCCGCTTGCAAAATCTTTTTCGGTAAATGCTTCATTGTATACATGGAAAAACCTCCTGATTTCCATCATGGTGGTGTTGCTTTTTTCTTTCTGTTTCCAGTATACGGTTCGTTCGTGAGAGAAACAAGAGCAGATATTTCCGAAAATTTCCTACTGTGTCCCGCCGGTTATAAGCATTTTAACCAACACTTATAATTTAACTGTCTAAAATAACACAAACATCATCGAAAACACTCGATATTTTACACTTCATCAGCAATATGCATAATAAAAAATTTTATTTATGTTTTTTTCAAACAAAAAGCCAGACGCAATGGACTTGCGACTGGCTGTGTGCGACTATATCACTTGAATGCATTTAATCTCTAATCAATATTTTCCTCTCAGTTCCTCGTATGCTGTATCAAATTCATTGCAATCTATAAATTTTGTCTTTATTGCTATAGTCAATGTATTTTTTAGTGTTTTATCTGCAATGTTGGTCATATTATTTTTCATACTTGTGTTTTTATAAACAATAAGAATAATCAATATTTCAACAACCATAATGATTACTATCACAAATATAAAAAGCCCCTTAAAACTGAACTGCACCCCATTTGTTAGACAGTATGATATACTATCTAATAGATGGG
>CAVFAY010000066.1:0-2202 GCA_963620595.1 Anaerotignum sp. | reverse complement strand
GTGCAGGAATGTACCTGATGAAATGTATATTCAGTTGTCAATGTGCAAACTGCCGTCCCTGCGGCGGGAAGGTTTTTCTCTTATATCCCTTCACTAATCAAAGGAGGATTTTTGAGCAAATCACGTCCCTCCATCAGAAAAAAACTTTTGCTTTTTTCTTGATAAGCCGAATCATCTTGTCAACATTTCTTGAGTTAATCCCGATTCGCTTGGCACACTCCGGTACAGTAAGTCCCATCTTGAAGCGCAGATGATAAAGTCGCCGTTGCTTCTCCGTCAGTGTTTTGAGAAAATCCCGTTCCAGCATTTGAAGCTCAATGTCCTCAAATGAGTTTTCTTTGCTTAGAAGCCACGGCTCATTCTTTGTAGGACGCAACTCCGGATTCCCCGCCCAGCTGTCGTCCAGAGACAAAATACGAGTATGCTGGGAACCGTCCGCCTCCGTGATCATGGTGTCCTTGCGATACTTATCCATGCGGTAAAGCTCCAGCCAGAGCTCCCGCACCACTTCCTCCGAAACTCTCGTAACCTCGCCGGTGCGCTTGACGCGGATAAAGTAATGACCGTCATCATCCTTCCAGATGTCGTAGTCGAAATCTTTTGGTGTCTTCATATGACCCTCCGTGAATTTGAAAATTGGTTGGTTTCCAAATCACGGAAGGAGGGCTGCGGCAGTGACACTGCTGCTTGATGGGAATAAAAAAAGAGGCACCTCTGTCGGATATGACAAAAGCGCCTCTATCATGAGATTTTTGAGCTGGCACAATAAAACCCCCGTAGATGTTTTTAGCTTTTGTGCCAAAAAACTAATCTATGAGGGCCTCACGGCTGTGTTGCGACTGTGTTACGGCTGTGTCATCAGCCCTATTTTGGTGTTATGCCTGTGTCATCGCTAATTTACTTGAAAAAATCGTGTGTCATGGCTGTGTCACGAGCGGAAAATCATGTTCCATTCAGCTCTTCATATTGAATAGGACGGTTCTCCTTCAAATGCTGTTTAACGACTGCTATCTCATCTCGGCTCATATTCTTCTGAAGCCGCAAATATTCTGCTTTTGCCATATCTGAACCGGACAGATGAAATGTGGCGACGACAAACCAATATACGATCAGCCCATTGCCTGGATATAACTCCAGCGTCTTTGAAGCATATCGAAGAACCGCTCCATATTCGCACTGATCTGCCAGCTCATGCAGCAAGGCCTCTGCAGCTTTGACATACCTGGCTTCATAATGGAACGCAATATCATTTAACCATGGCGAGTCCTTATTGCTCATAAATACTGGGCCTTTATAGAGATCAAATGCTTTGCGCAGCAACTCCACTTTTTTCTCTTTATCCGACATGGATTTTGCAGCAAACAGACAATCGTCGAATTCTGTAATATCAGTCATAATTCGTAAATCTGGATTTCTTCGATAGCCACTGCCTTCGCAAACAATAAGCCGTTCCTTTATCCCTGTTCTCTTTGCAAAAACCGCAGAGAACCGATAGATAATACTGCGAATCGAATTGGTGCTGCCATCAAAAATCACATCCGGATATAATTGTTCATGTATTTCCCGCGGCGGATGCGCACGCTCCGGCTTCAACAGCAAATATGCTATCACCGATGTGATTTTCGGGCCGTTTATCATCTGTTCTGTCAGTGTACCGCCGGCAGCTTGAATTTGCAGATTGCCAAAGAAGCGAATATAAATATTGTAAGATTCCTCTATCGGATGCATCTCCTCTATGATTTCCTCACGTTCCATACAAAACTGCTGTGCCAGAGCGCGGTGAAGAACATATGCAAAGATAAAAAGTGCTTCCGGGTGTTTCAAATATCTGATGGGATTACGGATAACAAGAAATCCTGTTGGATTCGGGGAAAATGGAGATGCGATAACGGCATTGACGTCCAATCGGCGGTACAATGCATATTAGTCAGGATTAGATACTTTAAGATCAGCGATATCAGACAAAACAATAGGCGATGCATTTCTGACAGATTCTATCCATCTTGGGATTGGCTCTGCATCCTCCAGACCGTTTAGCCGTTCCTTCATCCTGTCAACAGTGCCTTCTGCATATGTCCAGCGAATCGGACGCCATATGCGGGTATCCATGTCGATGTCCATGATACCGGCCCAGTCTCCGCCGTAAAAATCGCACACTGCCTTCAACGTGGTGTTCATGATTTCTTCCGGATCATCGGTCTG
>CAVFAY010000065.1:0-2513 GCA_963620595.1 Anaerotignum sp. | reverse complement strand
TCAGAGAAAAGGGTGAAAATCAATGAGTGAATATGTAGTAGAATTAAAAAATACGACGAAGATATTCCCAGGTGTAGTAGCTCTTGATAACATGCAGCTGGCGGTCAAGCCGGGTGAAATTCTCGGATTGATCGGAGAAAATGGTGCAGGAAAATCGACACTGATTAAGGTGTTGACGGGAGTGCATCAGCCGGATGAAGGAGAAATCTACGTCAACGGCGAGAAAAAGACGTTTAAAGATCCAAATGAATCCGCAGCGGCAGGCATTGCTTGCGTGTATCAGGAGCTGAACATAGAAAAGCTGCTCAGCATCACAGATAATATTTTTATCAACAAGTGGATCAAGGGACCGGGCGGTCTGCTTGATTACAAGACCATGCACAAAAAGGCAAAGGAAGTTATGGCATCTTTGGGACAGGATATTGACCCGGAAAAGCCGGCAGGCACCTTTGGTATGGGCGTGCAGCAGATGATCGAAATTGCGAAGGCAGTTTTGATTGACGCAAAAATGATTATTATGGACGAGCCGACATCCTCTCTGGGTGAGAAGGAAGTTTCTCAGCTCATGAAAACTTGTCGCGAGTTGCGAGACCGTGGAATCGGTATCGTCTTTGTATCACATAAGCTGGAAGAGTTGTTTGAGCTGTGCGACCGCGTCGAAGTTATTCGAGACGGTCAGTACATCGATACCCGCGACATCAAGGATTGGACCAATGATTCACTGATTGCCGCCATGGTAGGCAGAACCTTGGACAATCTGTTCCCGAAGGAATTCGGCACCAAGGGTGAAGTGGCACTGAAGGCAGAGCATTTGATGGAGGGCGGCGTCCTCGATGATGTGAGCTTTGAGGCATATAACGGTCAGGTGCTCGGCTTCGCCGGACTGGTCGGCGCGGGACGTACCGAAACCATGCGTGCGATCTTTGGCGCGGATCCGCTGGACAGCGGCAAGATTTATATCCACGGCAAAGAAGTGAAAATAAAGACCCCACGACAGGCAATCCAGAATGGCATTGCGTTCCTGACCGAAGACCGAAAGGGTCAGGGATTGGTTTTGCAGGAGAGCATCAAAAACAATGTAATTCTCGCCAATTTGAAGGGCTTTACAAGCGGTCTGTTCCTCAGTGAAAAGAAAATCAATGAGGCGACAGAAGCCAACATTCGAGATTTGCGCATCAAGACACCATCTGCCAACGAAATTGTCGGACAGCTGTCCGGTGGTAACCAGCAGAAGGTGGTTATTGGCAAATGGGTCAATACCGATGCAGACATCTTTATCTTTGATGAGCCGACACGAGGTATTGACGTCGGTGCAAAGATCGAAGTCTATAACGTTATGAACCGTCTGGTCAAGGAAGGCAAATGCGTTATCATGATTTCATCGGAGATGCCGGAAATCTTGGGTATGTCGGATCGCGTGATTGTCATGCGCGGCGGCAGAATCATGGCGACGGTAGACCGTGACAGCAAGCATTTCAATCAGGAAAGTCTCATGAAAGCAGCATGGGGAGGTACTTTAGATGACTAAGACTAAGAAAAAATCCAATGGCAATTCGTTCCTTGGTACACTGGCAGCGCTGATTATCTTGTGCGTAGTGCTGACTGTTGTCAGTGATAAGTTTTTGACGTATAATAACTTGATGTCTGTTTTGAAGCAGACGACGTTTACAGCGCTGCTGTCCACTGGTATGCTGCTGTGCTTGATTACCGCAGGTATCGACCTGTCAGTTGGCGCAAATGCGACGTTCTGTGCTTGTATTTGCGGCATGCTCGTTAAGGGCGGTATGACAAATTCGTTCGTGCTGATTGTTGTCGCTATCGTAGCCGGCACATTGATCGGTCTGATTAACGGCTTGCTGCTGACCCGTCTGCACCTGCCGCATCCGTTCGTATCAACCCTCGGTATGAAGAACTTCCTGTGGGGCGCATCGCTTCTGGTTGTATCTTCTCAGATGGTATCCGGCTTCCCGGATGGTGTGATGGCTCTCGGTTCCGCTACTATTGGCGGTTTCCCGATCAGCTTTATTGTAGTCGTTGTTATTTACGTTCTCATGCATGTCCTGCTGACACGCACATCTTTGGGCCGCTCCATCTACTGCGCAGGCGGCAACATGGAAGCGACTCGCCTGTCCGGTATCAATGCACCGAACGTTCTGACATTCTGCTATGCGCTGTCCGGCTTCATGGCAGCTCTGGCAGGCATTGTATCTATCGGCCGTTCCGGCATCTGCAATGGTGCCAACGCGATTCAGCCGTATGATACCGATGCAATCGCAGCTTGCGTTATCGGCGGCGCATCCTTCATGGGCGGCAAGGGCACAATGATCGGCACCATGATCGGTGCACTGATTATTGCAACCCTGCGCAACGGCTTCACCCTGCTGTCTATCGACTCTGCAGTACAGAACATGGTACTCGGTCTCGTTATTATCGGCGCTGTTCTGCTCGACGTCACCCGTGAGTCCATGGCTGTTAAGGCTCGCCGCAAGGAAGCTGCAGCTAAGGCTAAATAA
>CAVFAY010000064.1:0-2553 GCA_963620595.1 Anaerotignum sp. | reverse complement strand
CTCGAAATCAGTTGATCCGCAAGGGTCCGTGGGTTCGAATCCCACCGTCTCCGCCAGAAATCACGCCAGTAGTCGGTTTTTCCGGCTGCTGGCTTTTCTTTTTCAGTTCGTTGCAAAGCCCAAACCATTGAGCATTGCGTCAGCCGAAGTCAGCTTCGAGCTGTAATCCAGATGTGCGTAGATGTTTGCCGTAGTTGAGAAGTCGCTGTGACCAAGCCATTCCTGAATCTGCTTCATGGGAACACCGTTTGCCAGAAGTAACGAGGCGCAGCTATGTCTGAGATCGTGATACCTGATCTGTCTCATCCCCTTCGCCTTGAGCAGCTTCGGAAAGCTCTCAGTGACGTAGTGGGGCTTTATCAGATCGCCAATCTCATTGACACATACATACTCAAGATAGTCCTTAATGTAACTGCGTCCGCACATGCGGCGGTTCTCCTGCTGTTCTTCTTTCAGTGCAAGAAGTCGTTCCCGCATGAACGGAACAAGAGGCAGTGTTCTCATACTCGATTTCGTCTTTGTGGTGTCCGACGCAACCAGAACGCGCTTGCCGTCAAGATCACAGGAAGTAACCGTGTGACGGATGGTGATGGTGTTCTGGTCAAAGTCGATGGCATCCCATTTCAGACCGATAGCTTCACTCCGGCGCAGACCGTAGAACGCACCGAAGAGAATCGGAAGCTCAAGTTTGCTTCCTTTTGCAGCCTCGAAAAGAGCGTTGACCTCATCGGCATCATAGAAGCTGCCGACGTAGCGGTCTTTCTTCGGACGCTCAACCTTATCCGCCGGGTTTACATCAATCAGGTCGATCTTCACGGCATACTTGAGAGCCTTGTGAATGTTGGCGTGATAATGAATGACCGAGGATGGGCTGACACGCTCAAGCTCATTAAGGTAAAACTCCTGAATGTCTTTTGCGGTCAGGTTCTTGAGTGTCACTTCTTTTTCGCGGAAGTACGGTGCTACGATCTTCTTAACCGTAGTTGAGTATGAAGCGAATGTCGGGACTGCAACCGAGCTTTTGATGATGTCGAGCCACTTTTCCATATAGTCCGCGAACAGAATGTCTCCGTTCATGACCTTCGGCTCTTCGGGATTGAAATTGCGTCGTGCGTCCATCAGGATCGCTTCGGCGCGTTTTTTGTTTCCCTTCACGGTAAGCCCGGTGGAAATCCACTTGGTCTTTCTTTTTCCGAGAGAATCGGTGTAGTTCAACACGGCGTAGTAATATCCGCTTTTTTCGCGGAGATGTCCTGCTACCATAATTATCCTCCTTCATTGTAGCAGAGACACCTACCTGATACCGTGCTTCTATTATACCAGAACCGGGTTCGAATTGGAGGACCTCTGCCGAACATTTTTTGTAAACAAATTGAGTCCAAGCCTTATGCCGTGACTGCTTCTCCGCATCCGATGCAGAGAAATGTGAAAAGATGAGCCTTCGGAATACGATAGGCTCTGCCAACTTTGAGACAACAGATTTTGCCTTCCCGCAGGATGCGGTAGCCGGTCTTTGTGCTGATGCTGAGTATTTCGCACATCTGCTCAATGCTCATCACATCGGGATAGTCTTTCAGCATGAGCTTGTAGGCATCGCGCTGAGAAATGGTTGATGCGGTATTCACCCGTCTCACCTCCACAAGATTTGATTTTGCCTTATCAGCAAAAGGATAGGCAGCAGTCCTTTTTGAATAGACTGCTGCCCATAGTTTTTGATGATAAAGCCCTTTCGGGCGTTTTCATATTGGTTATCCTTCCGGCATACTTGCAGCTCGCGCCCCTGCCGAATAGGGAATGCTGCGGACTACCAATGGTCAATCGGTATCATGGGACTCTCACCCCTCCGAGGATCGCTCCGAGCCGCCTCTTCAAAGAAAAGACGGAAGTATCATTATACCCGGCATCTGCATCGCCGCAAGCAGCCGCACCACACGGCTGTTATAGCTCTCCGGAGGTCGCTCACTCCCTTGCAGGAGGTCTTGGCGTCGGAAGCTGTGTTGCTTCGCAGAAGCGGAAAGATCCGCAGCACTGAACTATTCAGTTTTCAAGGAGCAGTGAAGAGTAATTTACCTCTCTTCACCATCCCACGGACAAAAAAACAGCTAATGTAAGGTATGCCATCAAATTTTTTTGAAGAAGTTTTCTGCCTTCTTCATGATTAGTGCCGCAGCATTGTAAACACTCTGCCGCTGCATATTGTTAGCAGCAGCATAATCAATTTTTGACTGTCCACCGATGATACAATTCAGGTAGATGTCAAGTTGCTTCGGCGTAAGCGTTGCACGAAACTCCTTTTCTGACATCCAGAACATAATGCTTTCCTCCATGCTGGAAGGATCAATCAACCAGTATGGTTCTAAATCCTCACAACCCTCATAGCTGACATAGCTTAAGGACAGCACACTTGCCCGTTCTTCGGCTGTTTTGCCTTCTGTTCCGGAAATGGGAACTCCTTGCTTTGAGCGGCGGAGCCTTTTTTCCTCTGCACGGAGGATTCGCATGACCTCACGGTCAACCTCCGTTACTTCGCCGGTGATTTTCACACGCACCATG
>CAVFAY010000063.1:0-2659 GCA_963620595.1 Anaerotignum sp. | reverse complement strand
CCTCGTATAATAATAAGAAATTAAGTTGCAACTAAGGCAAAAAACGAAAAAAGTTTCAAAAGGGGAAGCGTACTACCTGGAAGTGCGCCTCTATCAAGGATAGGATTTCCATGGAATCTGTCGAAAAATGGAGGTCTTATCTCATGAAACAGTACAAAACATTGGCCAAAGAATTTCTCGCGGAATACACAGTTACACTTCGGAAGCTCCGAAATCTGACGCAAGATGAAATGGCGGAGCGACTGCGCATTACCAGCCGGGCATACGGAGATTTGGAGCGTGGGAAATACTGCTTCTCGGCGATCGCCTTGCTTTTTCTTCTGCTCATGCTGAGCGATGATGAACGGAAGACCCTTTTGGAAGGATTCCGTAAGCGGGTGTATGACAAGGAGGCCGCCTGAGAACAGCACAAATATTTCCGAGATCTATGACCTCCTGTATCAGCTCGGACTTACAGCAAGCACCACGGGCTTTTTCCATACCGCCTATGCAGTGTATTTAGCGATCCAACAGCCGGAGCGTCTGCTTCTTGTGTCAAAGTGGCTCTATCCAGCGGTGGCAAGGCATTACGCGACCACGTGGATGCGTGTAGAACGCAGCATCCGTACCGCCGCAGATGTTGCATGGAGCACAAACGCAGGACTCTTGGAAAAGTTGGCACGCCAATCTCTGTATCAGGCTCCAAAAGCGTCAAAATTTATCTCTATCCTGGCGCTGCATTTCTCACGACATCTTGCCGCATAGCAAAAATATCAGCAGACCTTGAAATACCCATGATACAATAGCTGTAGGACAGCAGGGTCAAGCTCTTTCACTCCCAGTTGAGCCGCAAGGCTGCTTCATAGAAAGTCCGTTCCCCTGAGCCGGAAGTTAGCTGCAAACTCATTGGCTGTTTGCCGGAAGCAAGGCCGCCCTTTCAGCAGTGAGGGCTATCGCATCGGCCTGCTCTGGAATGATTCTGATACGCGAGGTTGCTGATGCTCCGGTTATCATGGGTATCTCAAAGCCTGCTGACCTGAAATCCATGCGAAGGAGGTGAAAATCATGAATCCATTATTCGTTGGCATTGATGTGAGCAGCAAGAACAATGTGGCTTATCTGATGAAGCCGGATGGAGAAAAGCACTCCAGCTTCTCTGTGCAAAACAACCTCGGCGGTGCTAGAATCCTCTCAGAGAGGATCGTGTCGGCGCTCGGCTCCATGCAGCTCAGTGATGTGGTGATCGGCCTGGAGGCGACCTCCATCTACGGAGACAGTCTTGTCTATGCGCTCCGGGAGGATGGCAGTCTTGGCCGCTTTCGGCGAATGATCCATGTTCTCAATCCAAAGCAGGTACGGAGATTCAAGGATGCTTATCCCGACCTACCGAAGAATGATCTTGTGGATGCCTTTGTAATTGCTGACCATCTCCGTTTCGGCCGCATCGGCAAGGAGGTCTACATGGATGACTATCGCTACAAAGCCCTGCAAACGCTGACTAGGGCAAGATTTGATGCCGTTCAAAGCCTGACACGGGAAAAGCAGCGCTTCGCCAACTATCTCTTCCTAAAATGCTCCGGCATGGCGCAAAACAAGGACATTACCAATACCAGCGCTACCACCATTGCGCTCATGGAACGCTTTGAGACTGTGGACGAGCTGGCGAACGCCGATTTGGAAGAGCTGACTGCATTCATTGACGAGGCAGGCAAAAACTTTGCAGACCCCGCAGCCAAGGCCAAGGCCATCCGTGCTGCGGCCAGGGATTCCTACCGTCTGCCGGTCACCGTAAACAATTCCGTAAATCAGGCGATGGCTGTCTCGATCGCTTCCATGCGTGCTTTGAAGGAACAAATCAAGGTGCTGGACAAGGCCATTGAGAAGCAGTTTGAGATCATCCCGAACACACTGACCTCCGTTCCCGGCATCGGTAAGGTCTACTCCGCCGGCATTATCGCCGAGCTCGGCGATATCCGTCGCTTCAACTCCCAGGCATCCGTCGCCAAATACGCCGGTCTTGTCTGGACGCAGCACCAGTCCGGTGATTTTGAGGCTGAGCATTCCCAGATGATCAAGTCCGGCAACCGCTATCTTCGTTACTATCTGCTGGAAGCCGCCAACTCCGTGAGAAGATGCGACTCCGAGTTCCGACGCTACTACGACCTTAAATTTCATGAGGTCAACAAGTACCAGCACAAACGCGCACTCGCTTTAACTGCCAGAAAACTGGTCCGGTTAGTCTTTCGGCTGCTGAAGGACAACCGCCTGTACATCCCGCCGGAGGGTTAAGCAGACCGCTCACCCGCTCCGACACCGCAGCCCTGTTTCATAATTTCCCAGGGGCAGGGCTTAGGTTGGTGTTGCCTTTTTGCACCTTACATAGCGCGCTTACCTCGCTTTTCTTCAATTTTTTATCGCATCACCTACTTGACTTTATACCATTGGACTTTCTCACGCGACGTGACCGTAGAGGTAATCGACCCACGCCTGACAGCCGTCCTCCGTGAAGTGGACGCCCATGTCGTCCGGGTCGCTGCAATAGTCGCTGCGCAGGTATTGACCGCTCTCGTCATACATGACCGAGGCCACGTCCACATAGTGCCAGCCCTGCTGCCGGCAAAGCTGTTGCAGCTTGTCGTTGTATGCGCGGATGTTGTCGCTGTTGATGCTCTGACCGAGC
>CAVFAY010000062.1:0-2691 GCA_963620595.1 Anaerotignum sp. | reverse complement strand
TGGATATTCTGGTGCGGCGGAGCCGCTATTCCGGAAAAGTGGAAACCGCCTGTCCGGAATAGGAAACCGCTATGTAGCTTAGTCACTGGTGCGAGTTTACTCGCTTAATGCCGGATCAAGACCGTACACCTCACGCATGGACTTATAGTTCGTCGGATCGGTCGGTACGATATTGATCTTGTAAGCATCATGCTTGATCCTGTCGAGGATGGCTTCAGCAAGCGGGCTGTCATCGCCGCCGAGCTGGTCGTACCATCCGGATGGATCATACTGTGAGCAGAAGATGGTGGAAGATTTCTTCCGTCTCCTGTGGAGAAGTTCCAGGATGTCATGCTGTTCGGTCTCCGTAGGCTTAAGGAGGAGCCATTCATCAATGATGAGGAGAACCGGATTTGCATAACGGGCCTGAATCTTTTTATAGGTTCCTTCGTTCCGGGCAATTTCCAGTTCAAGAAGTAGGTCAGGCAGACGGACATATTTAGTCTTGAAGTGCTGCTTGCAGGCTTCCAGGCCGAAGGCGCACGCCATGTATGTCTTTCCGCTTCCGGTCGCGCCGGTGATGAACAGGTTCCTGTGCTCCGTGATATATTCGCAGGTCGCCAGTCTGTTTATAAGCTCTTTATTGAGTTTCCTGCCGGATATGTAATTGATATCAACGACAGCAGCGTCTGTTTGGTCAAAGCCGGCGTTCTTGATCAGCCGTTTGATGCCGTTGCTCTTGCGGTTGCTGTACTCGATATCGACGAGCATCCCGAAACGATCCTCAAAGGAGACATCCTTCATCTTGGGATCATCCTTCTGGGCGATAAAGGCATCTGACATAGAAGTCAGGCGCATTTCAATAAGTTTGTCGATGGTGCTTTGGTTCGTCATAGTTCCTTACCTCCTGTAATAGTCAGCGCCTCTTGTAATGGCGTGATTGTTCTGTGTGGTTGTTGTCACGGTGTGGGCGGCATCCGACGATACCTGCCTGTCCTGCCCGGCAGCTAAGATGTTTTTAATGCTCTTGTAGCTGGGCGATGCCGTATAGGTGAGAGCCTTTTCGCAGGCTGCTTCGAGTCTGTCGACGGAATATTTATCCGCCAGCTTCAATAACCCCATACAGCTTCGGTAGGACTGCTGTTCCACACGCTTGGAGGCAAGGAGAGCATTTACGACCTTGCTTGTATTATGACCGATCTGTGCAGCCCATCTGCGGAAGCGGTCGCCGTTCCATTCCAGATATTTCTGGTGGTCTTCCGGCATATGCTCCGTGACGGTGCTGTATTGCCCCTTGCGGCCGCGAAGACGGCGATGGGAAGCAATGCGGTTTTTGTTGTAAAAAATCTCAATGGTTGTTTCGGTTACCCGCACATCCACCTTGCGTTTGATGTATTCGTAAGGGACGGAATATAGCATCCCATCGACGGATATGTGATAATTGAACTGAACGGTGGCAGTTTTCCACTCCGCCAGTTCATACGGGGCAGCCGGAAGCTTGGCCAATAGTGGCAGTTCTTCGTAGCGGAAGATCTCATACCGACTGCCTTCTTTCTTTTGAAAAGGCTTGCGGCTGAATTCTTCCAGTTTCTTCCTGATGGCAGTGTTTAATTCCGCCAGGGAAAAGAACTGCTCGTTCCTGAGGGCTGCAGTTATCCACGTAGATATGTTACCCACAGTGCCCTCTGCATTGGGCTTGTCTTTCGGGGAACGTACCCTCGCCGGGATGATAGCCGTGTTGTAATGTTCGGCCATCTCATGGTACACGGCATTGATCCGCTGGTCATTCCAGTTCTTATTGTGGATGACGGCGGTTTTGCAGTTGTCGGGAACCAGGATGCGTGTGACACCGCCGAAATAATCATACATATGTACATGCGCGGTTATCCACGAACCCTGTTTCTCGTCAAGGAACGCCTCAACGTAAGGATACTGGCTGTACGTAAGAACGCCGACAAAGATGTATGCAGGCGTGATCTCACCAGTATCCGGGTCGATAATGGATGCTGGATCCCCAGCCCAGTCAACCTCGGTCTGTTCTCCGGGCTTGCGATTTATGTGCATGGTAGCGCGGCGTTTCTGCTCATCTTGCTGAATGTAATAGCAGAACTGAGAATACATAAGAGGATTGTCGCCGGAAAGTCGGCATTCCTCCAGATACTCGGTCCAGAGCAGCTTTTTGTTTACGCCGTTTTTGAGCAGTTCTTTACGAACATACTCATAATCCGGCATGCGCCTCTTAGAGGCATCGGCCTGTTCCTTTTTTCCGGGGAACAGGAGCCCTTCAAGGAAAGCGTCCGTATAAGACGCAGGGAGCGGCCAGGAGACATTTTTCTCGTTGGCTGCCTTGAGGACTTTGCTAACAGTTTTCTTTGAGACTCCGCAGCTTAGCGCAATCTTCTGCTGACTCAATTTCAACTCAGGTTGTGCCAGTCGGATGATCTCACGGTACTTGGTCATGATGTTGACCTCCTTATAATGAATTTACGCTGTAAAAGCGCATGGATTCATTATAAGGTGATGGTTCTGAAAGGCGGTTTCCATCTCCGGAATCAGTGGTTCCCACTGACCGGAATGGCGGTTTCCTTCAGACCGGAATCACCGGTTTCCATGACCGGACAGGCGGGGTAAAACCGCCCGGAATACTCAAGAGGTATTGGTTAGAGGTATTATAGCAAGAGCGAGCTATACCTGTATGTAGCATAAGGTAAA
>CAVFAY010000061.1:0-2845 GCA_963620595.1 Anaerotignum sp. | reverse complement strand
GAATCTGTACTCTCTTTTGTTTTGCTATTAGGAATTTTAGAAGCCCTCTCTGTCGCTGCGCGACATCTCTCCCAAAGGGAGAGACAAGTTTGGCCAGTGCGTGAGAGCAAGCGGCATGTTATTTCCCTTAGGAGGAATATTAAATGGAACAACGATTATTGACGGCACTCATAGGAACAATTTGTATTTTACTTGTCATTCCGGCAGTTGGCTGTTTGATTCACCTCGTTCGGACAATGATTCTCCGTTTGATTGGTGAAATGGTAGGCGGAGAAACCGCTTGGTTTATTGCAAATCGTGCGACATTTCTTGGTGTTGTCCATCATGAATGCGCGCACGCCCTAGTAGCTGTGTTGACCGGCGGAAAGATAGAACAGATGCAGTTGTTTCATCCGCAGGGCGATCAATTGGGCTGTGTTGTGTGGCGTCCGCGCCGATTGTATCCTGGTTCATGCGCCATACAATACACCTTGGTTTCCATTGCGCCGGTTATATTTGGATGCTGTACGGTGTATTTGTTAGGAAAATATGGTTTGCCTCTGTGTACCAGTGCATGGCAAACCATTTTGTTGGGATACGTTTTGGTTTCTGTTTTTATCCAATCCACCATGAGCCGCCAAGATGTGCGCGTGGCTGTGAAGGGGGGGCCTGCATGTGCCGCGATTATCTTTGCTGTTTTGTTCCTTACTGACATCGATGTTTTTGTGTGGCTGACGGGCATGAATTGGAAAATGATTTTTAGCAATATTTTTACGTAAAAAACAGTAACCATTTAAGAGGTAAGATGAGGTGTTTTCAAAAAAAGTTAAACTTTTTAAGCGTAGCAGTTTTATAGGCTGCTGCGCTATTTTTATGCGGTCTTGACAAAGCAGCAGCCTCCATATTATAATCCCTTTTGGGATTATAATATGGAGGTAAAACGATGGACAAACAAGTACAACAGCTTTATGATAACGTCAATCATGCTATTATTAAATGTCGTGGCATTTATTCTCAGTGGGCGAAAAAGTGTGGTTCCAGCTACAACCGGATGTTGGTATTCTATACCATACGTGAATATGGGTACTGTATCCAGAAGCAGATGTGCGACCAATATCTCCTGCCGAGGCAGACGATGAACAACATTGTTTCCGCGCTTTGTCAGGAAGGCTTGCTGATCGAAGATCCTGCTCGTCGTCAAGGGCGGGAAAAATCCTATGTGCTGACGGTTGCAGGGCAGGACTATTCCAACCGGATGTTGGCATCTTTGAACGCCATAGAAGAACGCGCTGCACAAATCATTGGACAGGAACGCATCCGTACTATGACTGCGCTGGTAATGGAATATAACAGAGCCCTGGAAAATGCATTGGAGGAGATAGAATTTTGAAACACGATACACTGGCAAAAGAAAACGATTTTTTCGGTAAAGAAAAAATCAGCAAGATACTCATGCAAATCGCGCCGCCAGTCATGCTGGCACAATTGATTCAAGCATTGTATAACATTGTAGACAGCTTTTTTGTCGGACGCTATTCAGCTAATGCACTGACTGCGCTTTCAGTGATCTATCCATTGCAGCTCATTATCATTGCTTTGTCGGTTGGAACCGGCGTTGGCTTGAATACCTACATGGCACGTGAATATGCGCATGAGAATCCGAGAGCTGCAGATGAGGCGGCAGGAACTGGCGTCGTTTTGGCGTTTAGTACATGGGCTGTCTTTGCAGCAATTTCTGCGCTCGTTATGAGACTATATGTGCAAACCTCGGTCACATCACCCGAAGCAATTACGGATGCCATTGTCTATGGACGAATTGTTTGCATCGGCAGTCTTGGATCCTTTCTGGAGGGCTGCTGGACAAAGGTGCATCAGGCACAAGGCAATATGCGTCTGCCTATGGTTGCGCAGATTGTCGGAGCGCTGACAAATATCGTGTTGGATCCCATCTTGATTTTTGGTTTTGGGGCGATTCCTGCTCTGGGTGTAGCGGGTGCGGCACTGGCAACTATCATTGGACAGTTTGCGACTGCTATGATTACGGGCATTCGCGGCTATCGCCGCCCGCCTCGCCGCGAGCAGATGGGGCGTTATGCGTCTCGAATCTATAAGTTGGGTTATCCTTCTATTCTGATGCAGGCTCTTTACACAGTCTATATTGTAGGTCTAAATATGATTCTCGCAGGCTTTTCGGACGCAGCGGTTACGGTTTTGGGGTTGTATTATAAATTGCAGACCTTCTTTTTTATTCCGCTGCTTGGACTGCAAACCTGCATTGTCCCGATCATCAGCTACAATTATGCTCGTTCGGATTACCGTCGCTGTCGGGACACGATGAAGTGCTCGATTGTGTTTTCATTTGTTGTTATGGTTGCGGGGGCAGCAGTCTTTATTTTTGTTCCGGACGTGCTGATTCGCATTTTTTCACAGGATTCGGAGGTGCTTGCGGTTGGCGTTCATGCATTTCCTATCATTGGGGTCAGTTTCCTACCTGTAGTCATTTCCTTGATGATGCCTGTTTTCTTTCAGGCCATCGGCTATGGACGCACGAGTTTAGGGCTTTCCTTGCTGCGGCAAATCGTTTGCTTGTTGCCGCTGTTCTGGCTTTTAGCAAAGCTGGGACTTGACTATACTTGGTTTGCTTTCCCTATGGCAGAGATTCTATCGGGTGTAAGTGGCTTGCTTTTTTACTTCCATGTGCTGAAACACTGGAAAATATGATTGTTGAATTTCTATGAAACGAGTCGAAGTTGTTATTTCCAAAGAAAAAAATCCGAACCTTTTCTCACTAGGAGAAAGATTCGGATTTTCATTGGCGCCGAATAGGCATGATAAAAACCACTCGTTGAACGAGTGGTAGGTAAAA
>CAVFAY010000060.1:0-2870 GCA_963620595.1 Anaerotignum sp. | reverse complement strand
GCTCTGTTTCAAGTGTTCTCGCCAATTCCCAAGCAATGATCTTCCTTGAATACAGATCCATAATGCATGATAGATATAAGAATCCGTCCTTGGTGTGTATGTAAGTTATATCTGTACACCACACAGTGTCCGGACTAGTCGGTGAAAAGGATCGCTTAAGTATATTTTTTAGTTTTTCCGAAAAATCACGGCTTATTGTTGTAATTGTATATGGTCGTCTATACCATGCATGAATACCCATAGCATGCATATATCTGGTGACTGTTCGTTGTGCAACTTTTGTACCTCTTTTATTTAGTACATGGGTGATCTTTGGAGAACCATATATTTCATGACTATCTTCATACACTTCCATGATCTCTTGCTGAATTTTTAATCTTCTTTTTTCGCTCTCACTTGGATTTCTTTTGATCCATTCATAGTACCCACTGGTTGATACGCCTAGGTAATGCAGCACTCCGCTAACTGAAAGCCGGCGCTTTTCTTCTGTAGCTGCTCTAACTTCAGAATATATTGCTTCCGTTAGTTTCCCAGAATGCCGATTGCTTTTTTTAGTATTTCTATTGCATCCTTAGCGTCACGCAGTTCTCTGCGAAGGCGCATATTTTCTTTTTCTGCCTCGGTAAGATTGCAATGTTCATCATAGGCCTCCGGGGTGCTTTCACGTCTTGCTTTCTTATACCATCCGTACAGGGTGTCGTATGGAACTCCTAAATATTTTGACACTTCGTGCTTATCCAACTCAGGGTGATCCTTTAAGTATTGGATTGCATCCTTCTTGAAATCTTCTGTATATTGTCTGGCCATTCTGTTTTCCTCCTAACATGTATTCTACAGGATTAGGAATCAAAAAACTATTGTCCGATATTTAGGCTAACATCAGTCATCTGGGAAGACCTTATGCCGCGAAAGGCTCTTGACATGAGTAGCATATGATAGGCTGTTTGCCGTGGCAAAGGCAGGATTTTCGGTGCCTTGCCGCTTTGCCATTTCATCATATGCGATGGAGACTCGTGTC
Source organism: Anaerotignum sp. (assembly GCA_963620595.1). GTDB lineage: Bacteria > Bacillota > Clostridia > Oscillospirales > Butyricicoccaceae > Butyricicoccus_A. Next base: position 1,852 of record CAVFAY010000060.1, on the reverse strand, counting down.
AAGAGCTCCGTGGAATAATGTCTTCCCGGATGACCGGTATTGCCCTGCCGGGGCCGTTCAAAGACGCACATCGGCCGTCGGTTACCACAGAATACATCCGTATGAAATATTTTTAGTACTTCTCGTATTTTAATATGCGGTTTTGAATTTTGTCATCCATTGAAAGCTGGTTCCTTACCAATGCCCAATTAGCCACTGGTCTGCCTTTCCATTTTTTATAAAGTTCGGTAATGCGCAGATACAACGCCTTCATGACGGCGTCTTCACTTGGAAATGATCCTTTTTTTGTAACCTTGCGGAAACTTGAATTTACGGATTCAATTGCATTTGTAGTATACATAACTTTACGTACAGCACTACCGTAATTAAACAGCTGTTCAACATTTGACCAGTTACGAACCCATACATCTATTGCTCCCGGATATTGATTCCATGCCTGTTTAAAACGTTCAAACTCCGCTTCAGCGGCTTTTAAACTGGAAGCTCCATACACCTTTCTTAATTGGGTAGTATAGGATTTATAGTCTTTTGATGGTATGTATTTAATGGAATTTCTTATCAGATGGACAATGCATCTTTGCACAACAACATCCTTAAATATAGATTTTGCCCCTTCTTCAAGCCCTGATACACCATCCATACTTATGAAAAGAATGTCTTCAACGCCACGCGCCTTGATCTCATCGAAAATCTGCATCCAATAATGTTTGCCTTCTGATTCTCCGATCCAGATGCCCAGAATATCCTTGATCCCGTTTACATCATATCCGAGCACAACGTAAACGGCACAGTTTTTTGTTTCCATTTCTTTACGTATATTTACATACAGGCAATCAACAAAGACAAAGCTATAAAATTTCTTTAATGGCCTGTTTTGCCATTCATTTGCTGTTTCTATAACCTGATCCGTAATATTTGAAATAGTTTCGTGAGAAATTTCAAATCCATAAATGTCCTCGATTGTATCAGCTATATCACGCTGACTCATTCCTCTTGCATACATGGACAATACTTTATCTTCAATGCCGCTTACATCCTTAGATCTTTTTGGTATAAGCTGCGGTTCAAATGAACCGTCCCTGTCCCTGGGAGCATTAATTTCAACATTTCCCATGGTAGTTTTCAAGGTCTTATTGGTGTATCCGTTTCTGCGATTGTCAGTATTTTTATACCCGTGATCGTTGCTTTCATATCCGAGATGGCTGTTCATTTCACCCTGGAGCATTGCTTCAAACATTGGTCCGAATATATCCTTTAATGCATCCTGCATTTCTTCTGCAGAAGTTGGCTGATATTGATCAATAATTGCCTGGGCGATGGCCATGCTGGCTTCACTGCGTTTGTTCTTTCTTGGTGCCATAAGTGTGTTGTTCATTATCCTTTCATGTCCTTTCTTAAATATATTGCACCCTATAAAAAAAATAAAGTGCGTAAGTTTTTGCTACCTGTAACTTACACACTTTATTTTGCACTCTCCGATATCGACCGGAACGGTTCCAAAATGCGGGTTGATGGTGCACGGGGTTGCTAATACATTTACCCTTCCTTTACTTCTTAGGGGCATTCAAAGGCCTCTTCATCGCTGTGGAGGATTCTTTTGCCAAGTTCGATTCTTTGTACTGCGCGTTCCTCTAACTTGGCATCTTCAAATCCAATACGCTGCTCCTGCCTTTTATCAACTAGTCGCTCATAGGCTGGAAGCAGAATTTTCTCATATCTCAATATCAGGCCAGCTTTGTAGAATTCCTTCCGCTCGCTGCTGCAAATGAGATTTCCAGCATATGTTTCAGGAATTTCGTCTACCATCTCCAGCATTTTCTCCAAATATTTTCCTATATTCGGTATATTTCTG
>CAVFAY010000059.1:0-3972 GCA_963620595.1 Anaerotignum sp. | reverse complement strand
AACCGTTCAGTTCACTTAATTCTTATTTTTGTCTAACAATTGGGGGTCACTTCAGTCTTTGAGATAAGACTTCTGGCTCTGTTTTTTTGATTTACGTACCAAAGTACGAAAAGTGCATATAATCCTTCTTGCTGTTCCATGTGCCGCCCCAGCCGAAACCATACTTTGCAAAGATGCGAACGACTTCGCTGTTTGCCGGAATGGAATAGGCATCCTCTCCCGGCTTCCAATACGAGCCGGTCAGCGGTGCGCCGGATTTCGTGCACATGTAGTTTTCTTCCCAGTTGATGTCCAAAGCTGTGCCAAGACAATGCTCAGAAGAAGAACCATCGCCGCGCCAGCTGTAACCGCCCAAAGAATGAATCGGGAATCGTTCGCTGCCTGCGTAAATTTCTGCGAAAATCTGCTGAATAGAGCTCGCCAACGCTTCGTGTACCTGCAAATATTTGGTGCGAGTCACCTTATTGCCGTTGCTGTCGAAATCCCACACCTGTACAGCAATCTCTACTTGATGCTTACTGGCTTCCGATGCACTGGCGTATTTGTGATAGCTCGATCCTGAACCAAAAATACGTGCGACTTTATCACTATAGCTCTCCCCGGCATAAGTCATGCCTGCTGGAATCGTAGACGAAATCACGGATTCCGTTGTCTGTTTATCGGTCGTGTTATCAGACGAAGAGTCTTGTGTTTGAGATGGGACAGTATACGTATAGGTTTGCGTCGATGGATTCGGCAGGGAAGAATCCGACTGTACGGCGTCTGCTGTGACAACCAGCTGGGTAGCTGTGTCGGCAGATGCCAATAATTTACCGTCACAGTCAAATCCATCGACAGACCAATACCAAATGCCTGGCTGATTTTGGATTTCTGTCGGCAGGGTATATTCCTGTGCACCGCTGCCGGCTGAAGCAATCTGTTCAACATACATCGGCTTTTGTGTGAAATTTTCCTTCTGGTAGAAGTATAATAGATAATAATCTGCACCGCTGCCCGTCCAGCTGACGGCGCTCGTGCCGGAGTGCGTGGAAATCGTGCTGATCGTTTCCGTTGTGCTGCTGGTACCGCGTCCTGTATGTACGGCAGCGGCAACGCGATAGGTTAAAAGAGAGGCTTGCTCTGCGGAAATTTGTTCGCCGACACCGAGCAGATGGTCACCGATACCGCTTGTGAGACCTTGTCGAATAAAATAGGCCACGCCTTCCTGTGCCCAATCCGGTACATAGGCGCCGTCGGTATACGAATACAACGCTTCGGCAATTTCATTTTCTGACAGATCTGTACCGCTGTTTGCACTGCGCACAGCCTGATATAATACAGCGAACAGCTGCTGCCGATTGGCAGGCTCACGCGGCGAAAACGTGCCGGATTCCTCCTGTGTCAAACCCAACAGCCATGCCTCTTGGACATCTGCGCTTTTGGTGTCCGTAAACGGGCAAACCGCGCGTTTGGCTTGGTCACGGCTCATCAGTGCGTCATAGGAAGTGTCTGTCAGAGATGCATACAGCCGCACGGCAAAAGAACACGCTTGTTCCTTGGTAATAGAAGCAGTTGACAATTGCCCGTCTAGGCTGTCCGGCAGCAGAGACGCCTGATCTGCCGCAGAGAGTACGGTTTTGGTATCTTTCGATGCCTGCTTTAAATCAACAGCTTGTGCATGTGGCGCGCTCATCAGGCAGGCACTCAATGCGACAGCTGCCGCGCAGCCCCAAAATGGATATTTCATTGAGTTGCTGTCACTCCTTTTCTGTGTCGATACGATTCAAAATTAGTATAACACAATTTGTTTGTTAAAAGAACGAGAATCACAAAAAATACACGAAGAATTTTACTCCCAAATATCGTGATGATCCTTATGCGTATAGGGAAATACAGTTAAACTGCCGTCTGCCGAACAAATGGCCAAAAAGATGTCTGTTATCCGTACATGTTGCCGCGCGAGCTGCTTGTCCAGCCAAGCGTGGTCAAAGCCCATATTTTTGAGATTGTGTTCCATAATCATGCCGTCTAAAATCACATTTCCGCAGGCGGTCTCTTGAGAAACAGAGAGAGCTAAATCTTCTGGTGTCGCCGGACGATAGCGGCTGATCGGCAAGATGCTGATGCTGCCGTTCGCCTCTAACACGGCTGTTTGAATTTGACTGAGATCGAAATAGCCTTGGTTGCGGCATTCCATCAGAAATTCATGGATGTCCATATGCGCCCGCTTAAAATTCTTATCATATAATCTGCCGTTGTCGAGTAGAATGGACGCGCGGCCGTTGAAAAAGCGGCGCAAAGGCAGCGAACGATTGGGCAAGACGGCGAGAATCCATGTTGCAACACCGAATACCAGCAGAGCAATGAGCCATTTCCAGAATTCCTGTCCCTCTGCGACGGCGAGTTCTGCGCCAATCGAACCGATCGTAATTCCGTTGATATAATCAAAGGTGCTGAGCTGTGCCAATTGCCGATGCCCGATTGCCTTTGTGATAGCAAATAAGACTGCCAAGGCAAGCAGGGCGGTTAGTGTTGTTTGTACTGCAAACATATCCAATCCTCCAACATGTTTTGACTACGTTTTAGTATGTGCAAAAAATTCTGCATGATACCCGGCCGTCCTGCATGGGATTTTTGCATTGTGGGCATTTGAGGAGTGTGTTATAATTCTGCACAAAGGCGGGAGGTATCGCGATTATGAAAAAAATCAGTACACGAAATGCTATCTTGGCGGGTATTTTTGGATGGGTTTCTTTTTTACTGGCGGACAGCATTTGCTTTTCATTACTGGCAATGAAATTAACTTGGCAGCCTGCGGCAATTATCTCTGCAGTATTTGGTGCCATGGCGGCTCGCTGGATTGCTTATAGTTTTGCGCGCAACAAAGCAGTTGGATTTTGTATTTTGTTTGTTGTTTTGACGGCGGGCGTACAGTATTTGATGGGCTATGGCAGCATGACATTGTCTGCCCTTGTCGCAGCGGTATTCCTTGTTGTCTTTTGGCTGGTAGGCATGACGGCAAAAAAAGCAAAATAAAACAGAATCACAAATAAAAAAACAGCGCAGGCTCTTCTATCATCCGGAGAACCTGCGCGATTTATTTCCAAACCAGTATTTTAGATGCTGTTTTGCATTCGTTTGAAATCGAGGTAGCCCTGTAAAATAAGGGATGCGGCGACTGCATCGACGTTTTTTTTATGTTTTTTCTGCTTTTTGCCAGAGGCGTGCAAAATCGCATGGGCTTCAATGGTCGTGCGGCGTTCATCCCAATACACAACCGGAATACCGGTGCGCGATTCCAGCTCTGCGCCAAGTGCCTTACACTTTTCGGCGCGTTCACCTTGGGTAGCATTCATATTTTTCGGCAGACCCATGACGACCTCTTCGATTTTTTCTTTCTGTATCAGAGAGGTCAACTCTTCCAGCAGTTTTTCGGTATTCCAAGTGGAAATGACCTGCGGAGAACCTGCCAAAAAACCGGTTGGATCGGAAATCGACACACCTGTGCGTGCATCGCCGTAATCAATTCCCATAATTTTCATGTTTATGACCATGCCTTTCCGCTGCGCTACAAGGCACCAAAGTGAAATGAAACACTGATGCCTCTAACGCAGCAAGTCGTAATTTGTTAGAATTGCTTGAGGAAGCAGGCACACTACAGAGCACGTGAAGGTGAGTAGGTCCAGTCCTTGCTGGACTGAATGTTTATGTGTGCCGGACGCTCTTTCAAGCACCAATGAGTAGGGCTTTGCACCCTGTAACCTTATCTTTGGAGAGACGGACTACTTCAATCTTTCGGTGAGTGTCCAGTCCCTGCCTGTTCCTTCAAATACTGTTTCGAGGGGATGTGTTATGCTCAAAATCGTTTATCCTATTTGTTGTGGGATGGATGTTCACAAATCCTTTGTCGTTGCCTGTATCGCTTCCACCAATGAGCAAGGCATGAAAGCAACCAATGAACAGGTGCTTGCCGCCGTGGACGGAGAGATGTGT
>CAVFAY010000058.1:0-5257 GCA_963620595.1 Anaerotignum sp. | reverse complement strand
CGAACGAAAGCCCCATTTATTAAATAGCTTCAAAAATACCAAAAAAGCCTGATTTCGTAAGAAATCAGGCTTCTAATGGAGCTGCTAGGCAGATTTGAACTGCCGACCTCATCCTTACCAACAGCAATCCGACCGTTTTATCGAACTTTTCTGGTGTTATATTGTGTTATTGCGTACTAAATGAAGATTTTTCTGAACTTCGATGTTCCCAGATTATGCCGTTTTGTCCCATTTGTTCCCAAATTGTTCCCAAAATGACAACTTCATCCGAATTGATCCAGGCTATATTTTTTAACTTATATCGTTATTTCCCATTTTATACCGATATAAGTTAATACATAACGTTATGTCAAATAAATTCAACAAAGCTACGCATTACCCGCGAAGAGAGGCCAAACATTCTATATAGATAAATAAAACATTGCTCTTTCTCCGCGTCCTAGATTAAACATTTGCCCTATTGCTGTTATTTTTCTGCTACACACAATTCGTTTAGATCCAAGCAAATATATCATTAGCTTCTGGACCTCATCCTTAGGACAGTTTAGTCTATCTTCATAAGATAGAACCGCCAGATGCAACATACATCTGGCGGTCAAATTTATCAACTACTATTTTCTTTTCACATCATATTTCTCATATAATTGGTCAGGATTGCCGCAGCCTGTGCACGAGTTGCACCGCCCTGCGGGTCAAGAAGCAATCCTCCATCCGACGAGGTCGTACCGTTGATGATCTTGTTCTGATATGCCCAGAGCATGGCGTTCTTTGCCCAACTGGAAACCTTATCTGCATCCGAGAATGGTAAACTGCCGGATACGCTCGGTCTGCCATTATAGTTATACAGGAACTGCGCCACCTGTTCGCGAGTAACCGGACTGTTCGGCTCAAAGTATCCATTTCCGACACCGGAAGCAATACCGTTTGCACTTGCCCACTGAATCGCTTCATAATACCAGTCGTTCTTCGATACATCCTTGAACTGCATACCGTTTGTAGCCCGATATGGAGAATCGACACGCTTGTCATAGTTGTACAATACCTGTGCTACCATCGCACGACTTAGTGTCGTCTCTGGCTCAAATGTTGTCTTACTCGTGCCCGTCATCAATCCATTGTCATATACAAACTGTACATAGTCGATATACCAAGCAGTCGGATAAATGTCAGAGAAAATTTCTGTAACCGGTGTGGTTGGCTTCGGCAAAGCAGATCCTGATTTGGTGCGCGTGTCTGTCGTGCCGCAGCCGTTATCGCAGGTAGCGGTTTCTGTACCATCCTTGCCCACCTGTGCATCGTTATTATAGATGTAATTCGTAAAGCTGTGACCTTTTGCCTCAATTTCTTCGTCTTTTGTTGTTTTACAGATTGTGCAAGTATATGTCTTTACGCCAGCTTCTGTACAGGTTGCCTCTTTCGTAATTGTTCCGTCATCCCACTTGTGGTCAGCTTTAGGAAGAATCTTCGTATAACTGGCTCCGCAGTCACAAGTATATACTATTTTCCCCTCACTTACACATGTTGACTCAGTTGTCTGCGTTTTATAAGTGTGAGTATGCAATTCTGGAAGTGTCGGATAATCGGTTTTCGGATTATCAATCACAGTGTCATTGTTCGCAGTTAAATTAAATGTTTTATCCGGAACAAAAATGTCGTTTGGCAATGAGCCTGTATAATCCAGACCTTTGCTCAATGGAATATCGCTATATGAGCATACTCGAATATCATCTACTCCATTGCTCATTTCATGAATTTCCAAATCCATTGTCCCGGTATCTGTCGATTGATACTTTATGGTGTAATCATCATAGAACAGTTGTGCATATTTGTCGTCACCTTCTGTCCACAGAGCCATTCCATCCCCTTGCAATGTAACCTCATCATCTTCTATACTTCCTGCAACATTTCCATTTGCATCATAGATATACAGATTCACCGGGCAATGTGCAACAGCAAGTTTGGATGGATATGTCAGCAATTTAAAACTTTCTTTACTAAACTTAAGTCCATTTTTATTATACCAAGCCATGATAACTTCTTTCATTGGCTCCTCCAAACCAAACTGAGCTGCATAGCTTGCTATTTTATCCGCATTCTTTTCCACAATTTTGTTGACTTCTGTATCAATCTCATCAGCCCATACCTTTTCATATCCCGCTTTCAGTTCCGAAAGGCAAATATTCTGTACAGATTCAGAAAATGCCTGCATATCTACATTTACAAATTGGCTTCCAGAAAATGCTCTTGTTTTACCTGTGCTATTGTTAGTTAATGTAATGCCGATCGGTACATATAAACCATATAGTTTCTTGCCGAGTGTAAATCCCTGCATATTACAATTAACCGTACAAGTAATAGATTGTCCCTTATCATTCGTGATTGCAAATGTCATTGGCAGAGATTGTATAGCAGTTCCATTCGCAGTTCCGTCAAAGCGCAAATACTTTTCCATTATCTTCTCTGCAACTTCATCAGAAATTGTATTTTCTCTCACCCAATTTGATTTTGTCTGGGCTGCCAAAGAAATCTGCGCAATAATTGCTAATTCTAGTGTGTCTTCTCCATTCTTTCCCAACCATTCTGCCTGTCCGATTTCCGGATTCAAAGCAATGGAGTCACTTTTTTCAATCGTCCCCCATGCGTCCAATGCAGACTCTATGTCTTCTTGAGCATCTTTGCGAGCTTGTTTTTGAGCCTTTTCTATTTCTTTATTCAGCGAAGTATCACTATCCTCATTCTCTTTATTCTCCTTACAATACGAAATACGTGCCGTGTTTTTGCGTGTGCTTTCTCCGTTTGCAAATTTTCCGTTGAAAACAGCAGTTATTGTTCCCTCTTGTTCGGTTGTACTGTCCGGCTTTTTCCAGAATATACCTCGTTTTACCAATGTGACGTCTTTGGAATACTCTTCATTCGGTTCTAGCGTTTTATTTACGGAGATTGTTGTACCTTCCTTGATCTTAAACATGTCAAGATTATCTAATGAAAGGTCAATCTGATCGATAGAAATCGTTCCCTCCCGATTTGTATTTTTAACTGCTATACGAACTTTAATCTTATTTTGACTATAAGAACCATATTCCCATGTAATCCGTGTGCTTGTACTCGGACCTTTTGTTTCGCTATAAAAACCATCTGGGAAGAACAGAGAGGTCATCGGTTGAATATATCCAATAGATACTGGAATTTTAATTTCTTGACCATAGTTGGATCGGCAAATAAAATTGCTTTCTCCGGTGTGAAAATCACCAACATTTACATAGAATGTTGCTTCCTTTTCCGAATCATCAATAACATATTCTGTTTTTTTAATATCAAATCTACCGTGTGTCCATCTGTCCTCGTCTTCAAACGAATAACGAACTGTTTTCATAAACTGTTCTAAATATGCTTTATCCGGTTCATTTAGTCTAATCGTGAAGCATTTAATTTTTTGTACGCTTATGTCGGAAATCTTGGTTGTTTCTGCAATCATGCGAGGCTCAACAACTACAGTCCGCTGAACAATTCGACCATCCGTTGCAGTACCTATAATTTCTGTAATGCCGGGTTTTATGCCCTCCAAGCTTAACTCAAAGTTCATGCCATCACCCGTTATAGATGGTTGATATTCTACGTTTTTTATACGAGCAATATTTTCATTTGAGATTTTCCAAACGATACCATTTACATCTTCCTTTAAGCTATCCTCATTTCCTGTATAACGTCCGGTTAAGCTGTATTCTTCGCCAATGCAGCATACTGAATTTTTGGCATCTTTAAAATAAAAACCATCTGAACTAACGCCTGTTCCATCACCATCGGTAGAACAATTGTAATATATCTTTGCTTTTGGCAATTCAGTGTTGCTCTTATCGATAGATATTTTCTTCCACTGTTCTTCCGTACCTGTATAGTAAACACTGCTCAAACTGCTGCAACCAGAAAATGCATAACTTCCAATACTCGTTACGCTATCTGGAATTGTCACGCTGTTCAAACCACTACAGCCTTCAAATGCATAACTTCCAATGCTTGTTACGCTGCTTCCTATCGTCACGCTGCTCAAACTGCTACAGTCTTCAAATGCATTCTGACCAATACTCGTTACGCTGTCCGGAATCGTCACGCTGTTCAAGGTGCTGCAGCCAGAAAATGTTCCCTCTCCAATGCGCGTTACGCCGTCCGGAATCGTCACGCTGCTTAAACTGCTGCAGCTATCAAATGCACTAACTCCTATGTTTATCATACTATTGGAAAGCGATATATTTGCCAGACTAGCACATCTTGCAAATGCATAACGGCCTATGCTTGTTACACTGTCTGGGATTATCACACTTGTTAAGCTACTACAGTTATTAAATGCACCATTTCCTATGTCTGTTACGCTGTTTGGTATTGTCACATTTATTAGACTACTACATCTATTAAATGTCCTTTCTTCTATGCTCGTTATGCTACGCGGGAGCACTATGCTAGTCAATCCACTTTGACAAAATGCGTCATGTCCTATGTTCGTTACGCTATCCGGGATTGTCACACTTGTCAGACTACCACATTCTTCAAAAGCGTAATCACCGATACTCGTCACACTATCTGGTAGTATCATATTGGCCAAACTACTGCAAACGCCAAATGCACTGTCACCAATACTGGTCACACTATTAGGAATCTCCACACTTGCTAGACTGCTACATCCTGCAAATGTATTTTCTTCTATGCTCGTTATGCTACGTGGGAGCGTTATTCTAGTCAATCCACTCTGATAAAATGCGCCATATCCTATGCTTATTACACTATCTGGTATTGTCACATTTGTTAGATCTACACAGCCATCAAATGCACAATCACCAATGGATGTAATCCCCTTCTCAACGACGACTCTCGTAATAGCTGAACGAATATTATACCATGGCACAATTCTATTGTCCCTATCATAATCTGTCATTTCTCCCGTGCCGCTAATGGTCAGCGTTCCGCCTTCCAGCTTCCAAGAGGCATTTTCGCCGCAGGTGCCTTCTGTTGGAGCGGCGGCTTTAGAATCTTCTCGCGCCTGATCTGCCAATGCAAAGACTTGTTCCTGCTGCTGTTCCGGTGTCAGCGTTGTCTGTTCCTGTTGCTGTACCGGTGCATCCTCTGCGAATGCCACCGGTACAGATGATACCGTCAAACAGCCCGCTAGCAGCATTGCTGTCAGCCTTCGTTTGTTTTTCATCTTTTTTTCTCCTTTAATTTAAGGTCAAGCATCCAAAATGTTGTTCTGGATACTTGACCTCAT
>CAVFAY010000057.1:0-5295 GCA_963620595.1 Anaerotignum sp. | reverse complement strand
TCCTCGACCTTCTTCTCAAGATCGGCGTATTGGAGCAAGTTGTTTTCCGTGAGATAGTTGAGTGTCCGCGCCGCTTCCTTGAGGATCGTGAGCTTGGCTTTATGCTCATAGCCCTTGCTGTCGATAAGCCTGATCCGCTCCTGAATATCTCCGATGAGAGAGATGCCCTTCGGCATGGTTTGCCGCTGACTTCTTCGGGGCGTCCGTCCGGCAATCCGCTCCTTGATGCGTTCCTCGGTGTAGTTCTCTCCGATGGTCTTAGAACGGGTAAACCGCTCCTGACCTTCAGCTCGGAAGGAGATGTATTTGCCGGTCTTGATTTCATAACCGGCTTCCTGCATGAGCCGCAGAAAGTCATCGTAGTCCTTCGCGGTGATGACGAGTCGGTCGATGGTCTGCTTGAGCTTTTGCTTCCAGCTCGTGCCGCGTTTGGCTTCGGTGTATTCCTTGTAATCCATGCCTTTGTTCTGCGACGGGGGGATCACAGACAGCCCGTGTTCCTTGCATATCTCATCACTGAGCTGACGCAGTTCCCGATAGGTTCTCCTGTTGCTCCGGTAGGCATGGAAGTCCACATAATTTACGGCATTGAAGATGATGTGATTATGGCAATGCCCCTTGTCGATGTGGGTAGCAATTACATACTCGTACTTGCCCTTGAGCCATTCGTCCGCAAGCTGTTTTCCTACTTCATGCGCTTCTTCCGGTGTCACTTCACCGATGTCAAACGACTGGATCAGATGACGGGCAAGCACCTTCGGCATCTGCATTCCTTGCTGTACTGCAAGGTTTCTCGTCCATTCAAATTCTTTCGCCGCCGCATCGCTTGCAGCACACCCGTAGGACGAAACATAGAAGGCATCGTCTGTCTTCTGCGGGTCGAGAATATAGGCGAGAGCTTTATTTACAGTTCCTCTGATTGGCTTGATTTTAGTAACTGCCATATCTCACCCTGCCTTTCTTTCAGCTCTGCAATATCGTCCGCATAGAAGTGTCCGGTGGAGTTTATGCGGCGGCAAATCTGATTGATATTCGAGGCAACACGGCTGACAGCGGCGGCGAGTTTTTTCTGCTGCGTGTAGTCCACCTTGATGATATAGCCGTCAATCGCCATCTTCCGGAGATATGCTCCCATGTTCTTTGTTCCGAGCTGCGCCATCTTTGCCTTGATGATTCTTTTCTCATCGTCGGAGACGAAGAAGAGTATCTGATTTGGTCGCGTTCTGTTTGCCATAGGCGTTCCGTCCTTTCGTAAAGGAAGAGGGTTTGGGAGACTTCCCAACAAGCATTTCTTCGATTAAGGGGAGGGTTTCCTTAATCGGAAATCGCCGTGTGTATATACAGCGGCTGTGCTTGCTATTCTCTAAAATCGTATTCCCTCGCAGAGACTCTCCGTAAAATACCCCTTCACTCTATACGGACAAATAAAGCAAAAATGTCAGGTATCCAAAAAAGAAAAAGACGCTCGATAGCGTCCTTTTCAAACCGTTTTCAATGTTGCTCAAGCACCGAGAACAGCTCTCCCTCAATAGACAGCACATCATCCATTGGAATCTTCGTGCCATCCTGCATGGTAATCAGGCGTTCAAAGTCATCGACCTTTTTGACCGCGCCGATTGCTGATACATATTCGCCACCAGCTTTGCGCTCATCAGGTTTGAAGTAGGTTATTTCAATCTCCGGTTCTTCATCAATGGCATCCATGAGAAGCTGATACCTCATATTCAAAGCAGTCAAGGCTTCCTCGTCAAGCTCAATCCTTTCGTCGGTCAGACGTCCGGTTTCCTTGATTGCAGAATCATAACCGGTGAGGGCGGCGAAGGGCGCAAACTGCGCTGCACGATCCGACATTGGCATCTGTGGTCGGGTCTTGGAGACGTGGTGCGGAAGTTCCATGATCTCGTCGTATTTTCCGTTCATGCCTTATGGCCTCCAATCTGCGCATTGCGGTCTTTGGCTGTTGCACCTTCTTCAAGATTCATTGCCTTGAGGATGGCATTCTTTCCGTACTTCTTTTTGATCGCAAGCGTGGCGGCTTGGATTTTCCGCTCACGCTCCAATGCAGCGTCCTCGGCTTTCTGTTTTTTCTCTTCGGCAGCATAGTCGGTGAAGAGGTCAAGCTGGACAGCACCGTCGTCTTTTTTCGGTGCATCGGCTTCCGGCAGGACATGATTTGCAACAACGTACATACGGCGAACAAGCAGATTCTTGTCTACGATTCGGTCAAACAGTTCTGACACAGCACACATTATTTTGCGCGTAGATGATGTGTGACCGTCAAGGTTGATAGAGCCGTGCGCCTGTTTGGGAATCTGCCTTCCGTAGTGATCTGTCTCAACCGCGCCGTGATACTTTGCCCGCCGTAAAGGGTCAGTCAGGTTCTCAATGTCGTAGCCAACTGTGAGAACCACCTGATCGGTGACAAGTCCCTTGTCCACCAAATCCAGCACCAACAAGTCCGTCATTTCACGGATGACGAGCTTTGCCTTATCCGCCTCATAGGGACAGTGCAAAACCTGACCGGAACTCAGGCTGTTGGAACTGGGACGATATGCCTTGATTGCTTCAATGGTCGTAGGCTCCCAGCCCCACGCATGGTCAATGAGTAATTCCGCATTCTTCCCAAACAGCTTGTAAAGCAAGTCCTCATTCCGTTCCGAACAGAGCGCGACATCGCCCATCGTGAACATCCCGTTCTGCTCAAGTTTTTTTGCAATACCCCGACCCACGCGCCAAAAATCCGTGAGTGGCTGGTGCGCCCAAAGCTCACGCCGGAACTTCATCTCATCCAGTTCCGCAATACGGACGCCGTTTGCATCTGCGGGGATATGCTTCGCCACAATGTCCATCGCCACCTTGCAGAGAAAGAGATTCGGCGCTATCCCTGCGGTTGCCGTGATGCCGGTTGTCTCAAGCACATCAAGAATGATTTTCATGGCAAGGTCATGTGCCGAGAGTTTATAGGTTTTCAGATAGTCAGTCACATCCATGAACACTTCGTCGATGGAGTAAACCACAATGTCCTCCGGCGCAATGTACTTGAGATAAATCTGATAAATGCGGGTGCTGTACTCCATGTAGTACGCCATTCGAGGCGGCGCGATGATGAAGTCAATCGCCAGAGACGGGTCTGCTTGCAACTCCGAGAAGAAATGCGATGAACCTTCCAGTCTGCGTCCCGGTGCGTCATGCTGACGTCCGGCATTCGCTTCCTTCACGCGCTGCTTGACTTCAAACAGCCGCCCACGCCCGGAGATACCGTAGCTTTTGAGGGAGGGAGTAACGGCAAGGCAGATGGTCTTATCCGTCCGGCTTTCGTCTGCGACAACGAGGTTTGTGTCCAGAGGATCTAAGCCGCGCTCCCGGCATTCCACGGAGGCATAGAAAGATTTCAGGTCGATTGCTATGTAGGTGTGTTGCTTCATCTTCTAAGCCTCCTTCTAATTCTTACGCTTTCACAAAACGGACAACACTCAGCGGCAGATACCAGATAGCAACTGCCAGCTTCCAGATTAGGATCACGCCACCGATCAGACCGCCGAGGACAAGGTTGAGTGCGACAACACCTACTGTCCCGGAAATACCAAAGCCAATCGGAATGAGCGTAAACATCTTTCCGATGCCGAATGGCACTCCGCAAGCAAGCCAGATCAAAAAATAATCCGGCGATCCGTTTTCAACAAATATGCGTCTAAAAATAGAAAACAGCAGGAACGCAACTACAACCGGAACCACGGTCTTCTTCATGAAATCTCTCATAACTTCGCTTCTTGTCATACGCCACCTTTTTATTTCAAAAAATCGCTTCGGTAATCTATCCGGCGAAGGTCATGCCCTGTCTCTGCCAAATGTGCGATCTTCAAGGCAACCAAATTGATGTCTGTGTGCAGTGCCTGTGCGATCTGCGCCGAAGTGTACCCATAATCGTAAATGTACTCAAGCACTTCATCGGAATTAAGCAATATCTCTGCCGCAACAATGTTTGCTTCATACTCAGGGACAGAGTTCATCTTGTAAAGTACAAACTCCTGTAATCCAACACCTTTTGCAAGTGCGCGGTGCAGTCGGTCGTGACCGATCTCATGAGCGCATACAATACGCTTCGTTTCCGGACTTAAATCCTTATTCAAGAAAATAAAGCGATTTTTCTTGACAACGCGATACATTCCTTTGAGTTGCCCGAAGTTTTCGCAATCATCCAGAACAATGATGCCCAGCTCTTTTGCTATCTGAAAAGGATCTCGTGTGCCGCAGCGTCGTACAAGATCGCTGCCAACTTTTGATAGCTGTTCGGCATTCATCGCGCCACCTCCATTCGTGGATAATCATTATCCATTATAAAGAACACCCTGTACAAAAATCCGGACTCATTCCTCCGGCTGCTCTTTCCGATACTTTTTCGGCGTGTACTTCTTGTTCTTTTCCTTTGCAATCCAATAGGCTCTGGTGAGCGCCTGCATCGCTCCGTCAAGCGCATCCTCACTGAGCTTGCCTCCCGCGAACATACCGGTGACTTCGCTCACCAGTTCATCTATCTCACGCGCCGCTTTTGCTCCGCCTTGTTCCTGTGCGGCGAGAACAAGCATTCCGCTGTTGCCGAGAAGATATTCCGGCGTCGTGTTCAGAGCTTCGGCAAGTTTTTTTACAATGTCGTATTTCGTTGGTTTTCGAGTGCCAAGCTCATAATTTTGAATTGTCCTTGCAGTAACAGAGACTTTTTCTGCGAGAGCGGCTTGCGTCAGGTTTGCCTCAACTCTCTTTTCTTTAAGCCTGTCTTTGAATCCCATAAGGCACCTCTTTCTTTAATTTTCCGCGAACACGAACGAAACTTTCGCCTATCTTGTTGACGCGAACGCCGTGTTCGTGCTATACTATATTCACACGAAAGTTCTGTTCGTAATTATGATACCACACGAACGTTGTGTGTGTCAATAATGCTTGGAAAGTTCGTGTCGAAAAACAGGTAACTTTTTTATGAACGGAGGTAGCTCATGAACTGCTCGAAGTGCCGAAAAGCGTATGTTTCGGTAAATCTCGATGTCGATGAGGAAGGCGCAATTCAGCCTCGGCTCATCCGTTGGAAAGGCGGTTTGATTTTTCAGATCGACCAGATTCTTTACAAATGCCGTGCCACATCCAAAAAGGTTGGTGGCGGCGGCATCCGTTACACAGTCATGATTAAAGGAAAGGAGTCGTTCCTTTTTCATGAAGGAGACAAGTGGTTTGTCGAAGCAAAGGAGAATGCCCAGTGATCTTATCCCAGAAGCAAATCGAAGAAATTGCAGCAGCCGTCAC
>CAVFAY010000056.1:0-5474 GCA_963620595.1 Anaerotignum sp. | reverse complement strand
CTCAGAATGGTTGGAAACCATTCGAAGAGTGCAAAGGCAGAAGGGAGCTTGACTGCGACACCG
Organism: Anaerotignum sp.; assembly: GCA_963620595.1. GTDB lineage: Bacteria > Bacillota > Clostridia > Oscillospirales > Butyricicoccaceae > Butyricicoccus_A. The sequence goes on along the minus strand of CAVFAY010000056.1, from coordinate 5,411 downwards.
ACGGGTGGAGCAGGTACGAAAGTAGGACTTAGTGATCCGGTGGTATAAAGTGGGATTGCCATCGCTCAACGGATAAAAGCTACCCTGGGGATAACAGGCTTATCACTCCCAAGAGTTCACATCGACGGAGTGGTTTGGCACCTCGATGTCGGCTCATCGCATCCTGGAGCTGGAGCAGGTTCCAAGGGTTGGGCTGTTCGCCCATTAAAGCGGTACGCGAGCTGGGTTCAGAACGTCGTGAGACAGTTCGGTCCCTATCCGGCGCGGGCGTAGGATATTTGAGAGGAGCTGTCCTTAGTACGAGAGGACCGGGATGGACTGACCTCTGGTGGACCGGTTGCATCGCCAGATGCATGGCCGGGTAGCCAAGTCGGGAAGGGATAAACGCTGAAGGCATCTAAGCGTGAAGCCCCCCTCAAGATGAGATATCCAGACTCGAAAGAGTGAGAGACCCCTTAGAGACGATGAGGTAGATAGGGCAGAGATGGAAGCACAGCGATGTGTGGAGTTGACTGTCACTAATCGGTCGATAGCTTGACCTTAGAGAGTTATTGGAATAAAAAATGCTTGAAAAGTTCAGAGAAAGATGGTATAATGTGTGTGGTTTTCAGGGTATGACACCTGATTATATTCCTCGATAGCTCAGTCGGTAGAGCACGCGGCTGTTAACCGCGCTGTCGTAGGTTCAAGTCCTACTCGGGGAGTCTGGCTCCTTGGTCAAGTGGTTAAGACACCGCCCTTTCACGGCGGTAACATGGGTTCAAATCCCGTAGGAGTCACTTGTGGCGTCGTAGCCAAGTGGTAAGGCAGAGGTCTGCAACACCTTCATCACCAGTTCAAATCTGGTCGACGCCTTTAAGTAAAGCCTTGGAAATTTAGTATTTCCAGGGCTTTTTGTTTATTATATTAGATTATATCAGAGTGTATTTGAAAATCATTCCTGCAATCTGCACACCCCAATTTGCGGTATATTAATATGAGGAGAAGATTTATTGAATAAAAAGAAGATTAAACTGATAATATCATATCTTGCCATTATACTCGGTGCAATTCTGTCAAGCTTTTCTGTTGCATGTATTTTGCTTCCCAATGATGCAATTGATTATGGAACAGCAGGAATTGCTATTATTATTAGTAAACTTACCGGTTATAATCTTTCACTATGTGTTTTTCTTGTTTTTCTTCCATTCTTATTAGCAGGTATTTTCTTTTTAGGAAAAAATTTCTTTATAAAAGTCTTTGTTGGGTTTGCTGTTTACACATTTGGTCTTGCTTATTTTGAAAAAATCCCATTTGAATTGAATACAGAGCATTTTCTGGCAGTAGCATTTGGAGGAGCGATTCTGGGAATTGGACTTTCATTGATTCTCAGGAATGGAGGATGTATAGATGGATCGGAAATTTTTGCCAATATTATTGTAAATAAAATTTATAATAAGACGGGAAAGGATTATAGTATTTCTAATATATTGATAGGATTTAATATTATCGTATATATTGCAGTTTTTATTTTAATTAATCGTGATTCTGCTATGCTTAGTTTTCTAGTATATGTTATTGCTACCGCCATTATTGATCATTTTACCGATCATTTCGATGCAATTAAGCAAGTTACAATTATTACAAAGAATCCAGATGTAATTATCCGACAAATAAAAGAAGAACTTAATAAAACATGTACAATTATTAATTCGGCAGGGGTGATTGCCGGTGAGAACAAAACATTGATTTGTTATGTTAATTATTTTGAACTGCAAAGGATAAAAACAATTATTTCTGAGAACAAAGGAACATTTAGTACGGTGTCAACAGTTGATGAAATTTTAAGGTAAATATATAATTATTATCTATAAATGAGCAAATACAGAAAATGCACAAAAATAGGTTCTTCTTGTTTGTAGTCTAAACACATTCAGACCGATCAAGTACAGTATGTCTTTGTAATGCGGACATAGTTGTACAACATTTTAAATTTACTCATTTATAGATTATTATAATATTTTCTTTTATATTGCAGGTGTATGTTAATCTACTGTTTGGGAAAAATCTCTCCAAGAGTTCTGACAACCTCCAGCATACGGTCTTTATGTAAGCTTGAATAGTTAAGTACCAGAATATGGTGGTAAAGTTCTTTTTCTCCAATGCAAAATTCAGAGAGGCAACATAGATTAATTCCTTTCATTCTTGCTCGAAGCTTGATCTCTTTATCAGAAAGCTTTGTATTTAGTTTTACCAGAAGGTGAGTTCCTGTTTCCATACCAAGAATTTCTTTTGCTGGAATGGACGGAGTCATCAAAAGAGCATTTTTTAACATTTCACCCTGATTTAAATAATAGCGCCGCATGCGAGTAAGGTGGCGGTCAAAATATCCGCCATGCAAAAATGCGGCCAATGTATATTGTTCCAAATTAGAAGATGTATTGGAAAAAAAGTTGGCAGAATCAATGTATTGTTTTATTAATTGGGGCGGCAAAACCATATAGCTGATACGGATTCCGGGACTTAAAGTTTTACTGAAAGTGTTCATGTAAATAATCTGATGGCTTTTGTCCAAACCATATAATGCAGGAATAGCATGACCGCTATAGCGGAATTCACAATCGTAATCATCCTCTATAATATAATGATCTCCAGATTCTTCCAGCCATTTGAGAAGCTCCTGACGGCGCTTGGCAGACATTACTGTTCCAAGAGGATAGTGATGTTCTGGCGAAGTATGAACTACTGTTGCACCACTTTGCCGCAGGCTTCCCATATGAATTCCATTTTTATTCATAGAAGTCCATGTCCATTTTACACCCAGATCTTCGTAAATCTGACGGATTTTACGATAGCCGGGATTCTCTATCGCATATACTGCATTAGCAGGAAGTAATCCAATTAGTTTAGAATACAGATATTCTATTCCTGTTCCAATGACAATACAGTCAGGAGAAACGATAATCCCTCGCTTAGAATACAGATATTTTGCAATCTCATAACGAAGCTCCGGACATCCGAGAAATTGTCCTCGCTTCATCAGATGAAGATTATAATCCCCGAGTACCTGACGCATAACTTTTGTCCACATGGAAAAAGGGAACTTTTCATATACAGTAGTATTTGCTGTAAAATCCACAATCCAGTCCTCTTCCTGTTCGGGAGTAGCTATAGGGATTTCTACTTTCTGGTATCTTAATGGTGAATCAAAATCAGATACCACATAATAACCGCTTCGTTCCTTAGATTCCAGATATCCTTCTATCAAAAGCTGGTCATATGCATTCATTACAGTTCGAACGCTGATTCCATTGGCTTCAGAAAGACGGCGTTTTGAGGGCATTTTCTGTCCTTCTGATAATTTTCCAGTCAAAATATCTCTTTTTAAGCATTGATACAAATATTCATATTTAGACATACTTCCTCTTGCTGTTAAATCATAAACTAACATAATCTGGTCTCCTATAAAAACATTTTACTGGTTATTTTAAGGTATCAGTTTATATTGTAATATAACGACAGGCAAAAGTAAAGCATACAACAAGGAGGTACACATTATGGCTTGTAATAATCAATTAAAAGAAACATATGGCTTATATATCGGGGGAGAATGGCAGCCGGCATCAGATAATGCTGTATATACCAGTACAAACCCTGCAAACGGAGAGCCCCTGGCTCAATGTGCACAGGCAACAAAAGAAGATGTTGATGCGGCTGTTGCAGCAGCATGGAAAGCTTTTCCGGAATGGAAAAAGACAACAAAGGAAGAACGTGCGGAAATCCTTGATAAGATTGCAGACCGTATTGAAGAAAATAAAGAATGGCTGGCAAAGGTTGAAACAATGGATAATGGAAAGCCAATCCGTGAAACAATGACGATAGATGTTCCATATTCTGTTCGCCATTTTCGTTATTATGCCAGCTTGATTCGTACAGACGAAGGGACAGCATCTATTCTTGATGGTGGAATGATGAGTCTGGTTCTTCGAGAGCCGATTGGAGTTGTTGGACAGATCGTTCCGTGGAACTTCCCATTTTTGATGGCAGCATGGAAGCTGGCACCTGCAATTGCTGCTGGAGATTGTATCGTATTTAAACCATCATCTACTACCTCTTTAAGTATGCTTGTTTTCACGGAACTGATTCAGGATCTGCTCCCGGCAGGAGTATTAAATCTTGTTACAGGTTCTGGAAGTAAATCAGGACAATATCTGCAAGATCACCCGGATTTATGCAAACTTGCGTTTACAGGTTCTACTGAAATTGGCAAAGGTATTGCCATCGCAGCTGCAAATAAGTTGATTCCGGCAACACTGGAACTTGGTGGAAAAAGTGCCAATATCATTTTTGAAGACTGTAATTGGGAGGCCGCTCTTGATGGAGTACAGCTTGGTATCCTCTTCAATCAGGGGCAGGTTTGCTGTGCGGGTTCCAGAGTATTTGTACAGGAAGATATATACGATAAATTTGTTGAAGAACTGACAGATGCATTTAAGAAAGTTAATGTTGGAGATCCATTAGATCCAGAAACACAGATGGGATCGCAGATTAACAAAGGGCAGGCTGAGAAGATTTTGTCCTATGTACAGATTGCAAAGGAAGAAGGTGCTACAGTCGCATGTGGTGGTGATTATTATACAGAAAATGGTTGCGACAAAGGATGTTTTGTTCAGCCAACATTACTTACAGATGTTACTAATGATATGCGTGTAGCACAGGAAGAAATTTTTGGACCAGTTGCTGTTGTTATTAAGTTCAAAACAGAAGAAGAAGTCATTGCTCTGGCAAATCAGTCTGATTATGGACTTGGTGGCGCTGTATGGACAAAAGATCTTCATCGTGCATTCCGTGTAGCAAGAAGTATCGAAACAGGACGTATGTGGGTTAATACATATAATCAGATTCCAGAAGGAGCACCATTTGGTGGTTATAAACAGTCTGGTATCGGTCGTGAAAATGATAGAGCGATTCTGGATGCTTATAGTCAGACAAAGAACATTATGATTAACTTAAATGATGCACCGAGTGGATTCTATCCTGCAAAATAGTCAATAAGAGAGTACCTCGGAATCTTCTTCAGTAAAATAATCAAAATAGTAAAATAGTCAAAATAGCAATAATAAAAAAGCATCCAGAATTTAATAGTTTCCTGGAATCTCATTGCATCAGTCTGATAATGAGATTTTCGGGAAATTATTAAATTCTGGGTGCTTTTCAGGTGAATCAGAGCATTTTCAAACACGCTCTGGCTATGTCACCTGCCTTATTCATCTGCTGGTATTGCCGACAATCATCATAGCCATCGCTATACCTCATTCCTTCGCTTTGCATATAAATAAATTATTCTGTGTGATATAGCTGCTTATTTATTATTTACTGTACTGGTTATATAACCAGTTAATATTGACAAAAGCAAAAAAACTCTATATATT
>CAVFAY010000055.1:0-5573 GCA_963620595.1 Anaerotignum sp. | reverse complement strand
TTCGCAAGCGTGAGCATTATGAGAGCCCAAGCGTAAAGCGCCGTAAGAAGTCCGAGGCGGCTCGCGCAAAGAGAAGAAAGTATTAATTACTTGCTCAAACAGCACCGGAATGGGAAACTGTTCCGGTGTTTTTTGATGCCTGCACGGCGTATACTTTCGCCGGTTTCGGGCAAACTGAGTTCGGAACAGAATCCAACCGCATCCGGCAGACGCCGGAGGATGCTCCAATCACAGAAACCCCGTCCGGTCTCTGTGCCGCCGGATGCACGCAATACGGCTTTCCCTGTACGGGAGGGCCGTATTCTTTTTTGCGTTTTTGCGCGACTTGTGCTATACTGAAACTATCTAATTGGACAGTGTGTTTGAAAATAGGAGGACAAGACTATGAGCAGATCAGAAAAATTCTTCCGCGCCATGGCTTGGCTGTGCTTTGGTGTTCTGGTTGGCATCTTTCTCGCACCGGTAAAGCATGGCGTGCGCATCTCGATTTGCAGCAACAACACAAACAGCTCATTCGGCGATGACGGCGCGGACATCTGTGACGAGGACGAAGATGACGAGGAGCAGGAGGAGATCGTTCTCCGCTGAGCATTTGTGAAGGAATTGCAAAAAACACAGGGATGCGATGTTCTTTTTTGCTCAGGTATGATATACTAAACATGTTTGGAATGCATTCCAAAGTCTATTAGGAAGAGAGCAGGGAACGGATGAGCAAGAAAGAAAAAAAGACACGAGAAGCAGACGGCATCTGGGTGAGCGATGAACGACGCATTACCGAGGAATGCCGACAGGTTTATCCGGCACTATACAAGCTGCAAAAGGCCGTGCTCAGCGTGACGGTGGTTGTCTGGCTAGTGACGCTGCTGGGGCCGACACTGCTGAAAAAGCTCGTGGCGAGTTACAGTAGCTGGGGCAATACCTTTGAGACGGTAACGCTGGTGCTGGCGTTTGTCATGCTGGTGCTGTACATCATTGCCAATTATTTCTGGCAGGAAAAGATGAAGAAGTTCCGCGAAAAATATGAGCGGCAAAAGGCAAAGCAGCAGCGTGCTGCGGCAGAAAAAGCCAGAGCAAACAAGAAATAATAGGGAAAAATTGGATCTGACCTCATGTGTTGAGGTCAGATTTTTTGTACATGATTTGACGAGTGAACAGTTTTGCGCTATAATACCGAGTATTCGGGCTGAATGAGAACGATATGTGCACGAAGCCCAATGAGGAAAAAGTTATGATTTTGGAGTTGTTACCATGAAAAAGAACAGTCAATACGGCAATGAGAGCATCTCTGCCCTCAAGGGCGCTGACCGTGTTCGCAAGCGTCCGGGCGTTATTTTTGGCTCGGACAGTCTGGACGGCTGCCAACATGCAGTATTTGAAATATTGTCCAATTCCATAGATGAAGCACGTGAGGGCTATGGCAATGAGATCATTGTCACCCGCTATGCTGACCATTCCATTGAAGTAGAGGACCACGGCCGCGGTATTCCGGTCGATTATAACTCAAAGGAAAAACGATACAACTGGGAGCTGGTATTCTGTGAGATGTATGCAGGCGGCAAGTATGAGAATAACGGCGGAGACAACTATGAGTTCTCGCTGGGTCTCAACGGTCTGGGCACCTGCGCCACGCAGTATTCATCGGAATATATGGACGTCACCGTGCGCCGTGACGGCACGGAATACAGCCTGCATTTTGAAAAAGGCGAAAATTGCACGGGCACAAAGACCGGTTTCAAAAAGAAAAAGTATACCGGCGGGGAAACCGGCACGATTATTCGCTGGCGCCCGGATTTAGAGGTCTTTACGGATATTCAAATTCCGGAAACCTATTATCTGGATGTGCTCAAGCGACAGGCGGTTGTCAATCCGAAACTGCGGTTTATTTTCCGCAATGAGACACCGGAAGGCATCAAAGAGACTGAATTTTATTACGAAAACGGCATCAGTGATTATGTCACAGAGATCGCCGAGGACAAAGCACTGACCTCTGTACAGTTTTTGACCGGTGAGCGGCGCGGCAAGGATCGCTCGGATAAGCCGGAATATAAAGTGCTGCTCAATTGTGCATTTTGCTTTTCATCCAGCATTTCGCGGCTGGAGTACTATCACAACTCTTCGTGGCTGGAATACGGCGGCTCGCCGGACAAGGCGGTTCGCTCGGCATTTGTCTCTGCGATTGACGCCTATCTCAAGCAGAACAACAAATACAATAAAAACGAAGGACGCATCTCCTTTCAGGACGTGTCGGATAGCTTGATTCTTGTGACCAGCTGTTTCTCGACATACACTTCCTATGAAAATCAGACCAAGAAAGCCATTACCAACAAGTTTATTCAGGAGGCAATGACAGAATTCCTGCGCTCCGGTCTGGAAATTTACTTTATTGAAAACAAGGCGGAAGCGGATAAGATTGCCGAGCAGATTCTCATCAATAAGCGTTCGCGCGAGCAGGCGGAAAAAGCTCGTCTGAACATCAAGAAAAAGCTCACCGGCAATTTGGATCTTGCCAACCGCGTACAGAAATTTGTGGATTGCCGCACCAAGGATGTGTCGCGCCGCGAATTGTACATCGTGGAGGGCGATTCCGCGCTGGGTTCGTGCAAGCAGGGACGTGATTCGGAATTTCAGGCAATTATGCCGATCCGCGGCAAAATTTTGAACTGTCTCAAAGCAGACTATGACAAGATTTTCAAGAGCGATATTATCACGGATCTGCTCAAGGTGCTGGGCTGCGGCGTAGAGGTGAAATCCAAGTCTAACAAAGAACTGTCCAATTTTTCGCTGGATAATCTGCGCTGGAACAAGGTCATTATCTGCACCGATGCTGATGTCGATGGCTTCCAGATCCGCACGCTGGTGCTGACGATGCTGTATCGTCTGACGCCGACGCTGATTGAAGAGGGATATGTATACATTGCAGAATCCCCGCTGTATGAGATTGAATGCCGCGGCAAATCGTATTTTGCTTTCGATGAAGGCGAAAAAGCAGAGGTGCTCAAGCAGCTGGACGGCAAAAAGTACAACATTCAGCGCTCAAAGGGTCTCGGCGAAAATGAGGCGGATATGATGTGGGAGACTACCATGAACCCGGAGAGCCGCCGACTGATTCGCGTGATGCCGGAGGATGCCGCAGCGACGAGCGAAATGTTTGATCTGCTGCTCGGTGAAAATCTGTCCGGACGAAAGGAATACATTGCCGAAAATGGCTGGCAGTATTTAGAATTCGCGGATATTTCGTAAAAATACTTGGAAAGGTAGTTTTTTCCTGACATGGCAAAGAAAAAGAGCAAACAGCAGCCGGTAAAGGAATATCATCCGCTTGAACCGACCGCACAGCGTATTACAGAAACGCTGCGCGAGAATTACATGCCGTATGCAATGAGTGTCATTGTATCGCGTGCAATTCCGGAGCTGGACGGATTCAAGCCGTCACACCGCAAGCTGCTTTACACAATGTATAAAATGGGTCTGATGGGCGCGAACCGCACCAAATCGGCAAACATTGTCGGTCAGACCATGAAGCTGAATCCGCATGGCGATGCGGCAATTTATGAGACCATGGTTCGTCTGACGCGCGGCAATGAGGCGCTTTTGACGCCGTTTGTCGATTCCAAGGGCAACTTTGGCAAGGTGTATTCGCGCGACATGGCATACGCGGCTTCGCGTTATACCGAGGCAAAGCTGGATAAAATCTGTGCGGAGCTGTTCCGCGAGATTGACGATGATGCCGTAGACTTTGTGGACAACTATGACGGCGAGATGAAGGAGCCAACGCTGCTTCCGACAACGTTCCCGAATATTTTGGTGTCTGCCAATACCGGTATCGCTGTCGGCATGGCGAGCAGCTTTTGCGGCTTCAATCTCGAAGAGGTCTGCCGCACGACCATTGCCTATATTGAAGATAACAACTGCGATTTGATGGCAACGCTGCCGGCACCGGATTTCCCGACCGGAGGAGAAATTATTCTCGACCGCGCCCAGATGCAGAAAATCTATGATACCGGCCGCGGCTCGTTCAAAATTCGCTCCAAATGGAAGTATATCAAATCGGAAAATCTGATTGAGGTGTATCAGATTCCGTATACAACGACCATTGAGGCGATTATTGATAAGCTGGCCGATCTCGTCAAGAGCGGCAAAGTCCGTGAAATCTCGGATATTCGAGATGAGAGCGATTTGTCCGGTCTCAAGCTGGCGATTGATCTCAAGCGCGGCGTCGATCCGGATAAGCTGATGGATCGCCTGATGCAGATGACACCGCTCATGGACAGCTGTTCCTGCAACTTCAATGTGCTGATTCAGGGAATGCCGAAGGTACTCGGCGTGCGCAGCATTTTGGAGGAGTGGACTAAATGGCGCACGGAGTGCAAAAAACGTACCATTCGCTATGATTTGGCAAAGAAGCGGGAAAAACTGCATCTGCTGCACGGTCTCAAGACCATTTTGCTGGATATTGACAAGGCTATTGCCATCATTCGCAACACAGAAAAAGATGCGGATGTCGTTCCGAATCTGATGGACGGCTTTGGTATTGATGAAAAGCAGGCAGAGTATATTGCAGAAATTCGTCTGCGCCACATCAACCGAGAATATATTCTCAAGCGTCTGTCTGAAACGGAAGAGCTGGAAAAAGAGATTTCCCGTTTGGAGAACTTGCTCAAGAGCGATGCCAAGGTGCGCCGCGTCATCATTCGAGAGCTGGAGAATATTATCAAAAAATATCCGTCTCCGCGCCGTTCAGATATTCTGGAAGCGGATAAGCTCGAACGATTTGAAGAAGAAGACCACATTGAAGACTATCCGGTGCATCTGTTCCTGTCTAAGGAAGGATATTTTAAGAAGATCACCTCGCAGAGCCTGCGTGGTGCATCGGATCAGAAGTTTAAAGACGGCGATGCACTGTTCCAGACGTTGGATGCGACCAATAAGCAGGAAATCATCTTCCTGACCAACAAACAGCAGGCGTATAAAGCCCATTTGTATGACTTTGATGACAGCAAGGCGAGTGTGCTCGGCGATTATCTGCCGTCCAAGCTGGAAATGGATGCCGAGGAACAGCCGGTATTTATGCTGCTGCCTGGTGACTACACCGGAAGCATGGTCGTTGTCTTTGAAAACGGCAAGGCTGCACGCTTTGAGCTGGCAGGCTTCGCCACAAAGACCAATCGCCGCCGCTTGACCGGAGCCTATTCCGATCGCTCTCCTGCCAAGGCATTTTTCCATTTCTCACAGGATTGTGATATTACCCTGTTTGCAACGAATGGCAGAGCACTGACGATCAATACCTCTGTGATTCCGGCAAAATCAACGAGAACGACAGTCGGCGTGCAGGTAATGGTACTGCGCGGCAGTCACACCATTACACACGCATGTTATGCGATAGAGCTGGCATTTGCTCAGCCAAAACGATATATTTCGCACTCCATTCCGTCTATTGGCGCGCTGCTCAAGGACGAGGACAAGGGACAAATGACCCTGTTCGAGTGAGAAAACTACAAAAAATGAGAGAAAGCCGTCCTTTGAACTGCACCCCATTTGTTAGACAGTATGATATACTATCTAATAGATGGGGT
>CAVFAY010000054.1:0-6056 GCA_963620595.1 Anaerotignum sp. | reverse complement strand
CTTTAGCTCAGTTGGTTAGAGCAACCGGCTCATAACCGGTCGGTCCCGGGTTCGAGTCCCCGAAGGCCCACCAACAAAGTTCAAAAGAAGTCAAGAAAAACAAAAGCAGTATAGGGGTATAGCTCAGCTGGTAGAGCAGCGGTCTCCAAAACCGCGTGCCGAGGGTTCGATCCCTTCTGCCCCTGCCATATGGCCCGGTAGTTCAGTTGGTTAGAACGCCAGCCTGTCACGCTGGAGGTCGTCGGTTCGAGCCCGATCCGGGTCGCCATAAGCATGAAGATTGAAAGATATCTTCATTTGCTGCTATAGCTCAGTCGGTAGAGCGCATCCTTGGTAAGGATGAGGTCGGCAGTTCAAATCTGCCTAGCAGCTCCATTAGAAGCCTGATTTCGTAAGAAATCAGGCTTTTTTGGTACTTTTGAAGCCACTGAATAAATGAGGTTTCGTTCGTGGGAACATTTGGGAACAAACAGGAGTGATTCCTATTTATTGCTCTTCAAAATGTGAGACATTTGCAGCAGCGGATCTGCGATCTCCGGCGAACTTTTTAGCAGCTGAATCAGCTGTTTCATGGAGGAATCCATGGGCAGTTGGGCGGCTGTTTTTTTGCTTTCTGGGGATGTTAGGAAAAACTGTGCTTCCATTTGCTGTGCCAGATGCTTGCGGCTGCTATCCATGATATGGCTATATACATCCGTAACCATGTTCGCTTGTGCATGTCCAGTGTCGCCTTGAACTGCTTTGATGTCACCACCGCTGATTTTGAGTTTCACACTGGTGCTGCTATGACGCAGACTGTGAAAGACAACCGGCCGGAGATTGTTTGTTTGAATAAGTGCCTTCAGCTTTTCACTGATGTTGTGTTCTTCAAATGGCCGTCCGTTGTCTCGTGCGACAACCAGATTGAAATCTTGATACACAGAGCCGACTTCATTCTTTAGCGCCATTTGATGCTCCCATGCCTGCCGCAGTGCGTGAATGACAGTAGGCGGTAGATAAATCGTGCGGACACTGCTTTCAGTCTTAGGTGTCTTGAGAACAAGTGTCGTAGTTGATGGTGACTTTTTCTTCCAGAGAGGGAAGGTAAAATAGACATCATCTCGTCCCTGTTCCCGAAGTTTTTCCAAACTGAGATTGGTGCAGCGGCGCAATTCTTTTTCTACGCGGAGATAGGCACTGTCGTTTTGTATCAATCCTGGCGTGATGTGTACACAATCCCATGTCAGACCTAAGATTTCTCCGATACGCATGGAACAGCCAAGAGCGAGCAGCATACACAACTTTAAAATCGGATCGGTGCAGACGTCTAAGGCATACCGTGCTTCTGCATCGTCCCAGACAGCACGTTTCTCTCTTTTATACTTGGGCAGTTCCACAGTCATAGCGGGATTCGGGCCTTTTAAGTAATCCCAGCGGATGGCTTGATTCAATGCACTGCGAATCGTGCCGTGCACTTTTTCTACAACGCTGGGAGCGATGGTTGTCTGCAAATGTTCTTTGCCCTTGGTACACACAGCAGGCTCTCGCAGAAGCTTTCTATAAAAGCGTTCCAGCCGATGGGTTGTGAGAGATTTGATTGGGATAGCACCAATATACGGGTTGATATAGTGTGTAATTCGGTGCATGGTAGAGGAAAGCGTACTTTCCGACCAATGATTTAATCCGTACAGATTGACATATTCGTCCAACAGTTGAGAAACAGTCATGGTTTCCTGTGCCAATGTATGATTGGCATCTGGATCAACAACAGAAGCAGGCGGAAGCAGTTTATTGTTTTTCTTTTCCAATAAAATCTGAGCAATCCGCAGATTGGCTTCTTCCTCTGTGTCAAAAGATTCATGAATCAGATCCGGATAGTTTGGGCACCGATATGTAATGCGGAATTTATTTCCGTGTTTTGTAGGTTTCATACTGATAAGATGCTCCTTGGATGAGTGATTCATCCGTGCCATACAAGCCTCCTTTGTTTTATCGGAGCATTTTTCTGGTGTGAGGCAAGTATAGCACGGATTGTTTGCTGCAGCAAGTTAAGAATTTAAAAACTCTTCCAGTGCAGCGTGAGGAATACGGATGCTTTTTCCGATACGAATGCTGTGAATCTTTCCAGACTTTACGAGATCGTAAGCGGCATTGCGGCCGATTTTTAAAATGGCTGCCAGCTCCGGCACGGTATAAACTTCATGATTGCTTTCCATTTCTGTGTCCTCCTTTCTTCATAACCAGACAGTCGATTGGAACGCTGGAAATATGAGAGAAAAATTAAAACGGAATTATTCTTGAAAAGGTATGAAAAAACCAAGAATTTTGAATAAAATGCCTAGTTTACTCTTGATAAAATGAAGAAAATATTTTATACTGAAATCAATTCCTAAAAAAGCGAAAGAATTAACATTGCGCGAAAGAAGGATGAGATAAGATGAATTTAATTATTAAAATTGAAAATCCCAAAGAGGATAGAAATACACCGGATGATATTCAGATGTTAAAAGAAATCCTGAAACGCAGCGGGGTTACGATGCGTGCAGAGGATAGCTTTGGAAGCAAGAGCGTATATCGGTTGAGAGGAAGAGAAGAAAAAATTTGGGAAAAGCTGACACGTGGAGCCGGTGCGAGAGCGACGACAAAGAACATCCCGATTAAAAAGATTTTAGAAATTGAAGAAAAATACAAACGAATGCCAAAAGAAAAAGAAGCTGCATTGGCTGCATGCGGCGTACAGCTCCGCAATTACCAAGAGATTAAGAAGAATATTTGTGACTGCTATGGGGATTTACAAAAGGCGATTCAATGTGGTCATATCTATTTTGTTCGCGTAAGAAAAACGAAATAATTAACAATGCGCATTTGTGGATTAAGAACATGCAAATTACATAAGCAAAAAATGAACTTTGTAAAATAGTTTGAAAAACAAACAAAAAGAGAGAAATTATCCCCGCATAAGCTGCTGGAAAGTTTCTCTCTTTTTTATAATTTTAAATTTTTATTCGCACATATTTGGAATGAAAGATTGAACGGGAGGATCATAGGATGGTCCTCCTGTTTTTATGCGGATACAGAATAGCTGCATAGAAGCGTGTGGCAAGGCAGGCTGATTGACCCGCTGACAGACATAAAAAATATGTCAGACAGCAAAGAGCAGCAGAGGTTCCGATATCCGGTTACGCGGACACAATCGTGTACGAGTAAACGGGGATATCGGAAAAACAAAATTTTCAGATGACTGAAATCGTGCTCCCCATTTGGGTTGAGCTGTTCAGATCGGATGAAAAATCAGACGATTGGTGCATAACAATCGGAAAACAATAAGAGTGCAGTGCTTCGCTTCAACACAGGTATTCACAATTTCACGATGGAAAAGGACAAAAACTATGGGACATAAGAACAAGCCGAACCGTGGCTCACTGGTAAAACAGGTGCAGGACACTTTGGACGCAAAACTGCAAATTGGAAGAAAAAAGAAACCGGATAAGATTGCCGGTATTTCGCAGAACTACATTTACAGCTGGGAAACCTATCACTCGTATCTCAAGCATTGCTGCTATTTTGTGAAATGGTGCAAGGAAAATCACGGGTGCAAGACCATAGAGCAGTGCAAGGCATATGCTTCCGAGTGGATGAAAACGAGAGAAAATCTGTCTGTGTACACGCAAAAAATGGAAGCCAGCGCGCTGGTCAAATTGTACGGCTGTACATTAGAAGAATTGAATATTCATACCGCCGCTAGGCAAAGAAAAGATATTACACGCAGCCGGAACACTGTCAAACGAGACAGGCATTTCAGTGAGAGCAATCATGCGGAACTGGTTACCTTTTGCCGTGCGACAGGTCTGCGGCGCGCAGAACTCAAAGCGTTGCGCGGAACGGCATTGTATCAGGATAGTTCCGGCTATTATCTGCATATCACGAGCGGCAGCAAGGGCGGACGGGAACGTTATGCGCCGATTATTGGTGACAAAGATTTGGTTATCCGTCTATGCAAGCAAGCAGGAGACGGAAAAGTATTTGAAAAAGTTCCGTCCGGTGCGGATATTCACAGCTATCGGCGCGATTATGCAACAGCGATTTACTGGCAACATGCGAGACCATTGGAACAATTGACTGCGAAGGAAAAATATTACTGTCGCGGAGACCGAAAAGGAGAAGTGTTTGACAGAGCGGCAATGCGGATTACTTCTAATGCACTGGGGCATGGGAGGATTGAGGTGATCGCGGGGCATTATTTGAAAGAAGATGAAAGAATATAAAATTAGATATCATGTTTGCGCAAATGCTGGGAAAATAAACTAAAGCCACAGATAATTCTGCATTGCAGAATTATCTGTGGCTTTAGCTATTTTGAGATTAAAATCAATAGAAATATTACGACATATTACAATATTCGGCTGCCCATTTGTGCAGTTGAGTAAGGGTTTCTTCCTTAGAAAAGCAATGTTCGCTGGTTGTTAAATAAGTTAAAAATTTTGTAATTGCAGTAGCCGTGGCAGGTTCATCTAAGGTGAATTGTAAGTAATAGTTGTTATACATGGAGAGAAATTGAATATTTCCCGATTTTGCGCACATTGTCCAGTTGTTATCCAGTATTTGAGCATTAGGACGAAGCAAAATTACTTCATACCAACCTTCCTGTATAGCGACGAATAAATTTCGGATAATGCTTTGTCTGGCGTTTATATCTAGATTTTCACGCAGAAATCCAGGGGGATATTCTCGAATACTACCTGTTTCAAAGAAATCCTTCACACCATTATAATCACAGATAACACGGAATGGAGAATTATGAAACATAGTTCTCAATGATGCGCTGTGTTTTTTGATGGCTGTACAAGCTTCCTCAAAATTAGGGATTTGTGGATTTAGATAAGTACGGACAACATGTTCACTTAGAAGTGGTGTGAAACAGAATGTGATAGACAGAGATAGGTCACAATTTGCAGAATAATTATAAAAATTATTGATTTCAGTAGAAAGTGCAGAGGCTAGATTGATCGATGTAGAGGCGACTTCATGACAAGACTTTAGTATTTCATCGAAATAGTGCTGTAAGAGTGTCAATTCTTCTGCGGTCGAGAGACAGATTGCTTGCTGATAGTCACTGGATAATAATATTGCGTGCGAATCACTGATAATCATAAATGGGAAGAGAGACATTCCGTCAAAGCGCTCATAGGTACGACCAGAATAATAATATGGGTGATAATTCATCGAAGCTGCACAACATTTAAACACACATTTTGTGTACATAATATTTTGTGCGAAATCAGAAGATTCTGTATTATCGTAACAGATAATATGCTCAATGACAGATGATGTTTCATCTAATGTCAACGACGGAAAAATATCAAATAAAAAATGACAATTGGGTTGAAGAATCATCCGAATTTTTTCATTATGATTTAATGCATCACTGAACACGTGAAGAATAAGTCTTCGAACAGTTTCACCGCTAGAAGCAATATTTGATAATGCTTTTGCAGAGATGAAGAAATCAATGGACTTATCATTTGGAATCTGATAGATATCGTTGAGTGAAAGTAAAAATTCTTGAATGACTTTATATTGAGCGTAAGTATCTTCTCCGATTTGAGAAATTTTATATGCTTCTTTTAAAGCATCGACATCATTAGGTGACAGATTTAAAATTTTAATGATTTTGTCTAAAACTTCATCATTATTTAACGAACGTTTTCCGTTTAAGATTTGATTTAGGCTTCCTCGATCAAAATTACAAAGTCGGGAAAGTTCAAGAATGGATATTTTTTTACGCTTAAGAAAACGTTTTAATAAGGTGGCAAATTGAGACATACATATATCATCCCCTCTTTTATATTACATAGTATATCATGTAAAAAGATAAGATGTCAAAGTGAGGCAAACGATGAGGCAAAAATAAAGTCAATTTTTAGGGTGGACAGAATAGTGAGACACGATATAATGGATTTGTAAATAATATACAGAAGGCGGTGCGTAAGAAAAGGAATTTTGTGGGTATTAGAGATAATATAAAGGAGTCCTGCAAACAAATGTCAATAGCTGAAACGAAAAAAGTCCCGCAAAAT
>CAVFAY010000053.1:0-6476 GCA_963620595.1 Anaerotignum sp. | reverse complement strand
AAATCACTTATCGAGCTATGATGGGAGAATTTATTATTTATTATCGTGGCAAGATTGTAGGCGGTATCTATGATGATAGATTCCTTGTTAAACCAGTAAAATCAGCAATTCGTTATATGCCGACAGCTCCGTATGAATTACCCTATGAAGGAGCAAAAGAGATGTTGCTGGTAAATGAAGTGGATAATAAGGAATTTTTGACAGGCTTGTTTCATGCAATGTATGATGAACTGCCAGTTCCAAAACCGAAAAAGAAGAAGTAATCAACTTCCCGTTTGCCGAGCTAAATCATTTTAAAGCGCCACTCTTTCGAGTGGCGCTTTTTCATACCCAAATTCAAGGATGATGATCACAATCAGTGGGAGGCCTATGCGCCGCGGGAAATCGCCCAGCGGTCGATTGGTATTGACGGGGATATTGGGGAAACCCTGTCCCGGCTTTCAGGGACGCGGCAATAGCGCGCAGAATGTCACGAAAAATATATAAAATTTGGGACACCTGCTGCTCTTGACGATGCTTCTGCTCCTTGTGATTCTAACCAACACGGTTGACAATGATGATTAGAATGGGTAGAATGTGGGTAGAATGATAACCGATTACGATATGGTTTTTGTAGGTTTTCCGATTTGGTGGTATGTTGCCCTAGGATAAGGTGTTCAAGCGGAGCGCAAGCCACAAAGAATTCACACTGTGGGCTGAAACTCTCAAAGTTTGCGTGTTATACAAATCGAAATCTGACGGGGTATTGCGATGACCTTTCAAGACTTATTCAACAAATTCTTCTCAAAAGGCAAGCCCTTTTGATATTCCTTTCGGAATTTAAAAATCAATCACGAAAGGAATAACTAAAATGGAATATGTGACCCTTAATAACGGTATCCAGATGCCGATGGTAGGCTACGGAGTTTTTGAGATCCCTGCGGAGCAGACCGCAGGCTGTGTGTTTGATGCGCTGGAAACTGGCTATCGTCTGATTGATACCGCACAGGCATACTACAACGAAAAAGAAGTTGGCGACGGTATTCAGCGCGCCATCAAGGAACTGGGTATTCGCCGTGAGGATATTTTCCTCACCACCAAGGTTTGGGTAACGGAGTTTGGCTATGAGAAGGCAAAGGCTTCTGTGGAAGAATCCCTCCGAAAGCTCCAGACCGACTATCTCGACCTTGTGCTGATTCATCAATGCCTGTCTGACTATTACGGCGCTTACCGTGCACTAGAGGACTTATATGACGAAGGCAAGATCAGAGCCATCGGCATCTCCAATTTCTGCGCAGAGCGCATGGCAGATATTGCAACCTTTAACCGTGTTGTCCCGGCAGTCAATCAGGTGGAAACACACCTATTCTGGCAGCAGTATAATCTGCATGAGTGGATGGAAAAGTACAATATCCAGCATGAGGCATGGGGACCTCTTGCCCAGCATCGACTGAAAGAAATTCTCGAAAACCCCATTGTAAAGCAAATGGCAGATGCCCACGGGAAAACGCCCGCGCAGGTCGCGCTCCGGCAGCACATTCAGCGTGGCATTGTCGTAATTCCTAAGAGCGTGCATAAGGAGCGCATGAAGCAAAATTTGGATATTTTCGCTTTTGAACTGACCGCCAACGAAATGGAACAGCTAAAAACGCTGGACGAGAACAAATCCATGTGGGCGGAATATGATGACCCAATGATCGTGCAGTACGCAATGTCAGAAGAATAAACTCGTAATTTGCTGAACGGAACAGCGATAGACGCTAAAAAAATATCCGGATAAAAAATACTGCGCCCGACAGGTTCTTGGCAGTCTGCCGGGCGCAGTGTCTTTCTTTCTCATACCAACCGACGGTTATTCCGCCGATACGACGTAATTTTTTCGGAAACGCTTGGGCGACATGCCCACGTGCTTGCTGAACTGCAAATTGAAATAGCTCTGTGTCTCATAACCGACCATTTCCGCCACGCGTCCGATGGGCAAATCCGTCGAAATGAGCAGGCTCTGTGCCTCGCCAATCCGGCGCCGCAGCAAATACTGCATCGGAGAATAGCCGGTCATTTTTTTGAATACATGCGCCAGATAATAGGGGCTGAAATGCAGAGCATCTGCGATGCTTTGCAGCGTAATCTGCCGCATATAGTTCTGGTCGATGTACTCCTTCATCTGTTTTCCCAAATCATCCGGTTCGGTGTCCTCCGCCGGTGCGGTGATTTGCTGCCAATCTCGTTATCCGGGCCGGACACCTCATCATGCACGACACCGGCATCATAGACAATCACATCGTCGGGCGCAATGAGTTGCCGCTGGCTGCCGATGAAATACTCGCTGGTTCCGCTGTAGATAATACTGATCTCCACGTGGTCGGGATGCGAGTGCAGAATGCGCGGATATGTGCTGATCTCCGGCAGGATCTTTCCCATGTAATACAGCTGCGGTTGGGTCTCGGAATGAAAGTGTGAAATGATTGGATTTTCGACAAAATGCTGTAGCATTGACGTTCCTCTTTCCTGTTGTCCTCTCGTTCTGCCAAGAGCAGAAACAGACAAATCTCTGCCTGTATTATATCACAGCTTTCACTCTCTGCTCCACCGCTCGCGGAAGCGGAAGAAATAAAAAATACTCATGCCCAGGCTCAGCGTCTCGCCAACGGTGATAGACATCCACACGCCGTCCATGCCGAAAATACCCGGCAGTACCAGCACCGGCACTACCATAAAAATGATCGTGCGGCAGAACGACAAAATTGCGGAGGTTTTTCCGTCGTTGAGCGCCGTAAACCAGCCGGAAGCGAACACATTAAATGCCATCATGGCGAAGCTGGTCGCAACAATGCGGAAGCCGTGCAGCGCAATCGCGGCAACCGTGGCATTGTCCTTGGCAAAAAATCCGACAACCGCGCCGCCGAGGAGATAGCTCACGCCGGTTACAACGGCGGCGGTGATGCCCAGCGTCCACATGCTGATGCGAAACAGCTGCGAGAGTCGCTGTTTGTCTCCACGTCCCAGATTATAGCTGACTACCGAGGCAATGCCGTTGATATAGCCGCGGAACAGACCGCTAAACAATTCCTGCGCATACCAAATGATTGAAAGCGATGCAACACCATCCGATCCGCCCAGATTCATCAAAATCCGGTTAAACAAAATGGTAATGACAGAAAACGCCAGCACACTGACCATCTCCGAGGAACCATTGATACAGCTGTCAAGAATCGTCCGCACACGCCAAGTTGGCCGCACGACATGCAGTACCTGTTTGCGATTCACGCAGAACCAGATGACGCCGATGAGTGATGGCGTGGCGTATCCGATGCCCGTGGCAATCGCAGCACCGGCGAGTCCCCAGTGAAAGACTCCCATGAACAGCCAATCCAGAACAATATTGATAATGCCTCCCAGCACGGATAGTGCCGCGCCAAAACCAGCTCGTCCCACTGTGATAAAGCTGAGCTGAAACATCATGCCAAATACCGCAAATGGGATGGAAATCAGCACCGGAATCATATACGCGCGGCAATACGACAGTAAAGCGTCATTAGAACCTAAAAACCGGCACAGCGGATCCAGAAACACAAAGCACAGTACCGCCAAAGTGACGCTAAATACAAACGCCGTCACCATGAGCAGAGAAAAATCCTCCTGTGCTTCCCGTGTTTTCCCCTCGCCGATTTTTCGCGCAACCAATGCGTTTCCGCCGGTTCCAAACATCATGCCCAGCGCAGAAACCAGAAGAATAATCGGCATCGTAATATTGATGGCGGATAGCGCATCAGTACCCACCCAGCGGGCAACGAAAATGCCGTCTACCGTCGAATAAAGATTCATAAAAACGCTGGAAAAAATCGTCGGCAGAGCGAACAAAATCAGCCAGGAAAAGCTGATTTTATGTTCTAATTTCATTTGTGTCTCCAAATGTTTTCTCCTGTTCTCACAATGCTTTGCCTAATGCATAGGCTTCGTCCATCACCGGCATGGTCCGAATATCCCCCGGCGCATTCGTGCCGTATCCAAACAAATAGCCGCCGCTTTTGTTGCCGCCAGCAGCAAAACAGGAAACATACTGCTGAAAGCTGTCAATCATGGTTTTCATGTATTCTTCTCCTGTCGCCGCACCGGTGGACAGCAGATAAAATGTCTTGTTTTGCAGCACCGATATTACCGCAAACGTGCGATCCAGCATCCGTTTCATGAGCGACGTCCACGTGTAGAAATATACGGGCGATGCCAGCACAATGACATCCGCCTTTTGCATGGCCTGATAGATCTCCTGCATGTCATCCTTCTGCACGCACTGCCCTTCCTTATATTGACAGGCGCCGCAGCCTAGGCAATCATGGATGGTTTTGTCTTTCAGCGTGATCTGTGTCACGGTGTGTCCTGCGTCCGCGGCGCCGCGCGCAAACTGCGCGGCGAGCCTAGCGGTGTTTCCCTGCTTGCGTGGACTTCCGTGGATAATTAAAACTTGTTTCATTGGTTTGCTCCTGTTCTCAGTCCATGATACCGGAAATGGCTTCCCGCATCATGTGTTCGGTTTTTTCTGTCGTAAATGTCGTGTAAATGGATGGCAGTTCTCCTACCTGTGCGATGAGGTTGTGCAGTGTGTCGCTGTCATCCTCGCGCGCCTTGATGTCCGAAAAACAGGTCGGCAGCGAAAATTCCCGATACAAATCAAAGATGGCGCGCAGTCCCTCGGTCAAAATCTGTGCATCGGATTTTCCGGCGCAATCCACGCCGAACACCTGCGCAAAATAATCCCTGAAAATCTGCTGTCCACTATAGCACTGCTTGAGCCAGTACGGAAACAGCACCGTGATTGCCTGCTGATAGCCCACGCCGTAATAGTTTTGCATGATGCCCTCTAGCGGATACATGCTCCAATCTCCGCTCTTGCCCAGATGCGTCAAACCGCTGCAATTAAGCGCACCGGAAATCATCAGATCGGTGCGGACAGACGAATGATCCGGTTCCTGCACCAGCTTGCGCAGATTGGTGCGGATGCTGTTCATCAGCGCCAGTGCCATGGTTTCTGCGATGCCCGAACGTTCTAAGCCAACATAGGCAATGGATACCTGCACAAATGAGGTCATCTGTCCCTGAATCAGGGCTTTTACCGGCAGTTTGGCAATATACGCCGGATTGAGCCACGTAAAGTTCGGATACACATCGGACAATCCTGCCTGCTCGGCGGTCTCATCGTTGGTAATTTGTGTCGCGCCGTCCATATCTGAACCAGAGGACGGAATTGTCGGAATCGTGCCAACCGGCAAATGCTCCATCGTGTCCGGCTGCGCCTGATAAGTGAGATACTCCCAAATATCGCGGCTCTGCTTGACGCCAAACGCAATGGTTTTGGCAATATCCATGCAGACACCGCCTCCGATACCGAGAACACAGCTGATATGCTGCTTTCGACACAGCGCAATGCCCTCGCGCACGACGCGCAGCGACGGCGTGCGGTTGCCGCGCAATTCATAGCATGTGATATCTGCCTGTTCCAGTGCATCTACTAGCGGCTGATAGTTTCCGTTTTTGACAAAGCTCTCTCCGCCGAGAATGAGCAGCACGCTGTCGCCATATTGACGCAGTTCTTCAATCACGGCTGGCAGCTGATGCTCTCCGCAAAACATTTTGACGGGATTATAGTATAAAAATTCCTGCATCGATTACGCCTCTTTTGGTATGATTTTTGTATTGTCTATTTTAGGACTAATTGGGTGAAAAAAACGAATTACTCGTTTTTCATCGCCTGCTGACAGCGGGCAATATAGGCTTTTGTCAGCGCTAACAGCTCCTTGCGCTGGCTCTCTGTCAGGCTGCACATGGACGCGTGCTCGCTCTCGTGAATCTTGGTGATGATCTCTGCAGCTTTTGTCTCGCCCGCTTCGGTCAAATGGATTGTCTTGTTGCGGCGATCCTCCGGCAGCTCCTCCAGCTTCACCCATCCCTTTTTGAAAAACGATGTGATGACGGCATTGACGGTCTGTTTGGGCAGAAAGCAGCCCTCCGCCAGCTGTTTCTGTGTGCAATTGGGGTGTTCATAAATCGCTTCCAAAACAGAGAGGCTGGTATAAGAAAATCCCACCGATTTCGCATACTCCGCATACGAAGCATTCCATGCGTGCAGCATCTCACAATACTGCGCAATCTGTTCTCGAATTTCGTCTCTCATAACCAGCCTCCCGTGTGTCCGTCTTGTTATTCGTCTCATTTCGGACTAATTCTAGTATAGCGGCTTTCTCGGGTTTGTCAAGGGTGAAGATTTCGTTCCTGCTGTCATCTCTCATAAATGGTTCAAACAGTCTTCCTGCTCATTTTTATTTGCTTATTTGCTAGTTTTTTGTCCAAATACTCACAAGCCTTTGTGCCGTTGCTTCCAATAATATTTGACCACCGTTAAGCCGCACACTCTCTTACCTATATCCAGCATCTTGATTTCAGAATTCTGAACTGCACCCCATTTGTTAGACAGTATGATATACTATCTAATAGATGGGGTG
>CAVFAY010000052.1:0-6484 GCA_963620595.1 Anaerotignum sp. | reverse complement strand
AACCGTTCAGTTCACTTAATTCTTATTTTTGTCTAACAATTGGGGGTCACTTCATACTAACGGATTATCTCATATTTTTCTGTTAAAATTTCCGCAACCATGCTATACTAAAGTTGTTTGACAGTAAATTTTTCACAGGAGGTTTCAACACCATGGAAAAGAAAATTCCTGTCCGCAGTGAAGCGGACCCGAAATATACCTGGGCACTGGAAGATGTCTATGCAAACAACGATTTGTGGAAGGCTGACTTGGAAAAAGCCCGTGCTCTGCCGGAACAGCTTGCTGCCTACAAAGGCCATTTGGGTGACAGCGCACAAAAATTGCTGGAGTTTTTGCAGCTCGGTGATTCGATCAGCGTGTTATTTGACGCCCTGTATGGATACGCCCAGCGCAGAAGTGATGAAGACACCGCCAATTCTCTGTATCAGGGCATGACCTCACAGGCAATGAGTGCGATGGTTGCTGTCGATGCAGCAAGCTCCTTTGAAACACCGGAGCTTTTGGCCATTCCGGATGACACGCTGGAACAGTTCTACAAAGACGAACCGGCACTGGAAACCTATCGTCTGGCTCTGACCCGTATCCGCAACAAGCGCGCGCATATCCTGTCCGATGCAGAGGAAAAGCTGCTCGCTTCCGCCGGTGAAATGTCGCAGGCGCCGGACAGTGTCTATTCTGTTTTTGCCGATGCTGACTTGAAATTCCCAGCAGCAACCGACAAAGACGGCAAGTCTCATCCGGTCACACACGGCACCTATATTCCGCTCATGCACAGTTCTGACCGCGTTTTGCGCAAGTCTGCGTTTGAATCTCTGTACAGCGTATACGGTCAGTTCCGCAACACTGCCGCGGCTCTGCTCTCGGCGCAGGTCAAGCAATTGAAATTCTATGCAGATGCCCGCAAATATGATTCGACGTTACAGGCATCGCTGGATGGCAATTACGTGCCGACCGAAGTATACACCAATTTAATCTCTGCGGTGCACGAAAATATGGCTCCGATGTATCGCTATGTCGATCTGCGCCGTAAGCTGCTCGGTGTCGATGAGTTGCACATGTATGATCTGTACACGCCGATTGTCAGCGATGTGGATGTCGATATTCCTTATGAAGAAGCCAAGCAGACCGTATATGACGCCCTCGCTTGTATGGGTGACGACTATCGTGCCATTCTCAAGGAAGGCTTTGACAATCGCTGGATTGATGTCTATGAGAACGTCGGCAAGTGCTCCGGCGCATATTCTGCCGGTCTGCGCAAGCATCCATATGTTCTGCTGAATTATTCGGGCACGCTGGACAGCATGTTTACGCTGGCACACGAAATGGGTCATGCAATTCATTCGTATTTGTCCAATAAGCATCAGCCGGTTGCTTATTCCAATTACAGCATCTTTGTTGCCGAAGTTGCCTCGACCTGCAACGAAGCATTGCTCATGCAGTATCTGCTCAAGACGACCAAGGACAAAAAGCGCCGTGCATATCTCATCAACTATTTCCTCGAACAGTTCCGCACAACACTGTATCGTCAGACCATGTTCGCAGAATTTGAGTTGGAGATCAACCGCCGCAATGAGCGCGGCGAGAGCCTGACGGCAGAATCTCTCAACGCGCTGTATCACGAGTTGAACCATCAGTATTTCGGCGACGGCATTGTCATCGACAAGGAAATTGATTTGGAGTGGGCACGCATCCCGCATTTCTATTACGACTATTATGTCTATCAGTATGCAACCGGCTACTCTGCTGCCATTGCTCTGTCTCGCCGCATTCTCAAGGAAGGCGCACCGGCAGTCAAGGACTATATCCAGTTCTTGTCCGGAGGCTGCTCGACCGACCCAATTTCTCTGCTACGCGGTGCCGGTGTCGATATGGCATCGACCACACCGATTCATGAAGCACTCCAGCTGTTTGATGAGTTAATCACAGAAATGGAACAGCTGATGGAAGAGTAAATATTTCTTATTCACGCAAAACGCCCACCTGAAACGCATTCAGGCGGGCGTTTTTGTCATACCCATCTCATCATATCTTTTTTCATTCGTTTCATAATCCGTTTTTCTAGCCGAGAAATATACGACTGCGAAATGCCAAGCAAGTCAGCCACTTCCTTTTGTGTGTGCTCTTCTCCGTCCGTCAGGCCAAACCGCATACAGATGATGGTTTTCTCGCGTTCCGGCAGGCGATCGAGTGCCCGATGCAGCAGCTGGCGGTCAACATCATCTTCCACCGGTCGAATGACACAATCGGGTTCTGTGCCCAAAATATCCGACAGCAGCAGCTCATTGCCATCCCAATCTGTACTCAGCGGTTCATCAAAAGACACTTCGGTTTTCTGACCGGAAACTTTGCGCAAATGCATCAAAATTTCATTTTCAATACAGCGCGAAGCATAAGTTGCCAACTTGGTTTTCTTCTCCAAATTGTACGTTTCAATGGCTTTAATCAGTCCAATGGTTCCAATCGAGACCAAATCTTCCATATGAATGCCGGTATTTTCAAATTTCCGCGCAATATACACGACAAGCCGCAAATTGTGTTCAATGAGCTGATCTCGGCAAGCACGATCTCCCTGCTGAAAGCCTTTCACTGCTGCCGATTCTTCTTTTGCCGTGAGCGGCGGCGGCAAAACGATCGGGCTTCCAATGTAAAAAATCCCTTTTTCCGATGGAAATAATCCCATGCGGCACAAAATCTCCCGCAGCTTTTCCCAAATTCGCATACTCTTCTCCTTTCACGGTTCAATAAGTCCGTCAAATTCTCCGGAGCAAATATCCGCCACGGAAACAGCCACCAGGCAGTCATATGCGCAGCCATCCGCCCGTACAACAGCGCGAGGACGAAAACACGGCAGCAATCCCCCGCCGCCTACGCTATGAAACGCAAGCAATCGCCATCCCGTCACGCCATTTTGCTGTGTCTGCTGCACCAGCTCGGCAGCATTGTCCTGTTTGAGTTCTCGCGGCACAAACCGCTGCTGCTCCGGCAAAATCCGAATTGCAGCGTCCCGTGTCAGCAGCAGCACAGGTTTCCCCGTCATCGGGTCCCGCAAGGTATTTCCGCTGTCCACCAGCAAAAACACCTGTGACCGCTGTTCTCCACAGCAAATGCAGACCGATTCACCGCGCGGCCGCGTGTCCTTTGCCTGATTGCGAAAAACAAGACAGCTGAGACCATATGCCAGCAGTGCCGAAGCAAACAGCACCCGCCGCGATATCTGTGCAACAATCACGCCATCCTGCACAAGCGATGCGCCGCTCAGCTGTTCCAGTGCCGTTACCGCGCCGCCAAATACAAACGTGACAAGCAAAACAAGCAAGGTCTGCCGCACCAGCAAGCGCACGTTGTGAACGGAAAACGCCGTTGCTGTCATAACAATGCTGGACGCTATCCGCACGGGCAAGGCGGATAAAACCGGAATCATGACGCATCCGCCGGCATACAACGCGCCAAAGCCCGCCGCAAGGCTCAGCCTCCAAACCGCAGTCGGTCTGCCACCCAGTGCGGATGCACAGCGCAGAATGCAATAATCCATCGCAAAATTCAGCACGAACAGCACATCCAGATACACCACGCGCATCCTCTCAGCCACCTCCGTGTATCCGTTAGTATATCAGGTGTCCGGCGCGGAAATCGGCGTTCTCTGTCCGCTGAGAAAATTATTTTTCTGTTGTTTGCAGCACTGTTTTATTTTATCCCCACACGCGAGAAGAAAATTTTTCTATTTGTTTGATTCGCTTGCCTTCTGTCGTATAAATATCCACAACGACACGCACGCGATACTGATACTGATACGCAGGCACGTCCGCAATTTGAGAAGCAACATGATCCGGTATTGTCCAAGATTCTTGTGTTTCCCACGTGCTGCCATCTTTGCTTTTTTGCAATTGGAGCTTTATCACACTCATGTATTCCGGCTGCAAGCCCACCATCGCGCCGCAATAAATTTGTAACCCCATCACGCGAATCGTGCAAAACACCTGTGTCATGCTCGGTACAATTGGCTGGGCTTCTTGAAACGGTGTTACATCCGGCGGCGGTGCCTGTTTTATCGCGTCCTTATCAACCTCCGCCTGCATGGCATCGCAAAATTCTTCCCATCGGCTCGTCTTGTCACTCGCCCATGCGGTGCTGCTCAGCGTTCCCAAGGCGAGAAGAAATGCCACACTTCGTTTGATTTTTTGTTTCATGCTATCTCCTCACTGAATCTGTTTGGCTGTTTTCAGCACATCTTTTGTGTCGATGCCCTTCGCTGTCACGCAATAGACCGACACCTGCTGTGTATCGCTCCAAGTCACCGTGGCCATATCCTCTTTTTCCGCCACCTGTGCCGTATTTCCGTGAATCGTGGTCTGAGAAACTTGTGCGCCGTCTGTATCGACAGAAACCGTCGTGGCAGCTCCCGTCACTTTGCGAATCGTCAAATACCGTCCATCAGACGCGGCAAAGGTATCTACAATCGTACTCTGCGTGCGCTCTTCTTTTTGAAACGACAGACCATCCGGCAGCCAATTCACAGAAAAGCTCTGCACAATGGTATCTGTGTACTCAGACGGTATCGTCTGGTTGTATCCATCTGAAAAGGAATAATCGGTTCCTGTTTCCGTGTTTTGTGTCACCAAATGCAGCACATTATCTCGAAAGGTCGGAGAGGACGCAAACGCTGTCGCAGACACAACAACCATCACACAGAACACTGCCGCAGAAATCCGCATCATATGCAGGATCGTCTTTCGCGCGTGTCGATGTCGTTTCTTTTGGAACTGCCTGCGAATAAACGCTTTCATGCGCCGGTCGGTGTCTTCCGGAACAGACAAACAAGTCCCCGCCTCTTTTTCTGCTTGATAGTCCGTCCAGATTTGCGCACTCTCGCGCTGCATGACCTCGTTCATCAGCAGGGCAAAAACCGTATCTTCCAACTGTCCCTGTAATTGCTCGTGTTTGGTCATCACTGTTTCTCTCCTTCCTTTTTTGCCTGCTGCATCGCTTGGAGCGCATGTCTCCGCGCACGGGTCAGTTTCATGCGCACGCTCTTGGGCTGACAGCCAATCTGCTTGGCAAGATATTCATCCGAATATCCCAACATATATTTTCCGCGCAGGAGCAAGGCTTCTGCTTCCGGCATCTGCTGTAATACCTGCATCAGAAGCTCTGCATCTTCTCGTGCAATCAAAATTTCATCCATCGTCGGCGCGGTCGGCTCTTCCTCCGCAACCTCTCTTGCGTGAGCTTTGACTATATCTTCATGCTTCAAGGTATTGATGGCGACATTTCGCACGACCATGGCAATATATCCCGCCTGCACACAGCGTTTTTTGCTGCGCAGAACATCCAACTTGTCCATGATACGCAAAATACTCTCCTGCACAATATCCTCGCAGCTCATCCAGTTATTGTTATATCGTCTGGCGACAGAAAACATCAACGCATGAAATTCTTCATACAGTTCGATGAGAAATTCTTGATCGTCCGGGTCTGATACGACCGAACAAATCCATGCAACCATATGTTTCTCCCTTCGTTCTATTTCCCTCTTTATTATTAAGACAAGAAACTCATGTATTTGCAACACTTTTTTCAAAAAATATCTCCCGCCCTCATATGAGAAGCGGGAGATAGATCCCCAGATTATGTTCCTCTCATTCCTCTAACGAATAACCGCCCATCTCATTCCACAGCGGGAACGGGTTGATCTCATTCGGATCAATGCTTTCCGCGGCTTGGAGCGCCTCAGAAAAGCTGTCGTATTCTGTGAAGAGCGTCTTCTGTTCGTATGCATCGAATGCCTGCATCTGCTCCTGCTGTTCTGCGCTATAGACACTCGCCGCAGATCGTCCTTTTGCACTGGCTTTCTGCTCCGCTTCCTGCAAATCAGAAATCGCGTCCGTGCCGAAAAATGCTGTCATGTCGTTAACTGCTTGCAATTTCCACTGGCCGTCTTCTTTCACCATGGTTACATTCATAGAATCTTGTTCTATTGGTGCAGTTACTTCAATTTGGCCCTCTTCATTTTCTTCTACTAAATTTTCCCAACCTATCAATATAACATCCATCGTGGCAGATGTTCCATCCGCACTCACTTTAATATTACTGTAGGTACAATCTACAACACCTCCATCTACTGTATATGCAATGGTGTCCTTTGCATCTTTTCTAAGATACTGTTCATTGATTTCCTTATACATTTCCCTGCAAACATTATCCGAAGAGTAATATTTGTCCATCTTTGCGTTGAAATCATCAATATATCCCTGAATTTGTTCTTCACTCAATTGGTCGGTCTTGCCGTTGTCCGATTCAAAATATCCAATCTGCAGAGCGATATTCCGCGAGCCGATAAACGCTTCCTTGATTGCTTCATCCTCGGAATCTGCGTTTGCCCACAGCGTTCCGCCAGCTACGCAGGTTGCCAGCGCAACTGCTGCAATGCCAAACTTGAAACCAGTTTTCATATGAAATTCCTCCTTATGTTTCCGTATTTCATGTA
>CAVFAY010000051.1:0-8196 GCA_963620595.1 Anaerotignum sp. | reverse complement strand
ATAGGGCCCTTATAGGGCCTGGTCAAACCACCGGTTCAACCGGTGGTTTTGATTCCTTTGTGGTTCGGTATTGACAACCTCCTAAAATTCCGATATAATAATTGTCGTAAAATATTTTCTTGTGCGCGGTATGTTTTACACCCGCCGCGCCGGGTATCCGTGGTTATAGCTCGTCATATGAATCAGTGGCGCGGATTACACCGTCTGACCATAGCCAGCCATAACCCGTATTGTAGAGTGGATGTGGCATATTCTCACCTCCTCTCTATGAGAGCCATTGCATATGAGGTGCTTTGGCTCTCTTTCTTTTTGGTTAATTGAGAGGGTCTTTCTTTGTTGTGTCCCTCTCTCTTAACTGTCTATATTATATCATTAGTACCCTAATTTGTCTATTAACAATACACATAAAACATTAGGGCACTTACTGCATTATTTTATGCAATTTGACGTATTCTACACACGAACACGTGTGCACCCGTGGGGGACTATGCCGCAGCGACCGCGGCGGGTAAACCCGAAAATTTCTCGCAAAATAAAAAAGTCTATTGACATTAGGGTACTAATTCTATATAATTAAGCCAAACCGCAGAGTAATGGAGTGATTATAATGAACGAACTTGCTAAGCAGAGAAAGCAAACTATGAACGGTGTCAAAAATCCATCCGAACATGCTGCCGAATTGAATAGGGCACGAGTAAAAAAGCATCAAGCAAAATTGGACGACATCAAATTCCGTGTTCCCAAAGGCGAGCGCGAGAAATGGAAAGAATTTGCTGCCCAGAACGACACCAGTCTGCAACAGCTCATTATCGGAATGATGCACGACGCAATGGATGCAGCTGGGTTTGACTACTCGGTAGAGAACAACGAATGAAAATAAGGGCTATGGCGAAGTGCCGTAGCCTCTTTTTGCTTTTTCGGAGAATAAAATGGACAATTTCAAAATATGTTCTCAATATAAAATAAAACCAGTCATTGTATGACCAATGACTGGTTTGAAGTAAGTCTAATTTTTCGGGGAATTACTTTGATCTGATGGTATGCAGGTTTACATTATTCTTGACCGTTCCAGCAGTAGGTGCACAGATTTTCCTTCGGAATACCGACGGCATCCAGCATATCATCCAGACGGTTATAACGCAGGGAAGTGAAATTCAACTCCTTGCGGATTTCTTCAATCATCTCGTCATACTTTGGAGATTCCGGGTCTGTGTACTGCTGAAGTACCTCTTCAGAAACCGTTTCGGAGCCTTCCAGACGGGCGATGACACGGCGGGTAATCAAATCCATTTCAGAAGAAGAACGAGAGAAGTTTAAGTATTTGCATCCATAGACCAACGGCGGACATGCCGGACGGATGTGAACTTCCTTTGCACCGCTTTCATACAAAAATTCGGTTGTTTCGCGCAGCTGTGTGCCGCGAACAATCGAGTCATCGATGAGCAGCAAGCTCTTGTCCTTGATGAGATCGTGGACAGCAATCAGCTTCATCTTTGCGATGAGATTGCGCTTGCTCTGAATGGTCGGCATAAAGGATCGCGGCCATGTCGGGGTGTATTTGATAAACGGGCGGGAGAATGGGATGCCGGATGCATTGGCGTAGCCGACGGCGTGCGCAATGCCGGAATCCGGTACACCGGCAACAATATCCGGTTTGACATTGTCGCGCATCGCCATTTTTTCGCCACAGCGATAACGCATTTCCTCTACGCTTACTCCTTCGTAAGAGCTGGATGGATAGCCATAATATACCCACAGGAACGTGCAGATTTTCATCTGTTTTTCCGGTGCGAGCAAGGTTTTTACGCCGTCTGGTGTGATAATATCAATTTCACCAGGACCCAGCTCCTTATATGGCTTGTAGCCGAGGTTCTGGAACGCGAAATCCTCGAAGGAGATGCAGTAAGCATCTTCTTTTTTTCCGAGAACAATCGGTGTTCTGCCATATTTATCTCGTGCGGCATAGATGCCCTTGGAAGTCAAAAGCATCATCGTCAGAGAGCCATCGATGGTTTCCAGCGCATAGTGAATGCCTTCGATAAGATTTTCTTTCTGGTTGATGAGTGCAGCGACCAATTCTGTTGGGTTGACATCGCCGCCACTCATTTCAAGAAAGTGTAAGTTACCGTCGCTGAAGATAGAAGAGACAATCTCTTTAATGTTGTTGATCTTGCTGACGGTAGTAATGGCAAAGGTACCATGGTGCGAACGGACAATCAATGGCTGCGGCTCGAAATCTGAAATACAGCCGATGCCGAGATTACCCTTCATTTCCTGAATATCCTTGTCAAATTTGGTGCGGAACGGCGCGTTCTCAATGTTATGAATCGAACGGTCAAAGCCGTTTTCTCCGTAAATTGCCATGCCGCCGCGCCGCGTTCCCAAATGAGAATGATAGTCCGTGCCGAAAAACAAATCAAATACGCAATCTTCCTTTGAAGCTACTCCGAAAAAGCCGCCCATGTAGTTCCTCCTTATGGTGTGTGAGAAAAATGTTACCTCAACAGTATAACACGTTTTGACACAAAAGGGGAATAAAATATTGTTTTAGGATGAAAAATAGATATAAAAAACGTAGAGTCTGATAAAGACTCTACGTAAATTGGGTAAATTTTACATGGTTTCGCCATCAAAATCTGTGCCATATGTCATGAATTCTCGGTTGGTGACGTGCTTTGCCTGTCGCTCTCGTTCCACCAGCTCGGACAGTTGTTCCTTCACTTCGCGCGGATTTTTGATGTTGATAATATCAAAGTCTCCCATTGTTTTGTCAGCGGAGCAGCAGTGAATGGTGCCCATGCCAAAAATACGCTGAGACAAGCTGCGCGACAGCGAAATATCTAAGATGCGATACAGACGCACCTCGTCTTCGTGCTTGCCCAGCATACCGGTTTCAATAAATAAACGATCAGATGTCAGCGTGTATGTGGTAAATGTCCAAGGAAGTCCGCAGAAAATTCGTTTCCTGTCAGACCAAATCGGAGTCAGATTGCTCATACGGGATGCCTCCTTTGAATTGTATTTTTATTATACCAGAAATACATGGTGAAAAAAAGACTGCGTTTCGTGAACAAAGTCTGAAACGCAGTCTTGGATGGATGAAATAGAAACTTACAGCTCGACAACCTTGCCGGATTTCCATGCCTCAGTGGTACCGAAGCCGATAGCCGTGGACTTGGTGCCATCGTATACGGTCACGCCCGGCTTTCTGTTTTCGCAGATGCAGTCAATGAATTCCTGCATTTCTGCCAGATAAGCGGCAGCAAAGCGCTCAGGGAAGCCCTCTACGCACTCGGTTACAACGCCGTTGGAGTTGTACAGCATGGCGAGATTCTTTTCTGGTACAGGGCTGATGCGGATGCTGCCTTCGGTACCGATGATTTCGGTCTCGACATGATAGCCATGAGGTGCGGTACGGCCTACATGAATGACACCAATGCCGCCATTCTTGAACTTGTAAGTAGCGACTGCAGTCTCGTCATCGCCGACAGCCTGAAATTCTGGATGCTTAAAGGTTGCGCCCAGAGCGTATACTTCGGTCGGTTCATCTTCGAGGAACCAACGCATTAGATCGATGTCATGGATTGCCATGTCGATGAAAATGCCGCCGGAAGTAGCTGCAAACTTGATGGAGCCTTCAACCAGAGCTTCTGGATCAATGCCAATTGCCTTAACCATATACGGCTTGCCGATAGCGCCTTCCTGAATCTTCTTCTTTGCGTATGCGTAGGAAGAATCATAGCGGCGCATAAAGCCGAGGAAAAATACCTGATCCGGATGGCGCTCTACAGCAGCTTCTGCCTGCTTGCACTGCTCCAAGTCAACGCCGAGCGGCTTGTCGGTAAATACGTGTTTGCCGGCGTCCAGAGCAGCTTCGATCTGCCAGCAGTGCTCGGAGGAGGTGGTTACGATAGCAACAGCGTCGATGTCTGCCTTCTCCAGCATTTCCCGATAGTCGGAATACAGATCTGTTACACCCAGCTCATTTTTTGCGTATTCCAGCTCTGCCGGAACGATGGAGCAAGCGGCGGTCAGGGTCGCATTCGGAATCTTAAACGCGATGTTGTTTGCGTGTACTTTGCCGAGACGGCCGAGTCCGGCGATGCCAACTTTGATGGTCTTCATATACAATTTCCTCCTTGTATATTTGTGAGAAATGATACATTTTTTGTTCTTCTCATTGGTTCGTTTTTTGTTGTACATAGTATAAAATGTTTTGAAAAACAAGTCAATATGTATAAAACAGGTTTGTATACCTGCATGAAAGTTTAAAAATGCTTGGTGCATTGTGCACAAGAAAAGGATGAGAAAACGCCGTATTTTTCCGTGACGCGTGACAAAAATTAAAAATATATGATATACTGGCAGAGAGGTGAGGACATGAAACCGACAGTACGAAGTATTGCGGCGATGGCAGGAGTATCTCGTGGAACTGTCAGCCGTGTGTTAAATAATCAGCCGGATGTCAGTGCTGAGGTGCGCGCACGTGTGCTGCGCATCATGGAAGAAACCGGCTATCGAAAAGATATACGATTTCAGGGTGTAGAAAAAATTCATATCGGCGTGATAGTAGCGCACTGGCAGGATGAGTATTTTACCAACAGTACGCTACACGGTATTCGCTTAGCGGAGCGGGAACTGAATACTGGAAGAATCCAATTGGATGTGCGGCGCATGAATAGTCGGTCGGATGGGGAGTATATTCGTGTCTGTGAGGAACTGCTGGAAGGTGGTGCGCGCGGCTTGGTTATCAATGCGCCGGATAATATTGTCATTGCCGCGGAAATCGAACGGCTGACCAAAGCGGGAGTTGTCGTTGTGACGTATAATTCTGATTTGCCGGACAGCACACGTGTTTGCCATGTGGGACAGGATTTACTGAAATCCGGCAGAATTGCCGCGGGACTGATGGCGCGCAGTTTGTCTGCCAAAGATCATATTCTGGTTATCACAGGAAATATGGAATTTCATTCCAATCGCGTGCGTATTGATGGATTCTTGGAGCATCTCAAAACATTAGGGTTCTCGTCAGACAGTTATGATTTGAAAGAATGCTATGAACGGTATGATTTGAGCTATGATGCGGTGAGCCAGGCTTTGGAAACGTTGCCTAAGTTACATGGTATCTATATGGGTACTGAAAATGTCAAGGCGTGTGTTGATGCATTGGCAAAGACGCGCCGCCGCGTGACGGTGGTTGTCAATGACCTGACACCGGTGGCAAAACATGCCTTGAAAACCGGTGCGGTAGACTTTGTGGTAGAACAGGATTTTACTGCACAGGTACAGCAGGCGATTTTGTTGCTGCAAAAGCATTTATTATATGGACAGGCTGTCCGGAAACCTGTGATTCATGTACAAACGTCCATTGTGACACGCGAATTATTGTAAAGAGAAAAAATATACTTTACATAAATTTTATCTATGATTCGAGGAAATTTGAGACTTTTTATTGAAAAAATGGATTTTTCTTGTTACAGTTCGATCCCTGCTTAAAAAAACCATACGAAAACTTTACATAGAACATGGAAAAAACTTTACATGTATCTGGTAGTCTAAAAACAGGATCAATAAAGGAGAATCATTATGAATCAAGAAATGGTATCGACCATTGCCGGATTACTCGGTGGTCTTGCAGTATTCATTTACGGCATGAACCTGATGAGTGAGGGTCTGCAAAAGGCAGCCGGCGAAAAAATGAAAAAAGTCTTAAGTGTTCTGACAAAGAATCCGATTATCGGCATGCTGGCAGGAGCACTTGTCACGGCAGTATTGCAGAGCAGTTCAGCAACGACTGTTATGGTTATCGGATTTGTCAGTGCGGGACTCATGACATTGCCGCAGGCAATTTCAGTTGTTTTTGGTGCCAACATTGGTACGACGATGACAGCACAGATTATCGCGTTTAGTATTGATGATTTTATCTGGCCAATCGTCTTTATTGGCTTTGTATTGTATTTCTTCCCTAAAAAGGAGCAATTGAAAAATATCGGACAGACGATTTTTGCCTTTGGCTTATTGTTCGTTGGTATCACAACAATGAGTTCTGTGATGAAGCCGCTGGCAAGTAGTCCGGTTTTTGTTCAGCTCATTGAACAGGTTGCTCATATTCCGGCATTGGGTGTACTGGTTGGTACACTGATGACGCTGGTTGTGCAGTCCAGCTCGGCAACCATTGCAGTTTTGCAGAATTTCGCTTCACAGCCAATGGCAGACGGCGTGACAAGCATCTTGGGATTAACGGGCGCCATTCCGATTTTGCTCGGTGATAACATTGGTACGACCATTACTGCATTGCTTGCGTCTATTGGACAGCCGCGCAATGCAAAGCGTACGGCTTTGGCGCACTGCGTCTTTAACATAACCGGTACATTTATCTTTATCTGGTTTGTGCCATGGTACGCAAAGTTTATTCAGTTTATCTCGCCAAAGGGACCGGAAATCGAAGTAATTTCGCGTCAGATTGCGAATGCGCATACTTGTTTCAATATCGCCAACACACTGATTTGGCTGCCGCTTATCCCGATCATGGTAAAGATTGTGATGACAATTTTGCCAGAGAGCAAGAAGGATTTGGCAGAGAAGCCGCTGTATGAGCCGCGGTATCTCGATAACAATGTGCTTCAGCAGCCGGAAGCAGCCATTCGTCTGGCTACTATGGAGATGACTCGTATTACAGAATATGTTTCTGACATGGCAGAGAAGGCAAAGCGAGCGTTTTTGCATGAAGATAAGGATGCTATGCAGCAGGTCGATCAATTGGAAGACGTTGTGGACATTTTGCAGGATCGAGTGACAGAATATCTGTCCAGTCTGTGTAAGACTGGCAGTCTGACGCAAAATCAGTCTGCTCGTATTTCTGGTATGATTCGTGCTGTGAGTGACATTGAACGTGTTGGTGACCAATATATGAGCATTACAAATTTTGCCAAGCTCAAGAGTGAAAAAGAATATACGTTCACAGAACAGGCGATTCAAGAATTACAGGAAGGCTTCGATCATGTCTGCAATATGCTTGAACTTACTGTGCAGACACTGCATGATGCGGATGTAAAGACAGCACGTCTGGTCGTGCATCAGCAGGAGACAGTAGAAGACTTGGAACGCCGACTGAGTAAAAAACATATGGAACGGTTGAATTTGGGCTCTTGTTCGCCGGAAAACACCGTAGCCTATACCGATGTATTGCATGACTTGGAATGTATCGGCGAATATTGCTCGGATATTGCAGAAATGGTACTGGACGAAGATAAGAGCCAGATGAAAATGGAAAGGCTGCAAGAATCATAAACATGATGAAGGAGAACCGCTTGTATGAGAAGATACAGGCGGTTTTTTTCTTGTATTTACAGGGGGGATCTCGTATAATAAAAAGAAAACAGGAGGGTGTAATATGGAACAAATGCTCCCTGAATTGCTGTGGGTGATTCGACTGCTGGTCAGCTGTGTTTGTGGATTTGCAGTCGGGTTTGAACGACAGAATCATATACGCGCAGAGCATAGAAAAAGTGCGGGTATGCGCACGCACATGATTGTTTGTGTGGCATCTGCTGCCATGATGTTGATTTCTAAATATGGATTTTTTGATGTACTTGCTAATGGAGACAACGTTCGTGTCGATGTTTCGCGTGTAGCTGCTGGCATTGTCACTGGCGTTAGTTTTCTCGGCGCAGGAACAATCTTCACGCGAAAGGAAAGTGTGAAGGGCCTGACGACGGCCGCGGGAATTTGGGCAGTCGCTGCTGTTGGTATGGCGATTGGCTGCGGCATGTATACGGTTGGAATTACACTGACAATTTTGATTACACTCATTCAAGAACTGTTTCGTATTAATATGTATAAACAGGAACGACAGACAACAACAATCGTTATCGGAGTATCGGATGTGGCTGAAACAAAGTCAATTGTACAGTGGTTGCACGAAAACAGAGCAGAGGTGCAGGGTATGGTGAGCAAGCGAACAGCAGAACAAGAGATTCAATTGACGATTCGCGTTTGTTTTGCTCACGCAGAAGACAAAGTACGTATATTGGACTTACAAAAGAATGCGAAGAATATAACATATATAGAATATTAAACAACGATAAAAAAGTTACACATAAAAACGCAAATAAAAGCGAAAAAAGAGTTGACTTTGTGATGAAAAAGGTGTATTCTATTCAGGCACTCAACGAGAGGGCATCACAAAAACATCAA
>CAVFAY010000050.1:0-8454 GCA_963620595.1 Anaerotignum sp. | reverse complement strand
TGAGTCCATGGCTGTTAAGGCTCGCCGCAAGGAAGCTGCAGCTAAGGCTAAATAAAAAAATACATAGTTTCTCTTTTGGATATAGCGCCTTCGCTCTTTCGGGCGAAGGCGCTTTTCGGTTAGAGAAGAAAGAGGGAAAATACATGAAAATCGTTGACAAAGGCGTATTAGATGCTTCATTTATGGACTTTTCCACGCCGTCAGAATTTGCTCGGTCGGCGCTGTATTATTGTCCGCAGTTTGGTCACTTTTATTGTGAAAAGGGATATGACATTCAGAGAGAATATCTGGAACTTTATCTGCTCATGTATATTTGCAGTGGAACTATGACGATTGAAGTCAACGGTAAGAGTGTAACGGCGGGCAGCAATCAGATTGTGCTGATTGATTGCTACCAGAAGCACCGGTATTATTGCAATAGAGACACCGAATTTCTATGGTTTCATTTTAATGGCAACAGCTGTGCGCCGTATGTCAAATATTTGATTGATCGAAGCGGCATGGTGTATTTGGGAGAGGACTTTTTGCGGCTCAAACAGGTCTTTTTGCGCATTATCTCCGAAGCACAGTCCAATGTTGGTAATGAACATCGAATTTCGCTGTATGTCAATCAGATTTTATGCCGCATGGCGGACAGCAAACAGCAGGTCAGTGCCATGAATGACTTATTGCTTCCGGCTTTGGACTATATTCGTGTAGAATATGCCCATCCCATCAGCTTGGATGACTTGGCGGATTTATGCAGCATCAGTAAGCCGCACTTGATTCGTTGCTTCAAAAAATATTTGAATTGTACGCCGCATGAGTACCTGCTGTCGTATCGACTCAAGCAGTCAAAACAAATGCTGATCGGTTCGCAAAGCTCTATCGAGCAGATTGCAGAGGTATGCGGCTTTAACAGTGCGTCGCATTTTACGCGCGCATTTCGCGGAGCAACCGGCATCACCCCATCGGAATTTCGCAGATTGCAGTTCTAATACGCTTGCTGTCTGGGCAGTTTCGTGTTACACTGATACCATAAGGCTGGAGAGGAGACAAGACCGATGGAACAGACATTTGAGCAGATGTCTCAGCAGTTTCTTGCTCAGGCAGCACAGCAGTATGGAGAACCTTTTGTGATTCAGCAAAATGTCGCTTGCTGCGGAACCACATTTCCGATGACAGCAGGATATATCAAACGAGATGGCCGTCATTTTCTTGGCATCAAGAGCGATTTATCACAAGATGGCATGTGCGGAGAAACCTGCTATTTTCTGTGCTGTGAGACATTGACGCAGGAATCTTGGGAAAACTTATGCGGGATATTTAAAAAGATACAGGACAGAACGGTTCCAGCAGATGATCCGGCGCATCTGTTTACATTGGTCAGTTTTGTCATCGAAACCAATCACGTTGATGTGGCAGTAAAGAAAAAAATTCGCCGTCTGCACGATGAGCGCAATTATTCCGGCAGTCAGGGCGGATGGAGCAGTCTGCGCGTCTGCGTGCGGGAAGAAGCGTCTGACAGCTACTATTATAACGGCATGGGGAAAGCAATTATGGAATGCTTGACGCGAGAGGAAATGCCGAAACCAAGAAAAAAGTTTTTGGGTATTTTCTAACTAGGAGGACAGAATCATGAAAAAAGGGTATCACAGCACGCAGAGTAAGGCATTCAATACCGTTCCGCGATCAGAATATTTGGGCGTTGTCTTGGGTTTTGCCATTGGTATGTTTTTGACTGGTGCTCTGCATTGGGACAATCGGATTTTGGAACTGGTCGGCGCCATTGCTGGTTTTGTTATCGGCTGGTGGATTGACGGAAAATATTATGCGGAAAAAGATATTCCGGCAGAACAGCTGGAAGCGGCAGAGGACAAAACGGAATAAGAAGATGACATCCGGTTCTTTTGAAACCGGATTTTTTCTTGTTGTTTGTATGCGAGTACGGTATAATAAAAAGAGATTGTACACCCTACTAGAATAGGAGAACGACTATGAGACTGAAAAAGGAAACGACAATGGTTCTCGCCGTAGATTATCAGGAAAAACTGATGCCGGCGATGCACAACAAGGATGCCTTTATCCCGCGCACCTGTCTGCTGCTCGAGGGTCTGAAGGCATTGGATATTCCGATGATTGCATCCGAGCAGTATCCGAAGGGGCTGGGCTCGACGGTGCCCGAGATCAAGGAAGTCATGGGCACTGTCCCGTATCTGCCAAAGACAACGTTCAGCTGTATGGATGATGCGGGCCTGCGCACGGCTGTGGAAGCTACTGCGTGTGATACCATTCTGCTGTGCGGCGCTGAGCTGCATATCTGTGTGCTGCAAACCGCCATGGATTTGATTGAAATGGGCAAAAAGGTTGTTCTGGTCGAGGACTGTGTCGGATCTCGGACGGCGCATGATATGGAAATTGGTTTGATTCGTGCCCAGCAAGAAGGCGTTTTGCTGACCACAGCCGAGGCGGTTTTGTTTGAATTGTTAAAGAATGCCTCCGGTCCGGTGTTCAAAACGATTTCTAAGCTGGTTAAGTGATTCCGTTCGTAAACAGAAAATTAACATGCAATCTGTCCGCGTAAATTCTATTCAAATTTGTAACATCATGACAGCAAGAACAAGCAAAATTCCCGTAAAATCTGGCAGAAAACACATATACAAGCCAGACGATTGATGTTATAATGAACATCGTTAAGAAACAGATACTCTGATTTCTAAAGAGTTTTTTATATTTCATTTGAGGTGAATTACTATGCGTGACTGGTTAGTTGAACTTAGAAAAAGCAAGGGCCTGACTCAGGAAGTAACGGCTCAGAAGGCACATATTGCTCGTAGCTATTATACCCGCATTGAGCTGGGCGACTATCGCCTGCCGGTTGGCACAGCAATGCGTATTGCTGAAGCACTGGATTTTGATTGGGTTCGCTTTTACGAGACACCGGCTGACTCTAAGTAATTGATTTGCATCTGAAACGCGATACCGGAACGGCTTGCCGTTCCGGTATTTTTTATGCACATATATGCATAAATTTGGTCGAAAACAAGAAAATACAATGGAAAGAAGGGAAATAGTGAAATACCTTGTTGTTCTGGGGGACGGCATGGCGGATGAGCCAATAGATGGGTGGAATGGCGCAACGCCGCTGGAACATGCACACACACCGGTACTCGATGAGCTGGCACAGCAAGCGGAAATCGGGACGGTGCGAACGGTACCGGATGGGATACCGGTTGGCAGTGATACCGCCAATCTTTCAATTTTAGGGTATCCGCCCGAACGCTACTATTCCGGCCGCGCACCGCTGGAAGCGTTGGGGATGGGGATTTGTATGGATAAAAATGATATTCTGCTGCGTGCAAATCTCATTACGTTGCGAGAAAATAACAGCTCCTTTCTTCACCGCGTTCTTCTCGACCACAGTGCAGATGAGATTACAACGAATGAAGCAGCAATTTTGATGGATGTTGTTCGGCGCAAATTTCAAAATTCTGTATTTACGTTTTATACGGGAACAAGCTATCGACATCTGCTGTGCTGGCATCAGGGGGAGCGGGTACAGCTTGCCCAGCCGCATGACCATCTGGGAGAAGCCATCGGCGCATATCTGCCAAAACAGCCGGTTTTGCGTAAGCTGATGTGCAGGAGCTATGCGGTGCTCAATCAGCATCCCATCAATCGGGCGCGGCAGGCACGTGGGCTGCACAAAGCAAACGCCTTGTGGGTTTGGGGAGCGGGCACGCCGGTACAACTGCCATCTTTCAGAGAACGAACCGGAAAACGTGGTGTGATGATTTCTGCTACAGATTTGCTGCGCGGCATCGCAGCGGGGATTGGACTGAACCATGTGTCGGTATCCGGTGCAGACGGCACACTGCACACCAATTTCACGGGCAAGGCGCTTGCGGCGGTACAGGCACTGCGAGAAGATGCAGATTTTGCTTTTATCCACATAGAAGCACCAGACCAGATGGGGCATCAAGGCGATGCACAGCGCAAAATGCAGGCCATTAGCCTAATTGACCGACTGGTGATAGGGACAGCAGTGCGGGAGCTGCGGGCGGCAGGAGAGGCATTTCGGCTGTTGGTTTTGCCGGATCATGCGACGCCTGTGCGATGCCGGACACACACGAATACACCCGTACCGTATTTATTGTACGACAGCACACTGCCGACATTTCACCCACATCAGCGGTATCATGAGAGAAGTGCTCAAACCGGCAGATTTTTTTCCACCGGCAGTGAGCTGCTGGCACACTTTTTACAGATATGAAAAAAGCGAGCTGACACGCTCGCTTTTTATCACTTTTTATTCAGTTCGGTTTTGATTTTTGTGCTGGAGATTTCCGGCGTTCTTGGCAGATAGACAACTTCACAGCCTTCTTCTTCGAGAAAATCAAATTTACCCTTCCAGTCATCGCCAATGACAAAGGTATCGACATGATATTCATGAACGTCAGATCGCTTCTGATCCCAGTTTTCTTCTGGAATGACCAGATCGACATAGCGAATAGCTTCTACTAACTGCTTGCGTTCTTCATACGAGAAGTAGCATTTTTTGCCTTTTTCATTCCAGTTAAATTCATCCGTGGATACTGCCACAATCAGATAATCGCCCAGCGCCTTGGCACGGCGGAGCAGATTGATATGTCCGTAGTGGAGCAGATCGAAGGTTCCGTAGGTAATCACACGCTTCATAATAATAGTCCGTTTTCCTTTCTCTGCTGTTCATCTTTGCCTATTATAGCACACTCAATAGACGGAAAACAATAGAAGAATATAAAAAGGAAGGCGCAGATTTCACAGAAACTGTTGCGCGCGTGCGAAATTGCACGTATAATAGAAAAAGATAGGGAAAACAGACAAAACTAGGAGGAATGCATCATGCAGTTTCGCTTTGCACATAATAATTTTAATGTAAAAAATCTGGAAGAATCGCTGGCGTTTTATGATAAGGCGCTGGGTTTAAAGGAAACCGGACGCATCGCGCCGGAGAGCGGCGACTTCATTATTGTATATTTGGGTGATGGCGTGACACCGCATCGGTTGGAGCTGACGTGGATCAAAGAGCATCCGCAGGCATATAATCTCGGTGAGAATGAATTTCATCTCGCATTAGAAGTAGACGATTTCGAGGCGGCACATGCCAAGCATAAGGAAATGGGATGTATTTGCTTTGAAAATCCGGCAATGGGCATCTATTTTATCAATGATCCGGACAATTACTGGATTGAAATCGTTCCGGCAAAGTGAATCGGAGGAAAACGCATGGGATATGTCATTGTTACAGATTCCGTTTTAGACATTAAGGAACGTTTTTTACACCAAAATGGGATTTGTACTGTCCCATTGAGCTTTACCATAGATGGATATGACACCGTAGAAGATGACTTCGGAAAAACCGTTTCGTTCTCGGATTTTTATCAGCGATTGCGCGAGGGCGTCGCTGTGACAACGGCACAGGCGCCGCTGTCTGCGTTTACCAGTGTATTTGAAGGTATTTTGAAATCCAGACGGGATGTTGTGTATCTCGGCTTTTCATCTGCACTCAGCGGCAATTATCAAATCGGCTGTATGGCGAAAAAAGAGCTGGAAGGAAAGTATGACAACGAGATCTATTGTGTGGATACGCTGGCAGCGGCGGGAGGTCAAACTTTGCTGATTCGAGAAGCCGCCAAGCGCAAATCAGAAGGCTATACCGCAGAACAGTTGGTGGAATGGGCACAGGAATTTCGCAAGCATATCGTGCATTGGTTTACCGTAGAAGATCTGATGTATCTGCATCGCGGCGGCCGCGTGCCGAAAAGCTCCGCAGTCATGGGAACCTTGCTCTCTGTCAAGCCGGTCATGTATGTGTCCGACGAGGGAAAGCTGCTCGTGTGGAAAAAGGCACGCGGCAGAAAACGGGCACTGGAGATGCTGGCAAAGCAGCTCAACAAGCACATCCAAGAGGTTGGAAAGTATCCTGTGACCATCAGCCATGGTGACTGTCAGGAGGATGCGGAATATCTCAAGGAATATATTCTTTCACATACGGCAGTCGAACAGGTGGAAATTCATATGCTGGATACAGTGATCGGTGCTCATGCCGGACCGGGAACGGTCGCTGTGTTCTGTTATGGAGACAAGCGGGGAGAATGAAACAGCAATGAACGTATACGATTTTGACCAGACCATTTATCACGGTGACAGCACGGTAGATTTTTATTTCTATTGTGTCAAGCACAGACCGCTGATGATATACAGCTGGCCGGGCACAGCAATTGCCTTTGCTCTGTATCAGGCAAAAATCATCAATAAAACGCAGTTTAAACGGCAGATGTATCAGTTTTTGCGTGCTGTCGGCAATACCGAAGCGCTCGTTGAAGCATTTTGGGACAGCCATATCAAGAATATTAAGTCTTGGTACACGCAGGATACGCAGCGGGAAGATGATGTGATTATTTCTGCCTCGCCAGAATTTTTACTGCGACCCGCCTGCAAGCGGTTGGGGATTCAGTATTTGATGGCATCACGCGTGGATCCGCACACGGGTGCGTATACCGGCATCAACTGCTGGGGGGAGGAAAAAGTCCGCCGATTCCGTGAAAAATTCGGAGACGCGCAGATTGAGACTTTTTATTCCGATTCCCTCTCGGATTCTCCGCTTGCCTATATCTCACAAAAAGCATGGATTGTCCGCGGGGATGAACTGATTGCTTGGGATGAATGGGAA
Organism: Anaerotignum sp.; assembly: GCA_963620595.1. GTDB lineage: Bacteria > Bacillota > Clostridia > Oscillospirales > Butyricicoccaceae > Butyricicoccus_A. The sequence continues at coordinate 1,760 of CAVFAY010000050.1, read as the reverse complement.
CGCAAAAAGAAGAAAAAATAAGCCAATACAAACGATGCTCTCTGTTGGACGCAGAGGGCATTTTTTCTGGATAAATTTGTTATCATGGGTTGACAATGCGAATAAAATCTGGTATTCTGAATAAGGATTAGCGGATGCTAATAAAATGGGCTGGACGATACCAGCCAATCTTTTTGATGCACGGTTAGCGAAAGCTAATGCATGCTTCGCCGCATACGCGGGAATACTGGACAGGGAGTGAATGACGATGAGACAGAAATTTGAGCAGCAGCTAGTGGATTTGTGTGCGCCGACGCTTGCCGGATTGAAGCCTGCCAATTTGTTCCGATGCCCGGAATCGCCGGAATTATTTCAATCCATTTGTGAATGGAACGAAAAATTGAAATCGTTTGGCCTGCGTATCCGCGTGATGAAATGGTGCCACAAGACAAAAAGCTGCTTGATTTATGTGTGCCGATGGGACTGGATCTGCCGCGAAATCCAGCGGAAAGATGTCCGCGTCTTTTTACAGCAATGCGGTTATAATCTGTCGGGAGATATGGAATCGGTCATTTGTCAATTAGCACGGAGACTGTGCTTGAAGGCAGATTTTCCGCACGAAATCGGCATTTTTCTCGGCTATCCGCTGCGTGATGTGGTGGGATTTATCTGCAACAAAGGACAGAATTATTCCTGCAGTGGGTGCTGGAAAAGCTATGGAGATGCCAAAGAGGCACAGCAGACCTTTGATTCCTATAAAAAATGCACCGCATGCTACCAGCATATGTATGAAAAGGGTGTACCGCTTCTCAAGCTGATTTCGGCAGCATGATTATTAGAAGAAATAAATCCTCTGCAAAGTTTGCGGAGGATTTTCTTACGTTTTGTGGTGCTGAGAAAGGTAAAAAAATAGTTACAAAGCGTTTACAAAATGGATAAAATATGATACGATACAGACATCTGGAAAAATGAATGTACATTCACTTTTTGAATCCGGACAAACGCAAGGCGATGAAAAAGGAGAAGAACAATGGAACAAGCGAAACGGTTTGGCGCTGGTGCGCTGGCGTCTGTTCTGATAGTTAGCATGTTGCAATCTATGGTGTTTGCAGCAGACACAACGTCGGACAGACAGAGAATCACAGGCTTTGTACAGGCGGGGCAGGAGATTGGAGAGGTATCCTTTACGCTTGGGCAGGCTGAAAGTGAACTGACGGCGCAGATGCCGCAAACGATCACTGTATCTGCAGAGGATGGTTCGGAAGAACAATTGCCGGTTACTTGGACCACGCAGGCAGATTATGCCAACACGGATGACTTCTATTATGAGTTTGTACCACAGTGGGATACGGATACATATGATGTTGCTCTGGAAGCAGAAGTGCCATATATCTTGGCGCAGCGCGCAGATGGAACAGTGATGGAGGCAGATGGCTCTCGGTCGATGAATGTCAATGCTTCCGGAGCCAATGCAACGACGATCTTTAAGTTCCTTATCAATAATATGAGCTATTCTTCCGCAGCAGCCTGCGGTGTTCTTGCGAATATAAAGGCAGAATCGGATTTTAATCCGAATTGCTACGGTGACAACGGCACGAGCTATGGCATTTGCCAGTGGCACAATTCCCGCTTTACAGCACTCAAAAATTGGTGCAGCCAGAACGGTTATGATTACACGACACTGAACGGTCAGCTGTATTATTTGAAAAAAGAGCTGTCCGCAAACATGAACTGCACCCCATTTGTTAGACAGTATGATATACTATCTAATAGATGGGGTG
>CAVFAY010000049.1:0-8646 GCA_963620595.1 Anaerotignum sp. | reverse complement strand
GAATCTGTACTCTCTTTTGTTTTGCTATTAGGAATTTTAGAAGCCCTCTCTGTCGTTGCGCGACATCTCTCCCAAAGGGAGAGGCGGGTTTGGCTGGTGCGTAAAAGAAAAGCCTTCCTCTTTGAGGAAGGTGGCACGGCGCAAGCCGTGACGGAAGGAGCAGCACGCGAGTTTGCATCAGAGCTACCCTGATTCGTCAGGGTTAGCCAGTTACTCCCTCAGTCTTGCCGCAGAGCGGCAATCCAGCTCCCTCAACGAGGGAGCCAGCCCTCTCTGTCGCTACGCGACATCTCTCCCAAAGGGAGAGCCAGGTTTTACTGGTGCGTTAGGAAAAATCATCTTTTTTTTCGGACACCAAAAAGAGCAGTTCGAAAAAACTGCTCTTTTCCCCAGAATGCTTCTATGTTATTCGTCATCGACGTACAGTACATCGGATGACATCCCCATCGGTTTCATTCGTTCCTGTCTAAGCAAAATGCTCATGGTCTGCGGTGTGATATTGAGGAACGAGGCAATATACTTTTTCTTAACCTGATGAATCAATTCCGGATACGTTTGTTTCATCCAGCGATACCGATTTTCTGCACAGTACCGCGACAGCGCGATTTTGTGATTTCGATGCTGTTTGAGACAATGGCTCAAGCTGGCGATGTATATCTTTGTGACATCCGGATAGATTGGCAACCATTCATAAACTTTGTGAATTGGCAGTACCGCAAGTTCACACGGTGACAAAGCTTGTTCGGAAATCGTTGCAACGGAATCCATCGGTTCATCGCTTGCAATGCACTCTCCCGGATGATAGGCAAAGCAGTCGGTTACTTCATTTCCCTTTTCATCGAAATAAAAACCGCGCACGACCCCTTCAATAAGAAAATAGATTTCCGACTGCATTTCGCCTTCTGTAATGATAACGTCGTTCTTATCTACGTGGCGGAACATAAGGTTGTCTAAAAGTTCTTGAATAAATACGTCATTTGTCAGCTGATAATGTTCTTTGAATAGCTTTTTTAAATCTGTCATTATGATATCCCCCATTAAAAAATCTATGCATAACCTGTCGGCTGCTGCGCAGATGCTATAAAATAAGTATACATCATTTTGAAAAAATTTTCATTCATCTATTTTCATTTTTTAGATATTTTTTTTCGAATGTACAGACTCTTTTTTTGCTGTGATTTTACTTTGCCTTTTGCTTATGTTATAATGCATAATTAAGATAGTAATAGGAAAGGAATCTGCTGTTATGGTTCAAATTGGAAATGAATGGGATGCATTGCTCGCAGATGAGTTTGAAAAAGACTATTATTTGCAGCTGCGCGAGTTTCTCAAACAGGAATATCAATCGCAGCACATTTATCCGCCGATGAAGGATATTTTTAACGCATTGAAATATACCTCGTATTCTAATGTAAAAGTTGTGATTTTAGGACAGGATCCGTATCATGGCTTTGGTCAGGCGCACGGCATGTGTTTTTCCGTGCGTGCTGGTGTGCCGATGCCGCCGTCACTGCAAAATATTTTCAAAGAACTGCATGATGATATTGGCATGTTTCCTCCCGTTTCAGGCTGTCTGGTGCCATGGGCACGGGAAGGCGTCCTGCTGCTCAACACAGTTTTGACGGTTCGTGAGGGACAGCCAAATTCGCACAAGGGCAAAGGATGGGAAATTCTCACGGATCATATTATCTCTCTACTCGGTGAGCGCGAACAACCGATAGTCTTTCTGCTGTGGGGTTCGAACGCCCGCAAGAAAAAAGAGCTGATTCACAAGCCGCAGCATTTGATTTTGGAATGTGCCCATCCGTCTCCGCTGTCCGCCTACCGCGGATTCTTTGGGTGCGGGCATTTTTCACAGGCAAATCAATTTTTGTATGACCATGGCATGACGCCGGTCGATTGGAATGTGGTCAATACTAAACCGGAGGATGCCTCATGAAAACAATGCTGGAATCTCTGCTTGTCATCGTCTTTTTGAACGGTGTCATTCCATTGCTGTATCAATGGCAGTTGGTACAGCGGTCGAGCAATCCTCAAGTGCGGGAGATTTATACGGCTCTGCCTTTTTGGAAAAAGCTGATGTTTGGCGCCGTGCAGGAAAAGCTGCCGGCATTTCGCGGTTTGTTTATCCTCATGCGCATCAGTGCGCTGATCGGCGCGGTATGTATCGCTGCACTGCTTGTGCTGTTTTTTGCTGCATCGGAGGGCGTTTTTTTGTTGTATACGCGCAGACTGTGCTTGCTATGCGCCCTGACTGTTGCTGTCGTTCATGTGGTGTATTTGGCACTGCGCTCGAAGTATCGCAATTGAGGTTCGGGCAAACAAAAAGAACCTTTCGTTTTTTTCGCGAAAGGTTCTTTTTTTGATGTCTGTGTTTGTATCAGTCCTCGAAATCCAGCTGGTCTGCAAATCGCTCTTTGAAGATTTCATACACACCTTCGAGGATTTCCTCATCATCCACAGCGACATAGTTTTCCATCTCGTCATCATCTGCCTCTACGGCAAGAATGACAACCTCGCAGTCTTCTTCGTCTACCGGCAGCAGTACGACGTATTCTGCATTCTCGTAAGTAATCGAGTCAATGAGTTGGTATTCGACTTCTTCGCCGTTTTCGTTTGTCAGGGTGATGATGCCTTCCTGCTCTTCCATAGCCATTTTTCTCGCTCCTTCCTACACAATACATGAAAAAATCCTTGTTTCTCTTATTATACTCATAGGGCTTGCCTGTTGCAAGAGCTAAAATAGATTTTTTCAACACCTTGTACTTTTTAAATCATTTGTAAATTTTTGTTTTTTGGACGTTTCTTTCGTCGAGAATGTGCTATTATTAAAACAATTATATATAGTGGAAGGGAGGCAGACGAAATGGATGTTCGGTTTACCCAAAATATTTATCCAAGCTCCGCTGGCGGAGATGCGAAAATATCTTACTATGTCTTATACCCTGTCGGCGTAGAGCTTCGCGGTATCGTGCAAATCAGTCATGGCATGTGTGAATATTTTACGCGCTATACGGCATTTGCAAAATATCTCTGCTCTCTCGGATATATCGTTTGCGGCAATGACCATCTGGGGCATGGTTCTTCGGTGCCGCCCTCTGGCACGTTGGGTTTTTTTGGACATCACCACGGCTGGAGCGTCCTCATTGAAGATGTGGCAAAGCTGACGGATAAAATGAAAAAGCGATGGCCCGATCTGCCGTATTTTTTGTTCGGTCATTCGATGGGGTCGATGGTTGCACGCTTGTATTTGACTCGCTATGGGCAGAAGATCGACGGCTGCATTTTGAGCGGCTCTCCTGCATCGCACGCAATCACGCCGTTTGCCATTCAAATCGCCAATTCGACTATTCGCACGCATGGGCCGCTGTATCGCAGCTGTATGCTGAACAATTTAGTGTTTGGCAGATATAATTCCCGCGTTCCGAATTGTCAGTCCCCCTTTGATTGGCTGACGCGCGACAGATCTGTAGTTTCGCTGTATCAGTCGGATGCCAAGTGCAATTTCATTCTCACAGCAGCAGGCTTCCGTGATGTATTCTACTTGGAACAAAACTGCAATCGGGTGCAGAGCATCAAAAAAACACCAGTGAATCTGCCGATTTTATTTCTGTCCGGCGATGCCGATCCGACCGGAAATTACGGCATAGGCGTGCGCAAAATTGCAGCGGCTTACCATGCAGCTGGTTGTCGGGATATTGATGTGATTTTCTACAAGGGAAGTCGGCATGAGGTGCTCAATGAACTCAATAAAGAACAGGTGTACGGCGATATCAGCCGTTGGCTGGAAAAGCAGCTGCGGCATCTGCCAAAGGCATAAGACTTTTTACAAATACCTCTCCGGGAAAAACGGAGAGGTATTTTTGTAACCAAATTGTAGTTGTATTTTGCGTTTGAGTAGTCTATACTGAGTGTACTAATCATAATAGTACACATAGAAAGGAGGCACGGCATGATTCATTTGGATTTTCATGACCCGCGGCCGATTTACGAGCAGATTGTCGAGCAGTTCGAGATGCTCATTGCGCGCGGCGCATTGGCGGCGGATGAGAAAATTCCCAGTGTGCGGCAATTGTCTGTCGAGCTTTCGCTCAACCCGAATACGGTGCAGAAAGCGTACAGTGAGCTGCTCAGCCGCGGAGAAATCTATTCGGTTCGCGGAAAGGGAAATTTTGTATCTGGTAATCAAGCCTGTATCCAGAGCAGAAAGCTGGAGCAAATTCGAGGGGAAATACTTGCTCTGCTCAAACAGGCAAAGGATTTTGGCGTAACTGGTGAACAGCTGTGTGCGCTTCTGACATCGCTGATGGAGGTGGAACAACTATGATCCAAGCACAGGGCGTGACCAAACGGTTTGGCAAGAATCTGGCGTTGGACAACGTGACCGCAGAAATTAAAACCGGTTCGATTTATGGCCTGATTGGCTCGAATGGCGCGGGAAAATCGACATTTTTGCGCATTCTTGCGGGCATTTTGCAGCCGGATCAAGGCAGTATACAGATTGATGGTGTGGGAGTATATGAAAATACGGCGATCAAACAGAAATGCTTTATGATTTCTGATGAACAGTATTTTTTCTCCGGCGCGACATCACGCGATATGAAGGATTATTATAAGAGCATTTATCCATACTTTGATGAAAATCGCTATCGCAGTCTGATGAACAATTTTGGACTGGATGAGAGAAAAAAGCTGCGTACATTCTCCAAAGGCATGAAAAAGCAGGTCTCTGTGATCTGTGCGGCATCGTCCGGCGCAGATTATCTGTTTTGCGATGAGACGTTTGACGGATTGGATCCGGTGGCGCGGCAGGCAGTGAAGGCGATTTTTGCCGGAGATGTGGCGGAATTCAGCGCAACACCGGTCATTGCCTCGCACAATCTGCGGGAGCTGGAGGATTTTTGCGACTGTATCGGCTTGCTGCATCGCGGCGGCATTTTGTTCTCCCGTGATTTGGACGATATGAAGCTGAGCATTCAAAAGGTACAATTTATTCCGGATTTGACACCGGAAGAGCAGATGCTCGAAGGATTAGAGGTTCTGGGCAGACAAAACAGCGGTCGGATGATTACGGCGACGATCCGCGGCAGCCGAGAAAACGTCGAAGCAGCGATTCGGCGCGGAGAACCGATTTATTATGAGATGCTTCCGCTGTCGCTGGAAGAAATCTTTTTGGCAGAAACGGAGGTACAGGGCTATGACGCGAAAAAACTCATCCTGTAAGCTGCGAACATTGGTGTTTACTTGCAGCGTGCGGCAGGCGCCGCTGTATGCAATTGCCTTTTTGGCGATGCTGATTTTCCAGCCGGTGTATATGCTGCTGGATATTCGTTCCCGCACGCGCTTCAGTGATATGAGCAATGCGGATGTTTATAACAGCATCATGAACGATTTGCATGATGCTTTGATTGCTAATTTCCCGACGGCGGGACTGCTGCTGATTTTAGCGCTTGTCGCGGGTATCAGTGTGTTCCGGTATCTGCATGTGAAGAATCAGACCGATTTCTTCCATGCGCTGCCAATTCGGCGCGGTCAGCTGTTTGCCTCGCATGTGCTGACAGGTATTCTGGCTGTGATTCCGGCGTATATTGTCGGTGTGCTGCTGTCGTGTGCGGTCATTGCGGTGCACGGCTATGGCGAAATTCTCTCGGTACAAGAGATTTTACTCAGCATTCTGTTGCACAGCACGGGATTTTTGCTCGTGTATGCGGTTGCGGTGCTGTCCGCCATTGTGTGCGGCAATACCTTGGTGTCGATTCTCGTGTGTGCGTGGTTCCAGTTCGGCATTCTCGTGGGCTGGGCGGCGCTGGATTCCGTGCTGTATATTTTAATGCCGGCGAGAACGCACGGCGCAGCGATTTCCCTGTGGTCGAGCCCGGCAGTTGCTGTCTTTCAACTGCTTGACAACCTTTCCAATAAAGCTCCGTATATGCAGCTCGGAAAACAGGCGGCAGACTGCTTGATTGCAGTTATTGTGATTTTTGCTTTGGCATATTTTCTCAATCATATCCGCGCGAGCGAAAATACCGGCATGTCTCTGGCATTTCCGGTGTTGCAGCTGCCGTTTAAGGTATATATGATGTCTGTCGTCGGTATGTTTGGCGGCCTGTTCTTTGAGAATATGGCGGGCAGCTGGGGCATGTTGTTTGTAGGTATGGCAATCGGCATCTTCCTGACGGCGTGTATCGTGGAAATTGTCTATGATATGGATTTTCACAGCTTGTTCCACCATTGGAAGGGGACTATGATCTACGCCGCGGCAGTCGTTGTCGTGATGGGCGTTCTGGGATTTGATGCGTTTGGATGGAACAGCAGGCTGCCGGATCGCTCGGAAATTGTCTCGGCGCAGCTGATTTCTGACCATGCGGAGTGGGCGTGCACAGATGATACATGGAATAAAAGCTGGGATTATGCAGACTTCGATCACGGCATGTTGAACAAATTGTATACAATCGAGCCGCAGAGCTATAACACCGTGTATGACGAAGACACAGATCCAGATGGACTGCTGGACATCGCGGATGTTCAGCCGCTCAAGGAATCAAAGAACATTGACCGCGTGTATGCATCCGCGCAGCTTGGCGCACAGGCGATGAAGCACGGACGCAGTCGAATTTCGGACAACCTCAATGAGCATGACGAGTATGGCGACAATCTGTATGCGACCTATTTGGTTCGGTTCCAGCTGGCAAACGGCAAGACCTTTGAACGGCAGTATGCGATGCCAGTGGATACAAAGGAGCTGACAGACAACGCGGATGCCGTGCGGTATACCAAGGAATATCTGTCCACAAACACACCGGAAGCCGTTGCGCAGAGCAGAAAAAGCTTGGCTAAAGTGATAGATGTGTATGGCTACAAGGGAGAGTACGCAGACAGCAAACATATTACCAACAAGCAGGCGATTGATGCCATATTGGATACGCTGCAAAAGGAATCGTTGCAGAGAGACAAGGCCTATATCGACAGCCATGCACCGGAATATTATCTGTGTGTGAAAGGCGGAATAGCAGAGTCTGTAGAAGCGGACGAAGATTATGGTTATAGATATAGACCAAGCGTTAATGCAGGCGGCGATGACACGATCGTTATTCCAATTTACGGCTATGAGACCCAGACCATTGCACTTCTCAGCAAGTATGTCGATGCTATGCCGGAAACGTTCGGCACGGACAATATTGCAAAGATTCGTATCATAACAGATGTGTCGGATGACGGAGAAGAAAAATATCAGGATTTCACACAGCCAACAGATATTGCAAAGTTGATTCCGGCTGTTATTTCGACGAATTTTAACAACAATCTGGACGGAGCAGTTTATCATTCGGCAACAAAAAATTATAAGCAAACAACCGTTTATATGAAGGACGGACAGACCGTTGCGTGCGACTGTTATTTGGATAGAACAGGAGGATTGGTATCATGAACTTTATCATTGGTGGCTCGGACGGCCCTACTGCGGTTATGGTATCCTCGAATTCCAATTTACTGTGGACGGATTTTATTCCGGTGCTTTTGATTCTGGCGGGCGGCGTGCTGCTGCTCGTGCTGATTCACCTGCTGTATGAGAGATACCGCAATCGGTAAAAAATAGAAAAACTGGGCAGCACCTGTGAGAATTCGCGGGTGCTGCTCGATGTTTCGACAGGAAATGAGAGAAAAATTCCTGATTTTGAAGGAAAAAGCGAAGAAAATACAGCAAAATTTTTTGTCAAGACTTTACAAATAGTTATAAAATCAGTATACTATAAATACTAGCTGTATCAAAATTTTGGTGCAGGGTTTTAGATCAGAGATGGAGCAAGCATACATGGCAAGTGACTTTTCCCGTACTTTGGCGCTGTTGCGCCGCGAAAAGAGAATAAGCCAGCGGACTGCCGCGGGAGACCTTCAGGTCTCGCAGGCACTGCTCAGCCATTACGAAAATGGGCTTCGGGAACCGGGGCTCAGCTTTGTTGTGCGCGCTGCGGATTACTATGGTGTGTCCTGTGACTATTTGCTGGGTCGCAGCCTGTCTCGTGAGGGTGGCATAGCGGCCAATCCTGTACCGGCAAATGCGGAAGAAGTGGAAGTAGATGCCGAGCTGGCTCGCAAGCAAAAGCTGATTACCGACTCTGCACAGATTTTGTTGGATGCGGCGGCAAAGTCCGGTTCGCGTCAATTGCTCAATGAACTGACGATGTATTTGTCTGCGGTAGAGTATAAGCTGTTCCGGTATCTGTATGCGGCAGATGATGCCAATCCGGAAGAGGCATTTCGCACCAAGGAAGCACGCTTTGATGCACTGTGTGATGCGCGCATGAAGTTGACAGAACTGCGCATTCAGTGTGCGGCGCAGGGCGGCGGTGCATTGGGGCTTGCAGAAGAAGAAGCCAAGCTGCCGAGCTTGTCGCTGGCGAATCTGCCAGCAGCCTATCCGGAACACGCAGAGTCTTTACTGCAGGTTTTGCAGAATGTATCGGATTCCATCGAAGAATTTGACGGCACAACGAAAAAGAAAAAATAATTTATAAAAAGTGTTGACAAAGGCAGAAAGCTGTGTTAATATAAACAAGTCGCTGAGAGATGCGGCGGATGAATGAGACGCGGTACGCTGGTGTAGCTCAGTTGGTAGAGCAGCTGATTTGTAATCAGCAGGTCGGGGGT
>CAVFAY010000048.1:0-10262 GCA_963620595.1 Anaerotignum sp. | reverse complement strand
TTGGTGCCTCCGGGCGGAATCGAACCACCGACACGGGGATTTTCAGTCCCCTGCTCTACCGACTGAGCTACAGAGGCGAATCGTCTTTCTGCTGCACTCTCGCAACAAAAAGAGTATTCAAAACGCTTTTTTAGGTGTTTCTCGTATCAAACACCGCACTCTCAAGTGCTTGTTTAGTATACCGTAGGAATCCGAAAATGTCAAGGAATTTTTTCAAATTATTTTTGTTTTTTTCCATGACATTTTCTCATGGTATGATTTGGTCTTTTCGCGGGGATACTGATGGATACAAAGATTTCTCAAAACCAGGAGGCGAAACCATGCCGAATAAAGTAGAGATCTGTGGAATCAATACTTCCCGCTTGGAAGTGTTGTCCGCTGAGGAAACTGATGCCCTGCTGCGCCGCAGTGTCAAAGGAGACCGCGCCGCCCGCGACCGCCTGATCTCCTGCAATCTGCGGCTCGTCCTTCGCGTCATCCAGCGCTTTTCCGGACGCGGAGAGAGCATGGATGATTTGTTTCAGGTCGGATGTATCGGACTCATGAAATCCATAGACAATTTCAACGTCGAGTTAAACGTCCGATTTTCCACCTATGCGGTTCCGATGATTATTGGAGAAATCCGGCGATACCTGCGTGACAACAGCTCGATCCGCGTCTCCCGCTCCATGCGTGATACTGCCTATCGTGCCTTGCAGGCAAAAGAAGCATTTGTCAACGCCAACCAGCGCGAGCCGACGATTGAAGAGCTGTCCCGCGCCATGCAGATTCCGCGAGAGGATATTGTCTTTGCGCTGGATGCCATTCTCGATCCGGTCTCTTTATATGAACCGGTATTTGAGAGCGGCGGCGATGCAGTCTACGTCATGGATCAGGTCGGAGACACCAAAAATACCGATGAGCACTGGCTGGAACAAATCGCGCTGAAAGAAGCCATGCAGCAATTGTCTCCGCGAGAACAAAACATTCTGCGTATGCGCTTCTTTGAAGGCCGCACGCAAATGGAAGTTGCCAACGAAATCCATATTTCTCAGGCGCAGGTATCCCGCTTGGAAAAAAGCGCACTTTCCCGCATCCGAAAACAAATTTAAGTCTGTCCGTTTCGTCCTTGACAGATGATTTTCCCTCCGCTATCCTAAAGATAATCTTAGGAATCGGAGGGTATATTTTATATGAAGCAAGCAATTGTCGTCGTCAGCTTCGGAACATCCGTTCCGGAGGCGATGCAAGCGATTGAAAACATCGAACACACTACCGAGCAAATCTGCGGACAGCCGGTATACCGAGCCTTCACCTCACGAATCATTCGCAGCAAGCTGCTCAAACGCGATGGCATCGATATTCCCGACCCACATACGCTGTTTGAGCGGCTGTGCAAGCAGTACGAGCGCATTACCTGTCTGACGACCCATGTCATTCCCGGCATTGAATACGAGCAGTTGTGTGCAGACGCCGCATCATTCCCGCAGGTGCACATTGCCCACCCATTATTATGGTCGGAATCCGATTACGATACCTGTGTCCGCGCGGTCATGCAGCATGTTCCGCCGTGCGCGCAGCATGAAGCGCTGCTTCTGATGGGACACGGCACAGAACATTTTGCCAATGCGGCATATTGTGAGCTGGAACACAAATTCCGCACCGCAGGTCATTCTCACGTGTACGTCGGCACTGTAGAAGGCTATCCTCAGCTGGACAGCATCATTTCGCAGCTGCAAGCCGCCAAAATCAAAAAGATTCTGCTCATGCCGTTTATGATTGTCGCCGGAGACCATGCCCGCAACGATCTTTCCGGAGATGAACCGAACAGCTGGAAAAGTCAGCTCGAAGCACTTGGTTTCGAGACCCAAACGATATTGACCGGACTCGGCGAGATTCCGGAAATTGCGAAAAAATTCGCAGAGCATATCAAAGAGGTGTAGCGATTCATGAAGCGCAAACATAGCTTTTTACTGTCTATGATACTTCTAGCGATCCTATTACTGTCCGGCTGTGCTTCCGGTTCGTCTGATGCTTCTTCTCTTGTGTCAACAGACAAGATGCAGCTGATTGATTCCCAAACGGTATACCCCAATCCGCAAGACACTGCAAGCAAAGAGGATCGTGTCTATTACACCGTCGAAGTGTATCAGGAGAAAGACAATACCATCCTCGTTCAAGCGGATTCCAACTTCAAGCTATTTGAGAAAACGCAATATACTGTTGATTTCGATCAGACAATTACAAAATCTGATGTATCCATCAAGTGGACAACACTCATGGGCAGCACAGAATCCTCCCAAGACGATGAACTGGCAGTCGCAGATATTTCTCTCCTACACAACGGAACGGTATTCAGCGAAAAGAAAATCAATTTCGTCACCAAAGCCATTGACATTGTTGTCGATAGCATAGACAAAAATACGTAGAAAAAAGCCTGTATCCCAACGGAATACAGGCTTTTCTTATGCCAGCAAATCATTTTCTTCCAATGTATGGATAAACGATGCAATATCTGTCTGTGCAGTCTGTTCATCGACGTCAAACTGTTCTGTCACAGCTGCAATCAGTTCATCCATTGTTCGTTCCTCTTTTAATTGGTCACAAATCAATGCACCAACTTCATTCACAGTGATGAGTCCATTCACGCGGACGGCATCTTCTCCAACCGGAACCAGAATCGTTTCTCCCGCAATTTTTCGTAAAATTATCGTTGATTTCAGTTTCATATTGTCCCCCTAGTCTCATATTGTTTGATAAACTGCTGTGCCAGCCGTAAATATGTGATTGTCTTTTGACAATTATAGGTCGGCACAGTTTCAAAGTCCTGATTTTCCGCATAGCAGGTTGCCGGACAAAATTCACACGCATTTTTCATGGCGCATTCTGTGCAGGCTGCCGGAAGCAGAATTTTTTCTCTGGCATCACGAATTTTCTCCCAAGCGCCTGAAAATCCACATTCCGAAATAGAAAAGGACGGCACTTGCATCATGCCACACGGACGCATCTGTCCATGATACGTTACCCAAAAAGCGGACGCACCTGCGCGGCAGCGAATACGCTCGGTCGGCAATTCCTGACACTCCGTCATCGGGTCATCTACGATACCGCCTTTGAGCAATTCTTTGCATCTCTGCATCATCACGTCTTCGGAAAAACGGAAGCAGTCATATGCAAAGCTCGCCTGTGCTGCTTGTTGTGCAGACAGTCTTTCATTGGAACAACAGCCATGCTCACAAGCGCGTATCGGCGGAAACATATACGTTGCGGGCTGAATCGGCAAGTTCTGTTCCTCGGCAAATTTGCAAACATCCAGCAAATCATCGCGGTTATACGGCGTTACGCTGTAATTTAATTTCACTGGGATTCCAGTTTTTTGTAAACCCAAAACAGCCTGATATGCTCGCTCATATGCCGATGCATCTCCGCACAATTTTTCATATGTCTCCGGACTTGCGCCGTATAACGTAATATTGATACGCGCCGGAGCATTGCGTTTTAACCGTTCGATGATTTCCGGTGTGATGCACGTTCCGTTTGTATTGATGGAAACCGACAGTCCCAATGCCGTACAGGCATCGTAAATCTCGAAGAAATCGTGGCGGACAAACGGTTCGCCGCCGGTCAGCAGCAGCAGCAGCATTCCCTGCTCCTGCGCCGCTTTCGCGAGCGCAATCCACTGTTCTGTTGTTAGTTCCTCCCGTTTTGCGGCAGGATCATTGGCTCGTTTATGGATATAGCACATTTTACAATCCAAATTACAGCGCGCCGTCAGCTCGAATGTGCCGGAGAGCGGCGTGCCGGTCTGGATTGCTTTATATGTCAAATAATCCACAAATTGCGAATAAGGTATCGACATACTAATATTCCCCCAAAGCGTTTTCTAAGGCTTGTACTGCGCGGACATCCGGCGTGCAGGCGAGGCGATACACGGGGATGATTTCCAGCAGGTCAGCGATCTGTTCCAGCATCATATTGCCTACTTCCCGCACTGCCTGATGCCCCATGCAATTGCGCAAAACGCAAATCACCGCTTCTATGCCCTGTAATTGTGTGATTTGATTTTGCCGTGCCTGTTCCAGCAGTACAATCGCCCGCAGGGGCAGCTGATACGGCTGACAAATACTGCTCGTGCCGCAAAACGGCAAGCCATATGCCATAGCCGTTCCCTGTTCGATTCCCACCGCGTTTTTATCTCCATTGAGAATCTCTGCCTGTCGATGCTCGTGCCACAGCTGTGCCTGTGTGGACTTTCCCACACCGGAAGGCGCCGCGAACAAAATCACGCCGTGTTCCGTGCGCACAGACGCGCTGTGCATAACGACACGATGATGCATCAGCAAAATGTGATTGATATCCATTCCCGACCAGAGATGCACGGAGCGCGCGATATACGGCATATCTGTCTGAGACAGGTACAGCGACACCTCGCTCTTTTGCGCCGCGGCATACATGGATACGGTCAGCGGATGCCCGTCCAGCGGGCTGAGCAGCTGCTGATACAGCGTGTCTCCGCTGCGAAACAGCCGCAGCTCATTGGTCTGCATAAGCTGTGCACCGTGCACCTGCGGCAGCTGCTGAACGCAGGCAATCCGGCAGGTACTATGGATTTTTTCTCCTGTTTGCCGAAATACAGCCGTATTTTCGTCTTCCTCCGGTGGGACGTCTGAAATCATTCGGATGCCCAGTCCGGCGAAAAAGTAATCCTTTTGATACATAGCAGCTCCTATTGGAAAATGCGCCTGCATCTTGCGACGCAGGCGCATCTCTTTGTTCCTAAGCGATTGACTATTCAGTTAGGAATTGAACAGCAAATTGCCAGAAGTAAAGTAGCAATATCCTATCATAGGACTAGTGCAATTGCTATCTTCCGCAAAATTGATGCCTTTGCTTAAAAGACTCTGACCGTACGTAGTCGGGTCGCACGCTTCCTGCGTATGGTTATACACCTTGTCGCAGCAATTCGCCGCAATTGCCTCGTGGAGGGAATACTGAACCACTTCCAGCTTTGGAACTTCGTATGCTTGTTTCATGCTTCTCCTCCTTTCTTACTTTGCAATCGTTACCGTGAAGTCTACAGACTTGCTCCGATTACCGTTCTTGTCAACAGCATAAATAGAATACTTATAGCTGCCTTCGGAAAGTTTTCCTGTGCCCTTTGTCTTAATCGTCTTGCTGTAAGAATAAAGGTCGGTCTTTCCGTTTGCAACCGCATTCTTATTGTTTGCATTCAATTCAATCGGGTCTCCACCGTTTACCGTCATGCAAACGTGCTCTACATCTGTAGATGCTTTAACCTTAATAACCGAAGATTTACCTACCTTCAGTGTATCTGCTGGTGCAGAAACCGTAAAGGTTTTCGGTGTGAATGCAGGCTTGGTATTATCTTCTTCAATAATCTTATCCGCCAATGCCTGATTAGAAGATACCGTAACATTAGAAGACAATTTCAAGCTACTCAGAGACAGCACGCCGCTAGACCCTTCATTGTTTCCGATTTTAACTACATATGCATCCAATTCCTCATCATACGTCGGTGTCAGCTTGTAGTACATTTCTGTTGCAGATTCAAGCAAACTCGTTTTGCATTGATCACTATCTACAGTAACGGAATCATTTACTGCTTTCATTGCGATCTGTACAGTATCGTCTTCGTCGTAGTTTTTGAGTGCAAATGCAATATCACAACCTGGAGCAAGATATACTTCGTTTTCCGGACCCTGCTGCTTATACTCTGCAATAGAAGAAATATCGGTGCTTCCATTGTATTCCGTATAAATCATAGCATTATCCGTCCAAGAACCATTTGCATCCAAGCTATTCTTCACGTAATCGTAAACCGATTTGTACTCGACGCTCTGTTCGGATGGCGTATAGTTCTGTGCGCCATTGCTGTCATTCAGCGTATTGTATACGCGAACGCCATCAATGTAAACGTTTGCGGTTGTGCTGGTTGTTTTTGCAGCTGCGCGAGCCTTGGACTTGGTAGAAGTTGTGGTTTCCTCTGCACCAGTGCCGCCCAGCAGGACGCTGTTGTCATCCATGCAGGTTGCTTCTACTTCGGAAGCCTCTACATTTTGAACACTCATATCGTCCAGAACTTCTTCAACAGCCGCTACACTAACTTCGCCTTCTTCAGTTGTTGCTTCTGCCGACTCTGCCGCATTCTTTACAGCACCCGAACCGCTGGTCAGATAACCATAAACATCTACTGTGTAAGTATCCTGATCCAATCCCATGCAGCGAACAACTGGAACCTGATAATCCAGAATTCCTTCGCCGGAAATGATACTCTCTGTTCCGTCATCGCTAGTATCACCGGTAAAGTAAGTATCTACCAGATAGGACTTGATAGGCTTTTGGTTTGCATCCTTCACAACAGCCAAGAGCATACCGGTGTTCGTACCGCACTCAGAGATCAGATCAAAGCCTGTGCCGGTAAAGGTAAAGGTTGTCTTATCGGTCTCGGTAAAATCTTCTCCGCTCGGTATTGTCAGCTGTGCCTGATAAGCAGAGCCGTTGCTGAACCCGGTATCGGCATCGTAGGACTCGTCGTAGCCGTGGATGCCTTCCTTGCCGAGAACTTCCGTTGCCTGCAGGTTTGTGCCAGCTGTACCGGTTGTTTTTTTCCAGCTGGAATTGTCTTCGTCTTCTCCCAGCTTTACGAGGCTCTCTTCGTACATGACGTTGGAAGCCGGATAAATATAGATATTATGAGTTGCCGAAGATTTTGTGCTGCTATCTGTCAATGTCAGCTGCATCGTATCTACATTCTTCAGAATCTGATTCGGGGTGTAAGTCAGTGTATGATTCGTTTTATCCAGTGTTACCTTGCCATATGTCTCACCAGTTATCTTCGAACTATCCCATGTATACGAATTTCCATCAACACCCAAATCAGCAACCGATATTGTTATTGGTTCACCAAAATCTGCAACGAAACTATGCGAATTGTTGAATGTGTAGTAGAGATATACATCCTTACCATCTTCACCGCGTGTAACTTCATCGCATTTATAATTGCTGTATCGATACTGAGCGCCGATTTCAGGCATTGTGCTAAGATCAGCAGAAACGGTCTGTTCATTACCAAGGCTGTTGGTCACTGTGCCATTAGCCAGATTACCCTTCCATGCGTCACCTTCTTGCAATGCAATATTTGCATCAAATGTAATTCCGCTATTGACAATAATACCATAGTTATAGAACTCATCATTCGTAGCTTTGTCAATATAGTGAACCTTCAGGCTGTCCTGTGTGACCTTTGCACGGACATAGTACGTAACCAGCATACCCTGCTGATTATAAATATCCAGACCACTTACAATTGGATCTCCGCCTACGCTGTAGTCCTTATGATGTGTGCTGGAATCAGCGAAATTGCCCAAGTCTTTTTCATCATCGACCCAAACAACTTTTTCTGTACCATCATAAGAATAGCTTGTTGCCTGATTTGCAGAATTTGCTACTTTAATTCCAGCATTGTCACTGCTCGGCGTCAATGTAATCATGTAAACTTCATAATCGGAAGTTTCCTGTGCACGAATCA
The DNA here is from genome assembly GCA_963620595.1 of Anaerotignum sp. Lineage (GTDB taxonomy): Bacteria > Bacillota > Clostridia > Oscillospirales > Butyricicoccaceae > Butyricicoccus_A. The sequence continues at coordinate 2,734 of CAVFAY010000048.1, read as the reverse complement.
TGCCAATATGACGGTAATATTTATCTGTAGATGAGTCATATTTTACCGTTGAATTGCCGCTTATACAATGGAACGCCTGCGTCTTACCCGTCTGCGGAAAGTTGTCTGGTGAACGATCACCGGACTGATACTTTACAGCGTAGTCAACAAGAACAAAGTTTTTTCCATTATAGTCTGTATGCGGTACTACACCCCAGTCTACAACCTGTGTTTCGATTTCGTCCGTTACAGTCGTTTTCTGCAGATAGTATACTACAATCTGATCTGTTTTCTTTACATCTTGCCACTCACTGCCATCAGCAGAAATTTGCCACCAACCTTTACAGTTGCGAATGTAGCTGAAATCATCACCAGACTGTGTACGGTCTACATCAGATTTAGTTGTCTGCTTGTTACCACTGGACAGGCGTGTTCCCTTCCAGTAAATCATCTCATTGCCGTCTTGCGTACCAGTGCTTGGAGCAATATCACTCAGTTTCGCACCAGCTTCAGTAGCAATTCCTGCTGTACCCGTTGTAATCGTCTGAGATGTTGCTTTGTTCGCGGTTACTTGACGGTTAGTAATCCAATACTCCATGGTAAGAGAAGTATCCGTCAGCCCTTCGTTCGTTGTGTCTGCCGCAAAACCCGTGACCGTCATGGTGCACAGCATGCAGAACACAAGGACAAGCGATAGGGCACGCTTGATCTTTTTCATTCGTCTACCTCCTTAATAGGTGTTTTATATTCAATAAACCGGAAACAACCGTTAGCTGTATGCCGGGAATTTTTCATACTTTCTTCCTTTTTTTGCTATTTCGTTTCAAAACGACACGCAATACCTCTCATCTATAGATACATTATTATTATAAAAATAGAAATAAAAAAAGTCAATACTCATATCCGCTTAATTTTGTTCTCTTTCTCATTTCATATAGGCATATTTTGTCAAAAAATGAATCTATATTCATCTTTTCTGCCCATAAAGTTATTTTTTATCTCAACATGCCCGTTCAAGCAAATTGCTTCACACTAATCTTTTGACAAAAAAAGAATCTCTTGCACGATTCCATACAAGAGATTCTCTGGTCCGAGTGACAGGAGTCGAACCTGCGGCATCCTGCTCCCAAAGCAGGCGCGCTACCATCTGCGCTACACCCGGATGTGAATTTGGTTTGTCAGGCACAATGTCTTGACATTTAATTAGTATACGCTATAATAAGAACATAGTCAAGAGCTTTTGACTAAATTTTTTGTGTGCATAAGCCATATGCGCCTATAAGGAGTAGAAATTATGAACAACACCGAAAAGACAATGGACAAAATCGTTGCTCTGTGCAAGGGACGCGGTTTCGTTTACAGCGGCTCCGAGATCTACGGCGGTCTTGCTAACACCTGGGATTACGGCCCGCTTGGTGTCGAATTCAAGAATAACGTCAAGAACGCCTGGAGAAAGAAGTTCGTACAGGAATCCCCGTACAATGTCGGTCTGGATTCCGCTATCCTGATGAACCCGATGACCTGGGTTGCTTCCGGCCACGTAGGCGGTTTCTCCGATCCGCTGATGGACTGCAAGGACTGCCACACCCGTCATCGTGCTGACCAGCTGATTGAAGACACGACCGGCGAAAATCCGGCTGGCTGGAGCAACCAGCAGATGCGTGACTACATCGACGAGAAGCAGATCGCTTGTCCGAACTGCGGTGGTCATAACTTTACCGATATTCGTCAGTTCAACCTGATGTTCAAGACCTTCCAGGGTGTTACTGAAAACGCAAAGAACGAGCTGTACCTGCGTCCGGAGACCGCACAGGGCATCTTCGTAAACTTCCAGAACGTACAGCGCACCACCCGCCGCAAGATCCCGTTTGGTGTCGCTCAGGTTGGCAAGTCCTTCCGTAACGAGATTACCCCGGGCAACTTCACCTTCCGTACCCGTGAGTTCGAGCAGATGGAGCTGGAGTTCTTCTGCAAGCCGGGCACCGATCTGGAGTGGTTCAAGTACTGGAAGGACACCTGCAAGAACTTCCTGCTCAGCCTTGGCATCAAGGAAGAGAATATGCGTCTGCGCGACCATGAGCAGGAAGAGCTGTCTCATTACTCCAATGCTACCACGGATATTGAGTTCCTGTTCCCGTTTGGCTGGGGCGAGCTGTGGGGCATCGCTGACCGCACCGACTTTGACCTGACCCAGCATCAGAAGACCTCCGGTGTTTCTATGGAATATTTCGATCAGGAAGCCGGCGAGAAGTACATCCCGTATGTTATCGAGCCGTCTCTGGGTGCTGACCGTGTTGCTCTGGCATTCCTGTGCGATGCATATGATGAGGAAGTCGTTGGTCAGGACAAGAAGGGCAAGGATGACGTTCGCGTTGTTCTGCGTCTGCATCCGGCTCTGGCACCGTACAAGGCTGCTGTCCTGCCGCTGTCCAAGAAGCTGCACGATCAGGCTGTGCCGGTATACGAAGAGCTGTCCAAGCACTTCATGATTGACTATGACGAGGCTGGTTCCATCGGCAAGCGCTATCGCCGCGAGGATGAAATCGGTACTCCGCTCTGCATCACCGTTGACTTCGAGACCGAAACCGACGGCTGTGTAACCATCCGTGACCGCGACACCATGGAGCAGATTCGTCTGCCGATCGCTGAGGTCAAGGATTACATCGCAAAGAAGTGCGAATTCTAATCTGACAAACCAGAATGAACTGCACCCCATTTGTTAGACAGTATGATATACTATCTAATAGATGGGGTG
>CAVFAY010000047.1:0-11055 GCA_963620595.1 Anaerotignum sp. | reverse complement strand
ACCGTTCAGTTCACTTAATTCTTATTTTTGTCTAACAATTGGGGGTCACTTCAAAGCCTCTGATCTTTTATTACGGAATCATTTTATTGGTTGTGATTCTGTTTAATATGATCGCAGGCCCGATGCTCATGCAGCATCAAGTCAAAGACGTCGATTACGGCACATTTTTGACTATGATTGCCGACAAGGACATCGGCGAGGTAGAAATTGACAACAGCGAGATTATCTTTACAAACAAAGCCAAGGATACAACCTATAAGACCGGTAAGATGGATGATCCGCAGCTGGTGCAGCGGTTATATGATTCCGGCGCGAAATTTGAACAGGAAATCCAGCAGACCACCTCTCCGATTCTCAGCTTTTTGCTGACCTTTGTCCTGCCGCTCGTGATCTTTATTGTCCTTGGTCAGTACATGGGCAAAAAGCTCATGGATCAGGCTGGCGGCAAGAACTCTATGATGTTTGGCATGGGCAAAAGCAACGCCAAGATTTACGTGCAATCGACAGAAGGCATTCATTTTGACGATGTTGCCGGAGAAGATGAGGCAAAGGAAAACTTGCAGGAAATTGTCGATTACCTGCACAATCCAAACAAATATACAGCCATCGGCGCTTCCATGCCAAAGGGCATTTTGCTCGTTGGCCCTCCGGGAACCGGTAAAACCATGTTAGCAAAGGCTGTTGCCGGAGAATCCGGTGTTCCATTCTTCTCGATGTCCGGTTCGGAGTTCGTTGAAATGTTTGTCGGCATGGGCGCCTCTAAAGTCCGCGATCTGTTTAAGCAGGCGAAGGAAAAAGCCCCGTGTATCGTCTTTATTGATGAGATTGATGCCATCGGCAAAAAGCGTGACGGGCAAATCGGCGGCAATGACGAACGCGAGCAGACGCTCAATCAGCTGCTGACAGAAATGGACGGCTTTGAGGGCAACAATGGTGTCATCATTCTGGCAGCTACCAACCGGCCGGAATCTCTCGACCCTGCCTTGACACGTCCCGGTCGATTTGACCGCCGTGTGCCGGTGGAACTGCCGGATCTCGCCGGACGAGAAGCCATTCTCAAGGTACATGCCAAGAAGATCAAAACCGCAGACGATGTAAACTACCACACCATCGCCCGCATGGCAGCCGGCGCATCCGGCGCAGAGCTTGCCAACATCATCAACGAAGCCGCTTTGCGCGCCGTGCGCGATAACCGTTCTGTTGTCACAGAAGCAGATTTAGAAGAAAGTATTGAAGTGGTCATTGCCGGTTATCAGAAAAAGAACACGGTGCTCTCTGACCACGAAAAGCAGGTTGTTGCCTATCATGAAATCGGCCATGCGTTGGTTGCCGCCTTGCAGACGCACTCCGCACCGGTGCAGAAAATCACGATTATCCCGCGCACCTCCGGTGCTCTCGGCTATACCATGCAGGTTGAGCAGGGAGATAAATATCTGATGTCCAAGGAAGAAATTGAAAACAAGATCGCCACGTTTACCGGCGGTCGTGCGGCCGAGGAAGTTGTTTTCCATGAAATCACGACCGGCGCTTCCAACGACATTGAGCAGGCAACCAAACTGGCTCGCGCCATGATTACCCGCTACGGCATGAGCGACAGCTTTGATATGGTTGCAATGGAAACCGTCAATAACCAGTATCTCGGCGGCGATACCTCTCTCGCCTGCTCTGCTGATACCCAGAACGAAATCGACAAGAAGGTTGTCGAGCTGGTCAAGGCACAGCACGAAAAAGCACGGAAAATCCTCTCAGAGAACCGCCAAAAACTGGACGAGCTGTCTCGTTTCTTATACGAAAAAGAAACGATTACCGGCGAAGAATTCATGGAAATTCTCAACCGACCGGAACAGCCGGAAGCAATTTCCGAGAATACAGAAGTTTAACCGCACAAAAAAATCCAGTCCCGTTTGAGACTGGATTTTCCTGTTTCTATAGCTATTTTACTTTTTATCCACGCCTTCGCTGACAACATGTGCAATGAGCTGGATAGCCTGCTCGACATCACGCAGATTTGCCATCTCCGCAGCAGAATGGATATAGCGGGTAGGGATGCTGACTGCACCGACTTTCACGCCGCCAGCCGTGCGCTGAATGGCCCCAGTATCAGTTCCGCCAAATTCCATAATCTCTCGCTGTACCGGAATATTCCGCGTCTTTGCGACACGATACAAGGCATCTTTGACCTGCTGGTCACAGATAACTGAATGATCCATAATCTTGACCGCCGGTCCCGCTCCCATCTTTACAGCCATCGGGTATTTGCGCTCCGGCAAATCTCCAGTGTCTGTCACATCAACAGCAATCGCATAATCCGGCTGAATGGCAAACGCTACCGTCTGTGCGCCACGCAGGCCGACTTCTTCCTGTGCCGTAAATGCCACATAAATATCACTGTTGCACGGCAAATCTGCCAGCTGCGCCATTGCACCAATCAATGTCACACAGCCAATGCGATTGTCCAGATACGGACCGCAGACGACATCTCCTTGCTTGTGCGGCTGTTCATCGTATACGGCGAAGTCTCCGACCTGCATCAGTTTTTCTGCTTCTTCTTTGCTTGCTGCGCCAATGTCCAAAAACAAATTGTCAAAGCCCAGCTTGGAAAACTCTGTCTTTTCTTCAAACGAAATCACACCGCACGTGCCGTTTTGGAAGCGAACCCGTCTGTCTACCAGATCTCCGAGCATGAAACCTCCAACCTGTGCAAAGCGGGCAAATCCGTTGTCATCAATATGTGTTACCACAACGCCAATGGAATCCATGTGCGCTGCGAGCAAAATTTTCTTGCCGTTGCCCTTGCGATGATATACCAGATTGTTCATCGTATCAATGTGATGATCCCAATCGCCAATATTCTGCACATGATCCGCCGTTACCTCACGAATCGTCTGAATGATGTCCGACTCTCTGCCAGATGGGCCGAAAGCAACAGACAAATTACAAAATGCTTTATAAATATCAAAACTCATGATTTTTCATCTCCCAAATATGTCAGAAAATGTCGGCTCAGTGCCAGCATCCCCTGCATGTCCTCCAGAGCAGCAACACTGGATGGTGAATGGATATAGCGAACCGGTGCCGCCAAGCCGACTGTCAGAATACCTTCTCTGGTCAAATGAATGCGTCCGGCATCTGTGCCGCCCGCTACGCGGTGCTTGGTCTGCCACGGAATATGATGTTCCTCTGCCAGCTTGCGCAGTGTCTCAAACAGCTTTTGATTGTAAATCGTAGAGCGATCCATAAACGGAATGACAACACCCTTGCGCAGACCACATACTTGCTTGGCACCGTCTACTTCCGCCAAATCTGCCGCCGTTGTACCCTCAAGCACCAGACAAATATCTGGCTGCAGGGCAAATGCCGCACAGCGAGATCCACGCAGACCAACCTCTTCCTGCACGCCAAAAACAAACCACGTATCGACCGCCGGCTGTTCCTGCAAAACGGTCAGCATCACGGCGCATCCCACACGATCATCAATGGCTTTCGCTTTGAGCAGTCCATCACCAAAGCGAACACAGGCAGAATCAAAGACACCATAGGTGCCGAGCGGCACTTTTTTCTGTGCTTCCTTTTTATCTGATGCGCCAATGTCAATATATAAGCTGCTGGTTTTGGGCATGGTCTTTCGTTCTTCCCGTGTGGTCAAATGAACCGCCTTAATGCCAACAACGCCGCGCACATCACCAAATAAAATCCTTCTGCCAATCACAACACGCGGATCAACACCGCCGACAAAGCCAAACTTGACACAGCCATCATCCGTATATCCCTTGCAAATCACACCGACTTCATCCATGTGCGCAGAGAGCATCACGGTCTTGTCGATGTGTTTCTTGCCCTTGCGGAAAATCATCAGATTGCCGAGATTGTCCTCTCGAATCTCATCCGCATATGGCTTTGCTTGCTCCAAAATAAAATCGTGCACAGCATCTTCACAGCCGGACGGGCCGGGAAGCGCGCACAGCTTTTCTAATAACTCGATCATACACGCGTTACCTCCCCGTCAAACTCCTTTAAAAATGCTGCCATCAAATCACTGACTACCTGTACATCACACAGCTTGATGGTCTCAATTGGCGTGTGCATGTATTTCAGCGGAATGGACAGTAAGCCCATGGCGATACCGCTGCGCACCACCTGCATGTCCCATGCATTGGTGCCCGTATTGCCTTCCATCACTTCGATCTGATATGGAATTTCTTCCGCACGCGCAACCTTTATCATGCGATTGGTCAAACCGCGGTGCAGATTCGGTCCCATGCCAACAAGCCCCCCGCCGCCAAATGCAAACGCTTCGTCCGAACCACTGTCCGGTGTCTTGGCATGACTGACGTCCACCGCAATGCCGTAATCCGGTGCTACGCGGAAGGATGCCGCCAGAGCGCCGAGTGAGTCGGTCTCCTCATGTACCGAACCACACACGACAATATCTACCTCTAAATCCGCGTCTTTCAGCTGTTTCATTGCCTCGACAATCGAAATAAAGCCCGCACGGTCATCCAAGCACTTGCCGGTAATTTGACCGTCCGTCAGCTCATACGGCGGCTGTGCAAACACAATCGGCGTGCCAATCGGAATGACGGACTTAGCGTCCAGCAAGCCGGTATCAATGAGCATTTCATGCATCGGCACGGCTTTATTCTGCTCTCCCGCCACCAGCAAATGCGGTGGAGTACAGGAAATGACACCATATCTTGGTGTTTCCGTCAATATTGTCACTTCAGCGCCAAGCAGCATACGCGGATCAATGCCGCCCACCTGCGTAAAGCGCAGGAATCCGCCATCGAGCACATCTGTGACCATAAAACCAATCTGATCGAGATGGGCATCGAGCAGGACAGTCTTTGCATTCGGCTTGCCGCAGCTCTTCCAGCCCAATACACTGCCACAGGAATCAAATTCCACACGGTCGCAGTATGGTGCCAACAGCTCCGCTGCCTTTTGTGCAGCATGTCCTTCAAAGCCGGTCACACCGTCTGCGCTGCACAGCTGTATCAGCATATCCTTCACAACGTTTTCCTCCTCGTAATTTTTTTACCATATTTATTATACGCCATCTAAACACCTTGCGTCAATCAAGAAGCCGATTGCAAAATCGCTTCAAATATGATACACTGGCAAGCATGATTAGAAACAGCATTCAATATCAGATCCCGCCAGAATTTGACGGGCGCACGGCAGACCAATTTCTGCGCGCGCAGGGGTTCTCGCGGCATCTGCTCATCCAAACCAAATATCAGGAAAACGGACTGTTATTGGACGGGATTTCCATTCGTTCCAATCAAAAACTGCACGCAGGTCAAACGCTGCGTGCAGTGATTCCACATCTTGCGCCAAACGAAAATCTACTCCCCGTCCGTTTGCCGCTTTCTATTGTCTATGAGGACAGTGACCTCATTGTCCTCAATAAACCCGCCGGTATGCCCGTTCATCCATCGCAGGGGCATTATGATGATACGCTGTCCAATGCGCTTGCCTACTATTATCAGCAACGTGGAGAGCCGTTTACTGCCCGTTCCGTTGGCAGATTGGATCGAGACACCTCCGGCGTCGTACTATTCTCCCTCAACGAGCTATCCGCCTGTATTCTGGCGGAACAAATGCGTCATCGAAAGATCCATCGGGAATACCGCGCGATTTGCACCGGTGTTCTGCCGGCGTCCGGTTGTATCCGTGCACCAATTGCCCGCGCTCATGACAGCACCATCGAGCGCATTGTCGATGAAGCGCGCGGCGAGCCTGCTGTCACGTATTTCGAGCGATTGACTGTGCGCAATGGATTCTCTCTTTCTGCCGTCCGGCTGGAGACCGGAAGAACCCATCAAATTCGCGTCCATATGAAGCACATCGGCCACCCGCTACCCGGTGATTTTTTATACAATCCCGATTATACCCACATCGCTCGGCAGGCATTGCATTCTTATCAGCTGTCATTTACCCATCCGATTACCAAGCAACCCTTAACATTTACCGCGCCGATACCAGAAGATATGCAGGTGCTGTTGTCTTAGAGACCTGTAAGCAGGTCTCTTTTTTATACTGTCTGATAGATTGGCTGTGTACCGTGCACTGCACCGCACAGCCAATGCTCGATGGCCTCCTTGACACCATTGTGCTCATTGTCTGCAACAACCGCATGGCACACTTGTTTGACCTCTTCCGAAGCGTTGTCCACAGCAAGTGCCAATCCAGCCGTTTGCAAAACTGCCAAATCATTGGGAGCATCTCCAACAGCAATGACCTGTTCCACCGGAATATGCAGCTCCTCGCACAGCTTGCTCAGACCTTTTCCCTTGTCTACACCAATCGGTGTCAATTCCAATGAGGTTCGTTCGGAAAATGCCGCAGTCAAATCCAGATGCTGCAGCTGTTCCAAGGTCTGCACACGTGCTGTCGTATCCGGATGATACAAACAAATTTTTTCTACCAGATACTCGCCGTTCCGACAATAGTCGTAGTTGATAATCCATCGTCCGCCCTCCTATTCCTTTTTATAATTTTATTTTACCACGATTGGTTTCCTGTTACAATTATATTTTATCACACATTTCTGCAAAATATAAGAAAAGCCACGCGAACGCACACATATGTGCACTCGCGTGGCAAAAACAGTCTTAACATGGTTTTACAAGATTCATTAAATACTTGTGTTTTGTTTTTTGTTGTTCCAGCAAAAATTGTTTTTGTCGACATCTTGCAGACCATTCAAACTGTCATTTTTGATGGTGCACGTACAAAACGTGACACCTTTTGGAATAGATAAATAGAATAGAGTTGACGAACAAAATATTTAGTTTTTACAGATTTGCTTCCATAAATGCCTTCAGTGCAGCAGCAGCTTCTTCCTCCTGTGCACCCTCTACGCTAATTGCGATGGTGTCACCGCCCTTGATGCCAAGACCCATCAGTCCGAACATCTTGCGAGCATCTGCGGTCTTACCATTTTTCTCAACGGTAGTAACGCAATCATACTTCTTTGCCTCTTTGACAAACATGCCTGCCGGACGTGCATGGAAGCCTTCTGGATCTGTTACGGTGTACTCAAAACGCAGCATAATAAAAATCTCCTTTCAATACATGGATTGCATAATAAAAATAAAGCGTTTTTGCTTATTCAGCCTTTGTTTTCTTCAGTGCCGACAAAATCACGCCGCCGACAATCGAGCCAATTACCAGAGCAACAACATACATCAGCGGATGCCCTACCGTCGGAAATACGAAGATACCGCCATGCGGTGCCTGCAAGGTGCAGCCAAATGCCATAGACAAACCGCCTGCAATAGCAGAGCCAATGATGCAGGACGGGAGCACACGTCCCGGATCTGCTGCAGCATATGGAATTGCGCCTTCAGAAATAAAACACAAGCCCATGACATAATTGACAAGGCCATTGTTGCGCTCTTCTGTCGTCCACTTTTTCGGGAAGAAGGTGCAGGACAATGCGATAGCGATCGGAGGAACCATGCCGCCAATCATAACCGCTGCCATGACATCAAATTGTCCCATGGACAGTGCAGCTGTACCGAATACATACGCTGCCTTGTTGATCGGACCGCCCATGTCCACACTCATCATACCGCCAAGTACGCAGCCGAGCAGAATTTTAGACGAGCCGCCCATCGAATTCAGAATCCAAGAAATACCGGTATTGATCGCACCCATCACTGGATTGATCGCACACATCAGAATACCAATTAAGAGAATGCCGCCGAGCGGATAAATCAGCATCGGACGGATACCATCCATCGCTTTTGGCATCTTCTCTGTTATCTTTTCCAAGAATCGTACCAAATAACCGGCTGCAAAGCCTGCAAGCAATGCTGCCAAGAAGCCACCGGATACGCCAGTCGTGTCTCCGTTCATCAAGCCGGTAAATGATGTGCCGTTCATTGCGAGTACGCCGCCCGCAAAGCCAACAGCTAAGCCCGGACGATCTGCAATGGACATCGCAATAAATCCAGCGAGAATCGGAAGCATGAATCCGAAGGCTGCATTGCCAACTGTCTTAAAGAACGCAGCCAGCGGGGTGTTCATGCCGAAATTGGAAGGGTCAATTGAATAATCATCGAGCAGGAACGCCAGCGCGATCATAATACCGCCGCCGACAACGAACGGCAACATATGCGATACGCCATTCATCAAGTGCTTATAAATCGCACTTCCTGCGGATTCATTTGGAGCAGCAGCCGGTGCACCGCCCGTTGCGTGATAAATCGGCGCTTCGCCGTTCACGATCTTGCCAATCAGCTCTTCCGGCTTATGGATGCCATCGGCAACACGGGTAATAACCACCGGTTTGCCATCAAAACGAGCCATTTCTACATTTTTATCTGCGGCAATAATAATGCCGTCGCATTTTGCAATTTCATCCGCGGTCAACGCATTTTTTACACCGCCGGAGCCGTTTGTTTCTACCTTTGTCGGAATCCCCATCGCAGCACCTGCTTTTTGCAGATTTTCCGCTGCCATATAGGTGTGCGCAATGCCTGTCGGGCACGCGGTAACACACAAAATGCGGTATCCCGCCTGTGAAACCTCTTCTTCGGTAAAGCTTTCATCTCCGAAGTTCTGTTCCTCTTCTTTTGCAATCAAATCGAGAAATTCCTGTGGCGTTTTTGCCGCATTCAGTTTTGCTACGAAATCCTCATTTGCCAGCAGGCTCATCATGCGTGCCAGCATATCTACATGCAGATTGCCGTTCATCGGCGCTGCAATCATGAAAAAGAGCTTGCTCTTATCATCGTCATCTTCGTTGTACTGAATCGGCTCTGTCAGCCGTACTACCGCCAAGCTCGGCGCTGTGACAACCTCCGTCTTTGCGTGCGGAACGGCAATTCCTTCGCCGACATACGTAGAAAATTCGGCCTCTCGTGCATAAATAGCCTTTTTGTAGGCTTCTTTATCCGTGATATTGCCGTGAGTAAACTGAAGATCTACCAACTTGTTAATGACGGCATCTTTGTCTTTTGCTTTGACATCCAATGCTGTAGCATCTCGGCTAAACAATTCAATCAGTTTCATATACTCGCCCTCTTTCCCTTGCTTAGTTTTCTATCTTACAGCGTTTGAAGCAGCTGTTCGATGTCCTTTTTCTCTGCCAGACCAATAGAGAACGCTGTGGCACTACCGGCAGCTGTGCCGAGCTTGAGTGCATAGCCGTAATCCTGCTTGGTGAGATAGCCAGCCAAGAAGCCTGCCACCATGGAGTCACCAGCACCTACGCTGTTCTGCACCTTTCCCTTTGGACAGCCAATGCGATGCACTTCTCCGGTTTCATCCAGCAGCAACGCACCGTCCCCTGCCATGGAGACCAGAATATTTCTGCCGCCCATCTCCTGTAATTTTCTCGCACAATCGGCAATTTCTTCATCTGTCTTGAGAACCGTGTTGAAGATTTCACCTAGTTCGTGATTGTTCGGCTTGATGAGGAACGGATGATACTTGAGTACATTGACGAGCAGGTCACGGGTAGCATCCACGACAATGCGAATGTTTTTGTCTGCCAGATATGCCATAATCTTCTCATAGGTATCACTGGCAAGGCACGATGGAATGGAACCGGACAGAACCAATGTATCGCCAGCCTGAATTTGATCCAGCTTATGATACAGCTGCTTCATATCCTCTGCGGTAATGTTCGGACCAATGCCGTTAATTTCCGCTTCCTGCTCCGCTTTTACCTTAACATTGATGCGAGTCATACCTTCCGAGACGTGAATGAAATCGGTGCACAAACCGCTCGCCTGCAAGCCCTTTTCCAGTCCTTCGCCGGTAAATCCAGCGACAAATCCCAAGGCTTTGGATTCAACGCCCAATGTGCGCAGCACATTGGAAACATTAATACCCTTGCCGCCGAACTGATATTCTTCCGAAGCGTTTCTATTGATGCCTTCCTTCTTGAGCGGACCATTTAAATGAACCACATAATCAATAGCCGGATTAAAGGTCACAGTATAAATCATTCTCTGTCAATCTCCTTCACCAAGGTCTTCTCCGCATAATTGACATCCGGCAATCGGTTCGTAATAATACCCGCTTGTGCCAAATTACAAATCCCTGCGGCGCAAATTTTGTTGAACTTACTTTCGTCTGCAAGGAACCAGCTTTCAAGTGACGACTGAATGGCCGCCGCTTTCAGCTCCGCTTCCTCAATGGTCGGCGTCATAAAGCCTCGTTCAACGGAAATGCCGTTGACTCCCATAAATGCTTTGGTAAAATTATACCGACGCAGGCTGTTGAGAACCGCGACACCTACAATCGCTTCGGTACGGGGTTTGACACGGCCTGCCGGAACATAAACCCTGCATCCCTTTCGTGCCAGAATACGTGTGTGCAGCAAACCATTGGTAACATATACCGCTTTTTTTGCCTCGCCGCTGATGGCATTGACCAAATGAATGGTACTGGTTCCGGCATCAATATACACAAAATCATCTGCTCGAATCAGCGATGCGGCATATTGTCCCATACGCTTTTTTTCTTCTACAAACAGAGCTTCCTTTGTGTCCATATCCGGCTCATACGGATCGTACGATGACTCCATGTTCATTGCCATTGCGCCGCCGTATACCTTTGTCAGCTTTCCTTGACGATCCAAAATAATTAGATCACGCCGAATTGTTGATTCACTGATGTGAAGCTGTTCGGAAAGCTCCTGTACACTGGCGGATCTCTGTTTATGCAAAATATCCAAAATCATCTGGTGTCTAGTTTCAGCGATCATGTCAATTCCCTCTCTATGGCATCAATTATAACAATATTTGTATTCAATTTCAATCATTGTTAATCATTTTTGTGCAACTTTTTGACCAACTTTGAGAATTTGAACTTTTTTCCATAGTTGCAGTCATATTTTTAACAATTTTAACCAAATCATTTCCAAAAAATTGCACAAAAGTCAGTATCTATAGGCGCAAAAAAAGCGAGAGCACAGTGGTGCTCTCGCTTCGATAGTTTTGATTTACTTCAATCTCTCCACACGTAGGCGAACAGAATCGCAATTACCGCCAACGTTGAAAGATAGAAACTCCCGAAGGAGTGAGATGAAAGGGGACA
>CAVFAY010000046.1:0-11711 GCA_963620595.1 Anaerotignum sp. | reverse complement strand
ACCTACCACTCGTTCAACGAGTGGTTTTTATCATGCCTATTCGGCGCCAATAAAATGAGTAAAGCCGCGGCAATCATGCCGCGGCTTTACTTTATGGTGCAAAGTAATTTTGATTTCCCGAACGAATGAAATATCTTTGATGCATATACAAGGAGATCAGCAGCGTGCATACCTCTGCAATTGGTACGGCGATCCAAGCACCATTGATTCCGAGAAATTGCGGAAGAACAAGCAGGCAAATCGTCGTAAAGATAAAGGTTCGGCAAAAGGAGAGAATGGCGGACACTTTGCCGTTGGACAGAGCAGTAAAGAAGCCAGAAGAGGTAATGTTGAATCCGCTGAACAAAAAACTGATAGAAAATAGGCGGAAGCCGATCAATGCCAAGGGGAACGTCTCCGGATCATCGGTGAATATGGTAATGATCGGGCGGGACAGCCCCTCCGCAGCACTCAGCAATACCAAAGAAGAAATGATAACAAAGGCAAAGGCGATGCGATACACGCGCTTGAGCTGCACTTTGTCCTGCGCGCCGTATTGAAATCCGACAATGGGGGCAATGCCGATAGAAAATCCGAGATAAAACGAATTAAACAAAAACTCGCCGTACAATAAAATAGTAATGGCGGCAACGCCATGCTCTCCGGCAATGCGCATCAACACGATATTGAACAGCACAGTGACAATTGCCATGGACAGCTGAGAGACCATTTCGGAAGAACCGTTGTAGCACGCTTGCAATAACTCCCGTGTATGGAAAGAGAATTTGGTAAAATGTAGTCCGTTTTTGTTTAAAAAGAAGAAGAACAGACCGACAACGGCAGGAATACACTGACCGATACAAGTAGCGATGGCAGCACCGGCAACGCCGAATTGGCAGACTGCAATGAGCACGTAATCCAATACGGCATTGCAGATACCCGCGCCGATAGTTAAAGCCAGACCGAAATTGGGACGCCCTGCCGTCACAAGATAGGATTGAAACAAAGCTTGGAGCATACAGGCGGGGACAAATAGTCCCAAAATGCGCAGATATGTATTGCAATCGCTGAGCAAAATGTCGCTGGCACCCAGAAAACGAGAAAGCGGTGTGGTAAAAGCTAAGATAAACGCCAGAAATAGAATGCTCAGACCAATAGTAACACAGACAAATTGTGTCAGACAGGCATTTGCTTTCTGGGGACGATTTTCACCCAAATAGCGGCTGATAATGGCATTGCCACCGGTAGCGAGCATGGTTGCCACGGCAATGGCAACATTGATGACCGGATAGACGATATTGATGGAGGACAGCGCATTGCTGCCGACAAAACGAGAGACAAAAATACCGTCTACAATCGTATACAGCGACATAAACATCATCATAATGATAGACGGCGCTGCAAATTTTAATAGGGACCAAGGCGTAAATCGCTGGTTGAGCGATGAACTCATAAAAAGAAAAGCTCCTTTCGGTTATGTTTTGCTTGACATTTGACAGTATATCCTATAGGGTAACCCTATAGTCAAGAGAAAATGGAGAAAAAAGAAGCAATGAATCGAAATCTTTACATGACAACGGGAGAGTTTGCCAAATTGATGGGTGTGACAAAAGAAACTCTGTTTCATTATGATGAAATAGGTCTGTTTTGTCCGGAAGTCGTGACGGAACATGGGTATCGGCAGTACTCTGTCAATCAAGTCGAAGTGATGGATACGATCCTCATGCTGAGAGAATTGGGAATGCCGCTCAAAGAAATTCGAGAATTTATGCGGCATCGCAGTGCGGAACGCATTTTACAGGTGTTTGAACAGCGAGAGAAGCAATTGGATCAGCAGATCAAAAAATTGCAGCAGATGAAAAAATGGATGGCGCAGAGGACTCAAAAGATCCAAGCGATTCAAGACTTGCACACAGAAGAGATTTCTATACAGACGTTTCCGGAGCGATATTATTTGTACGCTTCGGTGTCGCCGGATGACGAATGGGCGTATTACCAAAAGATCGGAGAGATGATTTTTAAGCTGGAACAGGAGGGAATGCCGATAGATTATGACCTTGCCTATATTCAGAGTAAAGAAAATTTAGTTTGCGGTTTGTATGATGTCTATGATACGGCGGGATTGCTGCTGGAAGAAAAGCCGAACAACACGCATTGTTTGACGTTTCCGGCGGGAGAGTATTTGACGGCTTATCATGTCGGTCATTGGAATACACTGTCTGAAGCCTATGAACGACTGCTTGCCTATGAAAAAGCGAAAAAGCTCCAGACAGATGATACCTATCTGGAACATTTTGTGGTGGATAACTTTGTGGTGGATTCCATAGATGAATTTGTCACGGAAATTTCTGTACGGCTTGTGTAATGAATGAGCATATTCCATACGTCGCATAGATACAGCAAAAGCCTGTCGCTCTTTTTGAGCGACAGGCTTTTTTCATCACATCATATACCTTTTATTATATAATGCTCATAAACCACTCAACGGTCTGCGGATCGTAGTGAGAGAAGAACAGGCTCTTGCCGGTGTCCAATGCTTCGATGCGTGCCATTTCCTCATCGGTCAGGGCAAAATCAAAGACGTTGAAGTTTTCTTCCATGCGTTCCTTGTGTACGGACTTCGGAATGAGAACGACATCGCTTTGCAGCAGGAATCGCAGGGCAACCTGTGCGGCGGATTTGCCGTGTGCAGCGGCAATATCCTTGAGAACCGGATTGTTGAAGTAATCATTTTTGCCTTCCGCGAACGGGCCCCAAGACATAATCTGTGTGCCGTTTTTCTTCAGGTACTCCTTGGCAATTTTCTGCTGCTGGAATACGTGGGTTTCCACCTGATTGACAGCCGGCTTGATTTCTGCGAAATGCGCCAGATCCAAGTAGCGATCCGGATAGAAGTTGGAAACACCGATAGCACGAACCTTGCCTGCGCGGTATGCTTCTTCCATGGCACGATAGGTTCCGTAGTAATCGCCAAACGGCTGATGAATCAGCAGCAGATCGATATAATCGGTCTGGAGCTTGCGCAGAGATTCTGCAATAGAAGCCTTTGCCTTTTCATAACCGGCGTTGGAGATCCAAATCTTAGTGGTGATAAACAGATCCTCCCGCGGCAGGCCGCACTTCTGGATGGCGTTGCCGACACCTTCCTCGTTGCCGTATGCCTGTGCGGTGTCAATGCTGCGATAGCCGACTTCGATGGCTTCCAGCACACAGCGCTCTGTGTCCTCCGGTGGGGTCTGATACACGCCATAACCCAGCTGCGGCATTTTCACGCCGTTGTTCAGCGTTACATAATCCATAATCATATCCTCCTTGCATCAATAATCTTACTGTCTATAGTTTACATGCATTTGTCTCCGGTGTACAATAGCAATATCGGAATCTATCATTCATATTATGAATAGCAAAGGAGAAGGCGCAATGCTTGATTTGTTGGAATTACAGCAGTTTGTGACGTTTGCGGACTGCGGAACCCTGTCAAAAGCGGCAGAACAACTGCATATTTCTCAGCCAACCCTCACGCGCACCATGCATCATGTGGAAGATGCGTTTGGCGTGTCGTTGTTTACAAGAGGGAAAAATCGCATCGCCTGCAATGAGACCGGTTTGCGTGCGGTTGCGTATGCGCGGAAGCTGTTAGAGGATGCAGACCATGCCGTACAGATGGTACAGGCATTTGACAGAAGCCTGCACACCATCCATGTCTCGTCCTGCGCGCCCGCGCCGTTGTGGTCGCTGCTGCCTGCGCTGACTGCTCGGTATCCGGACAATACAATTTCGTCAAAATTGGAAGATGTATCAACGATTATCGAGCAGGTCGTGTCCGGCAGCTGTGAAATTGGCATCCTGCCGTATGCCTTTGCCGATAAACGCTTGCTTGTTGTACCGTTTTTGCGGGAACAATTGTCGGTTTGTGTGCCGAACAACCATCCATTGGCGCGGGAAAAAACGCTGACCTTTGAACAGATCAATGGATTTAATTGCTTGGTGCGCGATCAGCTTGGCTTTTGGAGCAATTTGTGCCATGAGAAAATGCCTGCCTCGAAATTCCTCGTGCAGACAGATGACTTTGCTTTGGAAGAATTGATTCGGAGTTCTACGCTGCTGTGTTTTACTACGAATTTGGCTGGATGGGAGGAGCAAGAGGTTTTGCAGGACAGAACGATTGTTCCGCTTGTCGATAAAGAGGCAACGGCGGCGTATCAATTGATTTGCTTGCCAAAAAATAAAGGTCTGTTGAAGCCGTATATATAATTGTTGACAATGGAAAGTGTATTAGGTATAATAAAAATACACAAAATAAATTTGATTTTATATTATTTTTTTGTACATCATGACACGATAAGCACGACATTCAAAGCAGTTAAATAGGGAGCATATCTATGAAAAAAAGATCTTTTTCTACGGTTTTATTACTGTCAGTTCTTGCCCTGTTTATGTCAGGCTGCGGAACACCGGAGCAAGAGAAGGAACCAGTGGCGCAGGAACAGCAGGCGGAGCAAACCTCGGTATTCTTGGAAAAATGTTCGTTGACGCTGCCTGTGTGTACAGTATCTATGAATACACCGGACAATGAAGTAGCAATTCAAAGAAAGTATGGTCTCACGCTTACCGAATGAAATGCCCTTACGAATGATTCCGATAGCTTTTTGCAATTGGATATTCAAGAGTGTTCGGATCCAGATGCCAGTGTGAATGCTGAAGCTACGATTACGGCAAATGGTGTTACAGATACGATACCTCTGACAGGCAGGCTCACAGAAATCAAGTTGGACAATGGAGATCAATGCTTTGCTGGTGGTTTATCTGGATATTTGAACGGAAACAATTCACAGGAAAATGCGGTTACGTTGTCTGTGAATTATGATAAGACTGCGCAGGTTTGTTATGTGACAGCACAGATTGGCGATACACTTTGTTTAGATTTCGGAACGCCTTTTGACGGACAGAGTGAGATATATCAAAAGTTGAAGGACGCACAGACGTAAATACATAACGCATCGGATGAAACAAAATCCGGTGCGTTTTTGATTGGTCTTAAATGTATAAAGCAACAGAGCAGCTCGGGAAAATGAGCTGCTCTGTTTTGGAAATATGAGAGAGAATAGAAAAAGTGGGGTAAATCTTGTTTAGCCAATTCCCAGTGGGGAGAAGGTGATGTAAATAATTGCCAGTACAATGAAGGTTGCAATTACCAGCGGGTAACGGAACTTCCACGGGGTCATATCTACAACTTCCAGGTTCTTCATTTCATACGGGACCGGACGCGGCTTGATCTTAGCGCAAACCCACAGCAGGATAATATCGAGGAAGAATACGCCTACTTCGAAGTACAGGAAGTGAAGCGGTACGGTATTCATCAAGATACCATATGCAATGATGTGAACGATAATGGTGAGCTTCGGTGCGAAACTCGGAATGTTCTTGTTGAGCATACCCATCAAAGCGATAGCCAGAACCGGTACGCCGTAGTAGCCCCACATCTGATTCAGGAAGGTGCTGATGCCTGCCGGCAGATAGATGAGGAACGGAGCGATAACGATGGAAGCCAAGCAAAGAACAATGCCGAAGCGCTTTGCGATGGTGATCTGCTGCTGTGCGGTACGCTCCTTCTTGGAGATAACCGGCAGAATATCAAGGGTGAATAGGGTCATGGAGCTGTTCAGTACGGAGTTGAAGGACGACAGGATTGCGCCGAACATAACAGCTGCGAAGAATCCGAGAACCGGAGTCGGCAGAATGTCGTGAATCAGAGTCGGATAAGCCATGTCGAAATCAGTCAATACACCGCCATCGCGGATACGCTGAATGATACCAGGCATTACGAGGAACAGCGGGCAGAATACACATACAAAGCCGGTAATAAGAGCACCCTTCTGTGCTTCCTTCAGGTTCTTTGCGCCGAGTACACGCTGCATGATGGACTGGTTTGTGCACCAGTAAGAAATGTGGTTGATGCTGCATCCGAGAATAATCATCGGCCACGGAATTTCCGGTGCCTGTGCGTTCCAAGGCTTGATTGCATTCAGGTGTCCCGGAGGTGCATCATTAACCATACGGCTGATGCCGGTAGAAAGGCTGCCATCGCCGAGAATGATAAATGCCAGAACCGGAACGATAACAACGGCGCCGATGATGAAGATAACGCCGTTGAGCGAATCAGATACGGCTACGGCCTTCAGACCGCCGAAGATTGCGTAAATGCCGCCGATAACACCGAGAGCAATACACATAATGGTTGTTGCAAGAAAGCGATTGCCGCCGAGCAATTCAGTAACGTTAAAGATACGTTCCATAGCTACCGAGCCAGCGTAAAGAACCAGCGGAAGCATGGTAACGATATATGCTACGAGGAAGATGAAGGAGACCAGAACACGGGTTGCGCGATCATAACGGTCTTCCAAAAACTGCGGGATAGTTGCAATGCCGAGCTTTAAATAGCGCGGTACAAAGAACAATGCCATCAGTGTCAGTGCAACTGGGCACATGGTTTCCCAGCCCATTGCGGTGATACCAACGGAATATCCCTGACCATTTCGGCCTACCAACTGTTCTGCCGACAGGTTTGTCATCATTAGGGAACCAAAAATGACAATACCTGACAGGCTTCGACCACCAAGGAAATAGCCCTCCTGCGTGGTTTCATCTGTGCCGCGTGTCTTGAGCCAGCTGATAAAAGCAACCAGCGCTGTGACAGCGACAAAGGAAGTGAGTGTAAATACCATGTTTTTTTCCTTTCCTAACTTCACTTGTTATATAGTTCTTTTTCTATATATTTATTCTATCCTAATTCTTTGTCTCTTTCAGTTCTTATAAATCTAAAATTATACATATATAAATAAATATCTATGTATATAAGGTGGAAAATCCACAGCGCTTCTCCTGTATAGAATTAGCCGCTGTGGATTTTTAATCGGATGAAGTATTAGAGAAGAGAGTATAATGAAGGTGTAATCGATTTTGGATCGGAGAAGAGATTTAGAAACCAGCCTTGCGCAGGTTCTCACGACCGATGGAAGCCTTCTCCAGCGGTACATCGAAGGACTTAACCGGGAACAGATCCTGCTCCACAACACACCAGCCGTCATAGCCGCACTCAACGAGAGCGTCATGCATAGCAGCGAAGTCGATGCTGCCCTTGCCAGGCTCTACCATGATGTCCTCGGTAACAGCCTTAGCGAAAGACCACTTGTTTTCGTCCATCTTAGCCTTAACAGACAGATCGCAATCCTTGAAATGGATGTACGGAATGCGCTTAGCCCACTTCTTGTAGAAGGAGATCGGCTCGCCGCCGCCATATACATGATGACCAGTATCGAAGCACAGATCTACGTTGGTGTCGTTCAGGAAGCGCTCGATCTGCTCTTCGGTCTGAACATGGCTGTCAACGTGCGGATGGAACAGACCCTGGAAGCCGTTTGCAGCACAGCGATCAGCACACTTCTGTACGTTTGCACAGTACTTTGCCCACTCCTCGTCGGTCAGCTCCGGGTTCATTTCCAGCTCGCCGGTAGCGAGGTTGGTGTACATCGGAGGCAGCAGAACGATATACTTAGCGGACGGGAATGCCTTCAGCAAAGCAGAGATGTCGTCAATGTCCTTGAGCATCTGTTCAACATTTGCGTCATCCAGATAGTTGCCGCCTTCAGTAGCACCGACCAGCGTCAGACCGCGTGCGTCGATAGCGTTCTTCAGAACCTGCGGGTTGTCGTTCGGCATGTAGCCCCACGGGCCAATTTCACAGCCGTCATAGCCTGCGATCTTCATTTCGTCGAGGCAGCGCCACCACTGCGGCTGCTTTTCATTGTTCGGATCGCTTGCCGGGAACCATACGCCCCAGGAATCCGGAGCAATACCAATTTTGATAGACATAGTCTTTCCTCCATCTATTTTCTGGAGCCACTGCCGAAACACTGTTCGGCAGTGGCGGATATTTCTTCTGTGACGATTACTTTACGTCAACCCACTCGCGGGTCTTGGAAGACTCGATAACAGCAGCAACAGTGCGGTCGATCTTGTAGCCGAACTCAAAGTCGGTGGTGTAGTCAGCGCCGTTGGTGATTGCATCGAACAGAGCATGTACTTCGAGGATCTTCATATCGTTGTAAGCGATAGAGATGCCGCCTGCCGGCTGGAATGCAGAGTAGCCCTTCATCTTCGGGTTCAGCAGAACGGTGCGGAAACCACGGTCACGCTCGTTGTCGCTCTGGAAGTATACCTGAACTTCGCCCATGCGCTCCAGATCGTAGCGAACAGAACCCTTAGTGCCCTGAATCTCGTAGCACAGGTAGTTTTTACGGCCGGTAGCTACACGAGAGCAAGCGATCTGACCGATTGCGCCGTTTGCGTACTCTGCGGTGAAGGTCATGATGTCCTCGTTCTCAACGTCAACCAGCTCGTCGGAACCAGCGCACTTCGGACGCTTCGGGAATACGGTGGTAGCAACTGCGTTTACCTTGGTGATGTCGCCCATGATGAACTGGGAGATAGACAGCAGATGGGAACCCAGATCGCCCAGAGCGCCGCAGCCTGCCAGCTTGTTGATGTGTCTCCAGGTGATCGGCAGGGACTCATCCAGCAGCTGATCCTGGTCGTAAGTGCCGGTGAAGCGCATGATCTTGCCCAGTGCGCCGGACTGAACCAGCTCACGAACGTAAGCGTTTGCCGGGTTCTGGGTGTTGTTGAAGCCAACGTAGTTTACAACGCCCTTCTGAACTGCCAGCTCAGCCAGTTCCTTGGACTCCTCAGCAGAGATGGACAGCGGCTTCTCGCAGTATACGTTCTTGCCGTTCTCCAGAGCTGCCTTAGCAACCTCGTAGTGGAAAGCGTTCGGGGTAGCGATGTCAACCAGATCAACGTTCGGATCGGTTACAACATCATGCCAGTCGGTGGAGATGCGCTTGAAGCCGATCTTCTTCTGTGCAGACTTTGCAGCTTCCTCGTTTGCGTCAGCAACGATCTCGAAGGATGCAACGCCGTAGTCAGGGCCAAACAGCATCTCAGCGTCAGCCAGTGCAGAGGAATGAGCCTTGCCCATCCAGCCAGAACCTACCAGACCAATACGGATTTCTTTCATTTTCTTTTCCTCCTAAAAATGTTCTCTCAATGGTGATTACATACATTTACTAAATTCTTTACAGCCTTCGAAGGTTTGAAAACTAGGGAGAAACGTTTTGTTTCTTTGATTTTCGTTCATGTCTCTCGTTTGACTGTGCCCATAGTATACGGCGAAAATCGAGAAATGTCATTGCATAGAGTTTTCATGTTCTATACATAAATTATCATTTATTTAGAGAAAAATACAACCTGCACAAATGAACATGGCTCTAATTGTGCAGGCTGTATAAAACGTAGTTTCTTTATGTATAGAATAGCGGCGAGAAGCGCATTTATGTCAAATTGGATTTTTCCGAAATTGGCTGGGAGAAACGCCAACCCGTGACGAAAATAGATTACTAAACGTGGTAATGTTCGGATAACCGACACTGTTTGCAATCACTTTCACTGGCTGATCTGTCGTTTTGAGCAAATGCTTCGCTCGATTGATGCGCACGAGGATGATATATTCGTGCGGGGAATAGCCGCACTGCTTCTTAAACAGGCGGGAGAAATAAAATTGACTCATATTGACGTGTCTTGCCAGCTCGGGAAGCGTCAGAGACTCTCCGTAATGCTCGCCAATATATTGAATAGCAGCCTCGGTGGCGGTTTGTGCATTGCCAGTGTCTGCATATGATTGGATGGTATTACCGGTAATGAGTGCAATCCAAATAGAATAAAGCCGCAGAGACAACTGTGCCTCTGAAATAAATTGGTTGTTGCGCCAAGCATATAGAATGTCCAGCATCAGATGGTGGACTTCTGAAGCGCTGGAAGAGTCGAAAACCGGTATGGAGTAGAGACTGCACACCTGCTGAAAGAGTTGAGGGCTGTTACTGCCTTCTAGATGGATCCAAACAAATTCTGTATGGTCAAGGGTATGGTACTTATGTGGGAGAGAACAGTCTAGAAGGACTAGATTCCCTCGGCGGGCGGTCATGGTACGATTGTCTGCAGTAACGGAAAGCTGTCCGCTGCGAATATATATGAGCAGGTAACGTGCATCTGGATAACGGGAACGGTCGATTTGATAGTCTTTGTCTGTATAGTAGTAGCCACAGGATGTCATATAGAACAACATACTGCGTGCCTGCTCAGAAGGGCTTTGAAAATATAAATCCGATCCGTTGCAGGTGCCAGCTTCAAAACCAAGCATAGGGCTTCCTCCTTCTTATTGAGAATCGCCATTGAGAATACGTCAGAATTGTAGCATGGAGTGTATGGGATGTCAAAGAATGAACTTGCAAAAAAATAACAAGAGTATAATGAAAACCAAGAGTAACAGAAAAATGATTGGGCAAGTTGCACATAAGATGCGGGTGTAAATTTGTACAATACGATAAAAATAACGAAAAATAGCACATTTTCTAAACTTAATAGCAAAAAATGTTATTTATTTGCACGAAATGAAACGGTACAATGCATACATAGAAACACATGGCAGACGACAAGAGAGATAGACTGCTATGGACAGAGAAAAGGAGAATGAATTATGAAAATGAAGCGAATTGCAGCGATGCTTTTGGCAGGCGCAATGGTGACCGGTTTGTGTGCTTGTGGCAGCTCCGGTGGCGACAAAACAGCAGGCTCCAGTGGCGGAAGCGCAGACGGAGCAAAGATCAGTATGATCCTGAAAACGACATCTTCTGAGTATTGGCAGTATGTACAGGCTGGTGCAGAAGCAGCGGCTAAGGATCTCGGCGTAACCGTTGACGTCAAGGGCGCAACCTCTGAAACGGCATACGACGAGCAGCAGAATATGATTGAGACCGATGTACAGTCCGGTGCATATGACTCTATTATTATTGCTCCACTGCAAGGTGATCAGGCAGCAACGCTGGTAAAGGGTACAACAACCCCGATCTTCGCAGTTGATACCAACTTCGATGCCGATGAAGTGGTTTCCTTCATTGGTACCGGCAATGAAGAAGCAGCGGCACTTGGCGGCAAGGCGGCTGTAGAGGCTGCCAAGGAGGCAGGTTGGGACAAGATCGAGTGCATTGAAATCTGTGGTGTACAGGGTGACCCGACCAACACTGCTCGTTATGAAGGCTATAAGAAGGGCGTCACAGAGGCTGGCGGCACATTCCTCGAGAACGAAACCCAGTATGCAGACGCAGTGGCAGATAAGGCTGTAAACTCCATGGAAGCTATCATGCAGACTCATCCGGAAGGCGTAGCAATTATCTGTGCAAACAATGACGATATGGCTATGGCAGCAGCTCGCGCAGCAAAGGGCAACAAGGCATATGAGAACACCATCTTCCTCGGCTTTAACGGCGACCGCGCAGCATGCGAAGCTATCTTGGCAGGTCAGGAAACCATGTCCGTTATTCAAGACGCTTATGGTATGGGTTACAAGGCTGTACAGGCTGCAGTAGATAATCTGAACGGCAAGAAGCTGGATTCCTTCATTGATTCTGGTTCTGGTATCGTTGATAAGGACTCCGCACAGGAGCGCTTGGATCAGTTGTCTGAGTACCTGAAGTAATACACAAAAGGGCGAGAAATAAGTTAAGTATATGGGATGCCCTTATCGAAGAATCATCGGTAAGGGCATCGCCTTTTAGACAGGGCATCAGAGAAAAGGGTGAAAATCAATGAGTGAATATGTAGTAGAATTAAAAAATACG
>CAVFAY010000045.1:0-12143 GCA_963620595.1 Anaerotignum sp. | reverse complement strand
TGACAATACTTGGCTGGTGACGGCCCGGGAAGATAAGTCGATGCCTACATAAAGCAAGACCGGAATCCGAAAGGGTTCTGGTCTTTTTTTTATTTCAGAGAGATGATTACTGCATCATCTTTCTATTTGATTTCTACATCCAGCGTATTAAATTCTTCTGTATCAAAAAATTCTGCGAGTGTCATGCCGAGACCATCGCAGATTAGCTTGATCGTAATAATTTTGGGACTTTGACTTTTTCCGTATAAAATATTTTTAATGCTGGATGGCGACATGGCACACACCATAGAAAGTTTGTAAATCGACATGTCATGCTCATGCAGAAGCTGTAAAATTCGGTTTTTGATTGCAGAATTTAAGTCCATAGTATCACACTCCCTTGTAATCATTGTAGAAAGAAAGTATTGACAAATAGGGCTAAGTTTGATACTATAGGGCTAAAGATAGCCTATCTGGGGGATTTAGGATGATATACGGAAAGGTCTCTTTTCGAGCGAGATAGTATTTCCTATCTCGCTTTTCATATGTCCCTTAATGATTTTATGCTTTAAACAACAAAAGTATTGACTTCCTTTTTTTCTCTTGATACAATAGAACGGTATTCAAAAGATAAAGAAGGGTTCTGTATATGAAAAAAACAATTGCCATTGTTGGCTTGGGACTGATTGGCGGTTCTTTTGCCCGTGCATTTAAGAAATATACTGATTATACTGTCATTGGCTTTAACCGCACGCGAAGCACAGCGGAAAAGGCATTGGCGGATGGCGCTATTGATGCCATTGGCACGCCGGAAGATTTGAAAGATGCAGATGTTGTACTGCTGTCTATGTATCCGAAGGTCTCCTGCGACTTTGTAGAAGAGCACATTGAGGCGTTTAAGCCGGGCTGTATCATCACAGATGATTGCGGCATTAAAAGTTATCTGGTTGAGCGTTTGACGCCGCTGTGTCAGGATCACGGGCTGTATTTTGTCGGCGGCCATCCGATGGCAGGCAGAGAGGTATCCGGTTATAAAGCATCCGATGCAGATTTATATAAAGGTGCGAGTATGCTGCTTGTCCCAACGGAGGCATCAACACCGGAGATTGTCAAGCAGGTCAAAGCAATGTTTTCACAGATTGGTTTTGGTCAGCTCGTCATCACAACCCCGGAACATCATGACCGCATGATTGCCTATACTTCTCAGCTGTGCCATGTCGTGTCCAGTGCGTATATCAAAAGTCCATCGGAATTGGAGCACAAAGGCTATTCCGGCGGCAGCTATCGGGATTTGACGCGCGTGGCATATCTCAATGAGACGATGTGGACGGAGTTATTTATCGAGAATAAACAGGCGCTTGTGCCGGAAATTGATGAAATCATTCAGCATTTGACGGAATATCGTGATGCGATTGCCGGAGAGGATGCAGATACACTGTTCCAACTGCTCAAAGAGGGCAGACAGAGAAAAGAACAATTCGGTTAAACAACAAAAGGACGTTCCTAAAAGCAGGAACGTCCTTTTTCTATATGATTCATCCGGCTGAAAAATTTCAGAAAGCAGGGGTGTTATATAGGAGAAAAGGATATAGGCTTGAAAAAAGAAGGATAGGTACGGGAAACAGCCGGATGGAATCAGCTAGATATAGGGCAGTTCTTCTCGAAAATCCTCGGTAGGATCGGCTTGTTCAAAATGATAGCCCAATGCCTTGCGCAGTCGGCGCTGACCGGAGGAAATCGAACGGGAAACCGCAGAGGGAGAAATACCG
The DNA here is from genome assembly GCA_963620595.1 of Anaerotignum sp. Classification (GTDB taxonomy): domain Bacteria; phylum Bacillota; class Clostridia; order Oscillospirales; family Butyricicoccaceae; genus Butyricicoccus_A. The sequence goes on along the minus strand of CAVFAY010000045.1, from coordinate 10,395 downwards.
AAAATATCAGCAATTTCTTTTTGTGTCATACCCTCGAGTAAGTTCAGTACGCAAACCTGATACTGGTGACTTGTCAGCGTTTCTGCCATGCATGATAAGAGCTGGCGACGCAGCTCCATATCCGTGGCGACTGAATCGTTTCTTTTGTTGTCTGGTTCGAGTCGGGCGAGGGACATATATGACGGCCTCCTTTGATTTATCATAATAGTGTTCCAGATGAAAGGCAATTTGGCGGTTTTCACATGCCATATCATATAAGGCATTGATTCGATGGCGCAGTTTTCTGCGAACCTCTAAAGAGATGGTGCGAGAAGCCTGCGATTCAAGCTGTGCAATGCGCCGTTCTAATCGAATGGCGTCCTGCAGATATTCTTGGGACAGCTCCTGCAATGAGCACATATGGCGTCACCTCGCAATTTTATTCGATTCCTCGATCGTTGGGGGATTTTGTAAAAGTATGTAAAAATGTTTAGAAATATCGAGAAAACTGCGATATTTTCTTTCTTACAATTCCATAATAGGACATGAATCGAAGAAAATCAACCTTGAATCCGTCAAAATTATATGATATAATTCTGGAAATTTTCGATAAAAAAATCTCCCGATTGGCTATCAATCGGGAGATTCAAACATACAAATTTTATTTTACATAGCAAATATCATCATCCGGCTTCTTGGCAGGCTCTAAAGACTTAACATACAGAACCGGACCCATGCCCTGATATTCCGGGAAGAACTCGTGCTTGACCTCTGCGGTGATGGTATACCAATCGCGATCCTTGAGCTTGGCAGCGGAAGGATGCTTGCACACAACAGCGGCAAAAGAAATATCTTCTGCACAACAGGTCATGACAAAGCGGCCGGCGGCAAAATTATTTTTGCCCATGCCGTTCGGACGATAAGTCTGGCACAGGAAGCGCACGGTATGACCCGCATACTTTTCCGGATGCTCCATCGCATCGAAATACCACATCGCATAATCTGCATCGGAAATATCTACAATGTCCTTGGAGAGATCCAGATTGGCCTCCAGAGACTCCTGATAAACCTCGCTTTTGCCGTCCGGATAATCCATAAAGATGTCAGCGCGGCGGTTAATCATGCGGACACGACGGTTTTTGATAATGTCCTTGGTGTTGGCATCACAGCGGTTAAACACAATCATGTCGGTCATTTGCAGCATCGGGAACATAAAGCCGCCCATGTTCTGGAAATAATTATCAAAGGTGCGGGCATCCACGGTGGTGACGGTCTGATAGACAATCCAGCCCTTCGGGAAGGTGTCCGGAGCCAAATCAGCCAGCTTCCACATGCCGTTCCATTCGACGATGACGCGTTCCGGCTTGTATTTCCGGCTGCATTCCTCTAAGAACATGCGGTTGAAGTCTTCCTGATCTTCAATGGTCTTGACAACGCAGTTGGAATCCATCAGCAGACCGTAATCAAACTCGGTTTCGCCGTCTTCGCATACGATCATCAAGGTCTTTTCGCCTTCGGAAAAATTCGGATCGCGCAGGATAGACTCGATAAAGGTTGTCTTACCGCTGTCTAAAAAGCCGGTAAAGAAATATACAGGAATTTCCACAGACAATCCTCCTTATGCAAACAGTTCAGCCAGCGCGTCTTCCTTGATGCCGGAACCGATGACGCACAGACGGCCGGTATAATCGGCAGCACCGTGACGCAGTTCAATTTCACCCGGAACCATATCAAAATGCAGCCAAGTGCCATCCTGCTCCGGAACGATACCCTTTGCGCGCAAGACAATGCCGTACAGCTCCTGATCGTCCAACTGATTCAGGCGGGCACGCAGATCCTCTTCCGTGTACTTGCGCGCGGTCTCAATGCCCCAGCTGGTAAATACTTCATCGGCATCATGGCCGTGATGATGATGACCGCAGGAGCAAACGCCGTTTTCGTCGTAATGATGTTCATGATGATGCTCATGCTCGTCATGGTCGTGGTGATGATGGCCGCAGGAACAGGTCTCGCCGTCATGGTGATGGTGGTGATGGTGCTCGTGTTCATGCTCGTCATGGTCATGGTGGTGCTCATGTTCGTGCTCATCGTGATCGTGGTGATGATGGCCACAGGAACAGGTCTCGCCGTCATGATGATGGTGATGATGATGCTCCTCGTGCTCGTACAGCTCAGCGGCATCCAGCAGAGCCTTATGACCGTCTGCGCACATGACATCGTAAATCTGCTCGCCGGTCAGCTCGTCCCACGGTGTGGTGATGATGCTGGTGTTTTCACCGCAGTGCTCACGAACCAGCTTGAGTGCCTCATCCAGTCGCTTTTCGCTGACATTCTGGGTACGGCTCAGCACGATGGTGCCGGCGCTTTCCAGCTGATTGATATAGAACTCACCGAAGTTCTTGATATACATGCGGCACTTGGAAGCATCGCATACGGTGGTCATGCAGCCCATCTCTACTTCGCCTTCGCGCAGAACCGGCTGTACGGCAGCGGCAACATCCGACAGCTTGCCGACGCCGGACGGCTCAATGATGATGCGATCCGGTGCGTACTGGCCCAACACATCGCCCAGTGCCTTTTCAAAGTCACCGACCAGTGTGCAGCAGATACAGCCGGAATTCATTTCGTTGATCTGAATGCCGGAGTCCTTCAGGAAACCGCCGTCAATGCCGATTTCACCGAACTCATTCTCAATCAGAACGACCTTCTGACCCTTGAGCGGACCTTCCAGCAGCTTGCGAATCAAAGTGGTCTTACCGGCACCTAAAAAGCCGGAAATAATGTCGATTTTCGTCATATCAAACACCTTCTATAAGATATAGTTTACAAGAGAATCAAAGCCAAAGGCTTTCTAAGCTATCGTACACCAAAACAGGAGAGTTTTCAAGAGTTTCTGATGTAAAAGAACCGTGAACACAGGGAAATCGACCCCAATAGGGCAAAACCGGAAACATTGACATTGCAGGCGAGATACCGTACAATGAAGACAGAAATACATGCGGAGAACCACCCCGCAGGGAGGCTGAAACAATATGTTTGAAACATTCCGCAGCATTCGGTTTCATTTGCTGCTGGCAGCGCTTGGCTATATTGCTGTCGGCGCTGTGATGCTGTTTATCCCCGATCAGTTTTTGGCAGTTGTTTGCTATGTCATCGGCGCACTGCTCATTGCTTACGGCGTCATTGGTATGCTGATGTGCTGGAAAGACCGAACAATTCGCATCGTAAAAATTTTCATTGGAATTTTGGCGATTGCCGTTGGCATTTTTGTCATCGCACAGCCCAAGGCGTTCAGCGCGGTTTTGCCGATTATCTTTGGCTTGATTTTGCTGCTTGACGGCGTGCTCAATCTGCGGCACGGCATCGGACTCAAAAAGTTCGGCGATCCGAGCTATCTTTCGGTTATCATTGTCGGTGTTATCACGGTAGTATTCAGTGCAATGATTCTCATGCATCCATATGGCACGGCAAAATTCACGTTGCGTCTCATCGGTGTTGCGATGATTTACAGTGGTATCTCGGACTTCTTGGTTCTGTATCGAATGAATCACGCGCGCCTGATTTATGAGCGTGACAATCCGCCGGAGCCGAAGAAAAAGGGACAGAAACGCAAAAAAACCAAGATCATCGATGTACATGCCCATCCGGTCGATGATGACGACGAGGAGGAATGAGCGGTGCATCTGGATAAAGAAGAGTTGGAACACATGCCGCAGGGAACCGATGTGTTTTCCCTGAGCGATCAGGTGCCGACAGAGGAAGAGCTGTACGATCTGGCGGAGCTGTTCAAGGTATTCGGTGACTCCACGCGCATCAAAATCCTGTATGTGCTCGTCGAGAGCGACATGAGCGTGGGAGATATTGCGCAGGCACTCAATATGACACAGAGCTCCATTTCCCATCAGCTGCGCGTGCTCAAGCAGAGCCGTCTGGTGCGCTTCCGCCGCGAGGGAAAGAACATCGTGTACTCACTGGCGGATGACCATGTGCACACGATTATGAGCCAAGGCTTAGAGCATCTGGAAGAATGACAAAAATAAGCAAAACGCCGCTGAAAAGCGGCGTTTTACTGTATATATGGTATGGAAAGACAGTATGCAATAATTTGTTATTTTTAGTATACATCTTGCGTGCATCCTTGTCAATCATTCCGTGCATTTTTTGTTAAACGAGCAGGTGCTTTACGTTCCGTCGCCGCCGGCCTTGACCTTGATCCAAAGCTCGGACAGTCTCTGACGCAAAAATTCATTGTCGTGGAAGATCTCGTCCTTGTCGTAGCCGACGCGTGGGATGTATGCTTCGTTGCCGTCAAACAACTCGCCGGAAGTAGTCAGGTCGTTGGAAACCTCCTTATTCGGTGAGGTGTAGCCAAACTCCTCTGCATTGGCGTATGCCGGATCATACGAAATCATATAGTTGATAAACTTGTTCGCCAAGTCCGGATTGGAGGCATTTTTCGGAATGACCATGGCGTCACTCCAGATATTCGTGCCCTGATTCGGACAATAGTAGCCCATATCCGGATTTTCCGACAGAATATATGCGGCATCGCCGCTGTATACCTGACCAATGTCCTTGACGCCGTTTACCATGTTGTCAATGATTTCATCGGTGACATAGACCGGCTTCATGGTGTTATTGACCTTGCACAGCCACTTGTACGCGGCGTCGATTTCCTTCTCGTCATTGGTGTTCATCGAGTAACCCAGCGCTTTAAACGCCATCATAAAGGAATCGCGCTCGGAGTCGTAAATATAAATGCGGTTGTTATATTTCTGATCCAACAGGATATTCCAGCCTTCTTCGTCCAAGTCCTTCTTGGAAACCGTCTTTTTGTTGTATACCAGACCGACAGTGCCCCAGAAGTACGGAATAGAATACTCGTTGTTCGGATCAAAATCCATGCCGGTGCAGGAGGAATCCAGCTGGTCAAAATTCGTGATAGCGCTGCGGTCGATTTTTTGCAGCCGATTTTCCTTCATCAGACGCTCGATCATATAGTCGGACGGGATGAGCACATCATAGGAATCTCCGGAGCTGACCTTGGTGTACATCATTTCGTTGGAATCAAAGTTCTCCACGATGACATGACAGCCGTATTCGTCTTCGAAATCCGAGATGACAGAATCCGAGATATATTCGCCCGGCAGATAGAGTTTCAGCGTGTTGGAATTGCTGGAAGATTTGTTGGTGCCGTCAAAGTCTGTGCCGGGACCGCCGCAGCCGGTCAGTGCACCGGCGAGCACGGCACCTGCACAGCAGACGGCGAGCAATTGTTTCAGCTTCATGATGCAGGTTCCTCCTTGCACTTTTTGCGTGTGCGTTCAGCGATGCGCGGAATGAGATTGACGAGCAGCAGTACCACCGTGATAATGACAATGACCAGCGTAGAGATCGCATTGATAGACGGATTGACGCGCTTGGACATCGTGTAGACCAAAATCGAGATGTTCTGTACGCCGTTGCCTGTGACAAAGTAAGAAATAACGAAATCGTCAAACGACATCGTGAAGGCGATCAGGGCACCGGCAAAAATGCCCGGGGACAGCTGCGGGATAATAGCGTGCCACAGTGCCTGCCACGGATTGGCACCCAGATCCAGCGCTGCATCCGCTAAATTCGGGTCCAGCGTGCGCAGACGCGGCGTGATGGATAACATGACGTATGGCGTGCAAAACGCGATGTGCGCCAGCAGAAGCGTCAAAAAGCCCTTGCTCACTTCCAGTGTGGCGAAGAACATGAGCAAGCCAATCGCGGTGACAATATCCGGATTCATAATCGGAAGGTCGTTGGCGGTGCGCACGGCTTTGCGCAGCGGTTTGCTGCATCGGGACAAACCGATAACAGTAATGGTGCCGATACAGGTGGAAATGATCGTTGCCAAGATAGCGATGGCGAACGTGGTTCCGATGGCACCCATCATCACGGATGAGGAAAACATCTTCTCATACCAGCGCAGAGAAAAGCCGGAAAACGTCGTCAGCGAACGCGATGCGTTAAACGAGAATAAAATGGTGTATACGATAGGAATATAAAAGAACACGATGACAGCGGCGAGAACGGCGCGTGTCCAGTGAAAGGATTTTTTCTGCTTCAAATCTCGTCACCTCCATTGCGGTCAATTTTGCGGGTCAGATACATAGAAATCATAATGATAACGACCATGATGAGCGAAAGGGCAGAGCCAAAGCTCCAGTTGCCGGATGTCAGGAACTGCGATTCGATGACATTGCCGATCAGGACATACTGTCCGCCGCCCAGCAGCTTCGGAATAAAGAAGGAGGACACCGCGGGCAGGAATACCAGCGTGATGCCGGAGATGATGCCCGGAATGCTCAGTGGCAGCGTCACATGGCGAAACGCCTGTGCACGATTGGCGCCGAGGTCAGTGGCAGCCTCCAAAAAAGACGGATCCATCTTGGACAGAGAGGTGTGAATTTCCAGAATCATGAACGGCAGGAAGTTGTATACCATGCCGAGCACGACAGCAAAATCCGTGTACATAAACTGAAACGGGCCGATGTGAAACAGACCAAGCAGGTTATTCAAAATGCCGTTATCCTGCAGGATGCCGACCCAAGCGTAGGTGCGCACGAGCATGTTGATCCAAGTCGGCAGCGTGATGATGAGAATCAGCGCTGTGCTCTTGACACCAGCGCGGGCGATGGCATAGGCGGACGGATAGCCGAGCAGCAGACAGACGAGCGTCGTCAAAATCGCAATGCGCATGGAGCGGATGAGCACCTGAATAAATACGGCATCGCGGAAGAAGCGGGCGAAATTGTCCAGCGTGAACTGACCCTGAAAAAACGCCGTGCCCTCTACCGTGAAGGCGTATGCGATGATGAGCAGCATCGGAATCAAAATGAAAATGGCAATCCAAAAGACATAGGGATATGCCATGGAACGAAAACGCTTCATGTACTCAGTCTCCCTTTCTCATGATGTGGATGTCATCCGGTGTGAAGCGCAGACCGACCAAATCGCCCGGTTCCGTGCGGTCTGTCGTTGCCACCTTGTACTCAGAGCCCATGGTGGCAAACGTAATATCATAGACACCCGGCGTAATGTTCTCCCAGTCGAAATCGTAAATGACATCGGTGATCTTGATGCGGGCGCCTTCATCCCCCGGTGCAAGGCTCCAAGCGGAAGCATCTGCCCAAACCATCAGGTCGTTGTCCAGCGTCAGGGACTCGCGAATATCATCGACAGACTTGGAGAAGTTCACCGCATAAATTTCTTCCTGATATTCTTCAGACTGGACGCGGTTGGCGTCCTCAACAATCATGTCTACGGTAACCGTCGTGCCCGCAGCCGTGGAGAAGGTGACAGGGTATCTGCCGTTTTCCGGCTTAATATCATAGGAAATTTTGGAAATCGAAACGCCCTCTTCGGTGTCCTTCTTCCAAGCCTGTGCGTTGGCACGGGCGATAATCATGGATTCGGTCAGTTCAGCGACATCTTCCCTGTCCAGATAGAAGCTGTCCGCGTCCATCAGCTCGCCAGCCTCTTCGTTGATGACCGGCTTTTCCTCTGTGATGTTCATTTTGACCGTGATAGACGTGCCCTGGCGGGTTTCCACGATGGTGTCATAGTGTACGCCCTTAAACAGCACTGACTTGACACGGCCGCGCAGCAGGCCCTCCTCCGGCGCAACGATGTCAAGATCCTCAGGACGAATGACCACATCGACCTCTTCGTTTGGTGCAAAACCGCCATCCACGCAGTCAAACGGATGACCGTCAAAAATGACGCGGTTGTTGCACGGCATCACGCCATCGGTAATATTGCTCTCGCCGATAAAGTTGGCGACATAGCGGTTGATCGGTTCGTTGTAAATGTCAACCGGAGAGCCAATCTGTTCGATGTTTCCACCCTTCATGACGACAATGGTATCCGACATCGTGAGGGCTTCTTCCTGATCGTGGGTGACGAAAATAAAGGTGATGCCGACTTCCTGCTGGATGTTTTTCAGTTCGCGCTGCATTTCCTTGCGCAGCTTAAGATCCAGTGCACCGAGCGGCTCATCGAGAAGCAGAACCTTTGGCTCATTGACCAGTGCGCGCGCAATGGCAACGCGCTGCTGCTGACCGCCGGACATCTGGGTGATGCGGCGCTTGTCAAAGCCGCTCAGACCGACCAGGCGCAGCATACGCTTAACCTTCTGTTCGATGATGTCCTTTGGTTCTTTTTTGAGATTCAGACCAAAAGCGATGTTGTCATAGACATTCATATGAGGAAACAGCGCGTATTTCTGGAATACCGTGTTGACTTCGCGTTTATACGGCGGCAGACCGGAAATATCCTTGCCGTCAAACAGCACCTGACCGTCGTCGGCATCAAGAAAGCCTGCGATAATGCGCAGCAGGGTAGTTTTGCCGCAGCCGGACGGGCCGAGCAGCGTGACGAATTCATTTTCGTGGATGTCCAGCGAGATGCCGTTGAGCACGCGCTGCCCGTCAAAATCTTTGACGATATTCTTGATTTCGATGAGTTTTTTCATAATTTCTCCTATTGGATGGAATGTTAAAATAAAGGTGGAGTGCAGACCCACAGCACCTGCGCGGTCTGCTTTTTGTCGTTGCGGATGTAATGCGCCGATTTGCCGTCTAAGTAAAAGGTCTCTCCCTTTCGGACGGGATAGGACGCGGTATCCGTGACGAGGACAACAGAGCCGGTGAGCACATAGCCAAACTCTTCGCCGCCATGCGGACCGGAAGAAAACGACTTGCCGCCTGTAGGAATCTCCACGAGCACAGGCTCCATTTGATTTTTTTGCGTGTTGGGAACGATCCATCGAATGGTACAGCCATCGCGTGCATCCTCAAAAAAATCCGCCTGTCGGAACACGAGCTGTTCCTCAGGAGAATCGCTGAAAAATTCAGACAGGGAAGAACCCAATGCTTCGAGAATGTCAGAGAGCGTCGCAATAGAGGGGCTGGTCAGATCCCGTTCCAGCTGCGAAAGAAACCCTTTCGTCAGCTCACAGCGGGAAGCAAGCTCCTCTAATGTCAATTCCTGCTGGATACGCATTCGTTTGATCTTTGAACCAATTTTCATACTGGGCCGGAAATTCCGGCGCGGGTCCTCCTTTCTGTTCTCTTTACAAATACTAAACTTTTTGTTGCAGTTTATCGAACCACAAACACTATTATTATACTCTTCTTTTTTGGGCTTGCAATAGATTTTTTCTCAGTTGCGAGAAAAAGCAAAAATTTCCATATCCTGTCGCAATTTGTGTCAGAGCTGTGTAAAATTTTTGGCGTTTTCTCTAGTGAGAATTTGTATCGAACCGCATAAATATCAGAAAAACTGCCCATACTTCCAGTACAGGAAAATGAAAGCAGGGAGATGAGTGAATGAAACGAACGAACGGCGGTGCACAGTGGTGGTCAGAGGACAAGAGCTTTTATGTGGTTCTCCTGATGTGCCTCGCGGCGATTGCGGTGGCAGCCTATCTATTGTTTGCTTTTCCGAGTGATACCACCGATGAAACGATGCAGGCGCAGGAGTATCAGGCGGACGACAGCGTGACAGCGTCGGAAGCGCTCGAACGCATTCCGGCGATGGATCCGCAGCCTGCTCAAAAGCAGCAGGAATCCGAGACGCAGACTGAGGCATCGGAATCAACCGAGCAGCCGGTACAGCAGACCGCGGCTGCGCTGACCGTTGCGCCGCCGATGGACAGCAAGATCACGCAGGATTTTTCCAATGATACACTGGTATATAACGAAACAACCGGCGATTGGCGGACACATGAAGCGGTGGATTATGAGGGAGAAGCAGGCGACGCCGTACAGGCGGCAGCGGACGGAACTGTGCTCGCCGTGGGTGAAGACGCCGTGCTGGGCAAGTATGTGACGATCAGCCATGCACAGGGCTTTACCAGTCTGTATGCGGGCATTGCAGATCCGACGGTATCCGAGGGGGATTCTGTCACACAGGGGCAGAAAATTGCCGTACTGGGAGACCCGATGCCGCTGGAGGAAAAGCAGGGGGTGCATCTGCATTTTTCCGTGTCGGCTGACGGAGAAGCAAAAGATCCGAATCAACTCTATTAAGTTATGTTTTTTTTGAAAAATACTGTTATTTGGGTATAAAATCAAAATAAAAGCAAATAAAATGGAAAATTTCAAGATAACTAATCTGACGAGTATTGACAATTTTCAATAAGATGCGTTATAATAAACGCAAGCTCATGTGGAGACATATGAGCCAGACAAAATCCCAATTTTGTTTAAAGCACGATTATCATCCCCCAGATAGTGCTTTATATCATCCCCAATTCTGCACGCTGTGTTTTATCATCCCCCAAACTTCCACAGCGTGCAGCAGCCCGTGCATTTCTGCACGGGCTGCTTTTTTATTGGCGCCGAATAGGCATGATAAAAACCACTCGTTGAACGAGTGGTAGGT
>CAVFAY010000044.1:0-12454 GCA_963620595.1 Anaerotignum sp. | reverse complement strand
ATATTTCCGCATTATGTCGCGTAATCTTCCCAAGCGACAGATGGAAAACATGGCGTTTGTTGGATTTTTCCAGCGCAGAAAGCTGAATTTTCAGCAGAGAAAAACACACAAGTTTTTCGGCTGCCCGCAGTGCAAAGCGACACTCCGTGTGCCGAAGGGAAAGGGCAAGATTACCATTACCTGTAACTGCTGCGGCAGACAATTTACCAGAAAAAGCTGAGGAATACATACATGCAAGATCCATATTCCGTACTCGGTGTGTCCAGAAACGCATCAGAGGAGGAAATTAAAGCGGCATATCGAAAGCTGGCGCGAAAATATCATCCGGATTTGCATCCGGGAGACGAAGCTGCTGCTAAGAAGATGAATGAAATCAATCAGGCGTATGAACAGATTCGGCATCCACAGCAGCAACAAACTCATGCGGAGTATCAGCAGTATACCCAGCATACAGGGCATGCTGGATACACGGGCAATCAGGGGTCAAATTTTCAAGAGAACTTTGATCCATTCGCTTGGATATTTGGTCAAGACTGGCAGCAAAATCAAAATGCCTATCAGCAGTATCAACGCTATCAAAGACAGCAATATCAGCCGCACAGGCGGCACAGTGGGTTATTGTATCTTCTGATTTTCTTTTTTGTCTTGAATCTCATCGGAAGATTTTTGTTTGGCTCGGTTTACCGACAGCCGACATACAGATATTATCAGACCTATCCATATTCCCAAACCCAGCCGTATACACCGGATACCAATCCATATGCACAGGATGAAGACGGTACGGCACAGCAGAACCGAACATATCAGTGGCAGTAAGTAATAGAGGAGAGAAATACCATGTCGAAGATTATCGGAATTGATTTGGGCACCACAAATTCTTGTGTTGCCGTATACGAAGGAGGAGAGCGTGTCATCATCCCGAATGCCCAGGGCGGAAGAACAACGCCTTCTGTCGTTGCCTTTACCAAAGAAGGCGAACGGCTTGTCGGTGAAACAGCGAAGCGGCAGGCAGCAGTCAATCCAGAGCGCACTATTTCTTCGATCAAACGCGACATGGGTACGGATCGCCGGATCTCTATTGATGGCAAGCAGTATTCTCCGCAGGAAATTTCCGCCATGATTCTGCGGCAGCTCAAAAGCGATGCAGAGACGTATCTCGGCGAGCCGGTGACAGAAGCAGTCATTACGGTTCCGGCGTATTTTACCGATGCACAGCGACAGGCGACCAAGGATGCCGGAACCATCGCAGGTTTGCACGTACAACGCATCATCAATGAGCCAACATCCGCAGCACTCGCGTATGGCATTGACAAGGAGCAGGCACAGAAAATTCTCGTTTACGATTTAGGCGGCGGAACGTTTGATGTATCTGTCTTGGACATCAATGACGGCGTGATTGAAGTACTGGCAACGGCGGGAAACAATCGGCTTGGCGGAGATGACTTTGACAAGTGTGTCTGTGACTATATCTTGCAGGAATTCAAAAAAACTGAAGGAATAGATTTGAGCCGCGATGCAGCTGCCATGCAGCGCGTGCGGGAAGCGGCAGAAAAGGCAAAAAAAGAGCTGTCTTCTGCTCTGACAACGGAAATTACCCTGCCGTACATCGCGGTCAAACGCGGCGAGCCGAAGCACTTGCAGATGAATCTGACACGGGCAAAATTTAATGAATTGACGAATCATTTGGTACAGGCAACGTTGGATCCTGTCTATCAGGCAGTGGCGGATTCAGGACTCAATCTGCCGGACATCAGCAAGGTATTGATGGTCGGTGGCTCCAGCCGCATTCCGGCAGTCAATGAAGCGGTACAAAAATTGACGGGACGACAGCCGTTTAAGGGCATCAATCCGGATGAGTGTGTTGCGCTTGGCGCTTGTCTGCAGGGTGGCGTGCTGTCCGGTGAGGTCAAAGGGCTGCTCTTGCTTGATGTCACGCCGTTATCTCTGGGCATTGAAACAGTTGGTGGTGTGTTTACTAAACTGATTGACAAAAACACCACGATTCCGATTAAAAAAAGCCAAATTTTCACTACTGCCGGAGCATTTCAGAAGCGGGTAAAAGTCAATGTTTTACAAGGAGAGCGCCCGATGGCAAAACAGAATAAGAGCTTGGGTTCCTTTATGCTCGGCGGCATCAAACGTTCGGCAACCGGCATGCCGCAAATTGAAGTGACGTTTGAAATTGACACAAACGGCATTGTCAATGTATCCGCCCGTGATTTGACAACGGGAAAAATGCAGGAAATCACGGTGACCGGCTCGAACAATATGAGCCAAGAAGACATTCAGCAAGCCATTCATGATGCAGAACAGTATGCCGCAGAGGACAATAAGGTTCGTGCAGGCATGGAATACAAAGCGAAATTGGAGCAATTGACCTATCAGGCGGCGGAGAAGCGCAAAAGCATGGATCACGCACAGAAAAAGCAGCTAGATGCTGCGGTAAAGGAAGCGAAACATGCGTTGCGAAAAAAAGAGCCGGAGCAAATGGCTGCCGCGGCTGCCGCTTTGGAACAGTTGGTCAGCGCATAAACGAAGTTGTCCGGTAAAATATGCCTAAGATTGTAGTTAGAACTTGCTTTTTTGTGCATTTTGTATTACATTATAAAAGAAGCAAAAAAACAAACAGCGGGGAAAGCGCTGCTTTTTTAGGAGGAAATATCGTGGGCAAAGTTATTTTAACCGGTGACCGTCCGACCGGCAAACTGCATCTGGGACATTATGTTGGCTCCCTGAAGCGCCGCGTAGAGCTGCAAAATTCCGGTGAATATGATAAGATCTTTATTATGGTCGCAGATACACAGGCATTGACCGACAATGCAGACAATCCAGAAAAAATTCGTCAGAATATTCTGGAGGTTGCACTGGATTATCTGTCCTGTGGTCTGGATCCGGCAAAGTCAACGCTGTTTATTCAGTCTCAGGTGCCGGAACTGACCGAGTTGACCATGTATTACATGAATCTGGTGACTGTATCTCGCTTGCAGCGCAATCCTACAGTAAAATCTGAAATTCAGATGCGTAATTTTGAAGCAAGCATTCCGGTTGGATTCTTTACCTATCCGATCAGTCAGGCATCTGACATCACGGCATTCCGTGCAACAACAGTTCCGGCTGGCGAGGATCAGATGCCGATGGTAGAGCAGACCCGTGAAATTGTGCATAAGTTCAACAGCGTATACGGCGAGACACTGGTGATGCCGAATATTTTGCTGCCGGACAATCAGGCTTGTCTGCGTCTGCCGGGCACTGACGGCAAAGCAAAGATGTCGAAGTCTTTGGGCAACTGCATTTATCTGTCCGATGATCCGGAAGATGTTCGCAAGAAGGTCATGAGCATGTATACCGATCCGGAGCATATTCGCGTACAGGATCCGGGTAAGATTGAAGGCAACACGGTATTTACTTATCTGGATGCCTTCTGCCGTCCGGAGTATTTTGCAGAATTCTGGCCGGATTATGCAAATCTGGATGAGGTCAAGGAGCATTATCAGCGCGGCGGTCTGGGCGATGTGAAGGTAAAGAAATTCCTGAACAACGTATTGCAAGCAGAGCTGGAGCCGATTCGTGCTCGACGCAAGGAATATGAGAAGGATATTCCGACAGTATATGAGATCCTCAAGAAAGGCAGCGAGATTGCACGCGCAGAAGCTGCAGAAACCCTGCATGATGTTCGCGCAGCAATGAAAATCAACTACTTTGAAGATACAGAGCTGATTACTTCGCAGGCATCTAAGTACGGCAAGGAATAAATCATAGCAAAAAGGCATCCCAATCGAGATGCCTTTTTGCTTGCTTATGAAAGGGTTAATCCCAGCGGCTGAACAGCGCGGGAGAGAATGCCATTGACATAGGAAATCAAAATGCCGTAGTTGGTCATCGGGATTTCTTTGTCTTGTGCGTGTGCGATGCGGTATTTCATCTCACGTTCATTGAGCATACAGCCGCCGCAGTGCACAATCAGCTGATACGGGGATAAATCATCCGGAAAAGAACCGCCGCTTGTAAAAGTAAAATGCAGGGATTTTCCGGTATATGCTTCGATCCACTTTGGCAGCTTGACCGTACCAATATCATCGCATTGCCGGTGATGGGTACATCCCTCTGCAATTAAAACGGTATCTCCGTCTTTGAGCCGATCCAGTGCAGTGACACCGTGCACAGCACGGTCTAAGCGTCCCTTGTAGCGTGCAAATAAAATGGAAAAAGAAGTGAGTGGTACGTCCTTCGGCGTATCCGCAGAGACACGCTTGAACGCTTGACTGTCCGTGACGACCATGCGCGGTGACTGTCCGAGCTTTTCCAGCGTTGTTTTCAGCTCAGTATCCCGACAGACAATGGCATTGGCACCGGCTTCCAAAATATCACGAATAGTCTGCTGCTGCGGCAAAATCAGACGTCCTTTGGGCGCGGCAGAATCAATCGGAACGACGAGTACGACGAAATCATTGGGCTGTAAGAGATCAGCGATAATGCGCCGTCCATTATCTCCGGTCGGAACAAGATGGGCAATCGCTTCCTTGAGAGAATAAATTCCTGCACCGGTTGCCGCACTGACATAGCGCTGTGTCTTTGTGTCTGACGGAACTGCGTCCAGCAAATCGCATTTGTTCATTGCGATGATATGTGGAATGTTTTTGGTTTCCAAGCGGGAGAGCAAATCTTGATGGGTATTTGTGATACCTTCTGACGCATCGACAACGACAACTGCCAGATCACACTTGTTCATGACTTGCATGGCTTTTCGAATGCGCTGTGTGCCCAACTCGCCGACGTCATCCAGACCTGGTGTGTCGATCATGACGACAGGGCCGAGCGGCAGCAGCTCCATGGCTTTGGAGACAGGATCTGTTGTCGTTCCAGCAATATCAGAGACAATGGCGAGATCTTGTCCGGTCATGGCATTGATGAGACTGGACTTTCCGGCGTTGCGTTTGCCGAAAATACCGATATGTACGCGCTCGGCATTGGGAGTTGTATTCATGCTCATAGAATCACCTCAAATTCAGAATAATTCCTAGATTTGTTTGCCTCTATTATACCGCACGAATATCATTTCGTAAAGTACACGGAAGACGTATATCTCTGCTCATTGAGAGAGCCGCGATATAGCCTATTGACAGTCTGCTTTCTGTGAGAGCGATGCCATGGATGAACAATCAGATCACCTTGCCAAAATGTTTTCATAAAAACACCTCCCCGAACAGGATATGCCAATTGCACACAGAATATTCTCTTTGAGATCGGGAAAGCTATCAAATAGGTGATGTGGTTTGAATCAGATAGAAAAAACAATGATTTTGATGGCATATGGCTTTTGGGGGTATCCATTTTTAGAAATTTTGTTTCGCGGCTGGTCGCACTGGTCAATGGCACTGGCGGGCAGCATTTGTTTTGGGTTGATGGGATTGATTTCGGATACACTATGCCGGTATAGACTGCCGGTTCGGGCGATAGCAAGTATGGTAGCTGTTTTGTTTGTCGAGTTTATTTTTGGCTGTATTTTTAATTTGGGAATGCAATTGCATGTTTGGGATTATTCCGGCGAGTTGGGCAATTTGGCGGGGCAAATCTGCATCAAATATAGTCTCGTTTGGTTTGCTCTGAGCATTCCACTGGTTTGGCTGGCAGATCGTTTGCCGATAGATTCTGCGAAAAAATGCAAAAAGTCTGCTTGCAAGCAGCGCGAAATCGGCATATAATAGCAGACATATACGTGAGAAAGGGGACAGGCACTTATGCTGCTTGCAATCAATATACAAAATTCAGCAATCACACTGGGATGCTTTGACAGAAAAGGGAAATTGTGTGTTGTTTCTCATATTGCCTCAGAGGCTCGACAGACAGCGGATCAATATGCCTGCCAAATAGACAGTGTATTGCGCCTGCACGGCTGTGAGCCGTCCCATATATATGGCGCGATTATTTGCTCTGTTGTGCCTGCATTGAGCGGTGTATTGCGTGAGGCGGCAGAGATTTTGTGTCATTGCGAAGTCGTCAATGTGTCCTCCGGCGTGAAGACGGGACTGAGCATTCGCATGGATAATCCGCGTGTGGTCGGCAGTGATTTGGTATGTGTGGCTGTGGAAGCGGCGGCGAAGAAGCGATTGCCGGCACTGGTCATTGATATGAATACAGCGGTGACATTTACGGCGCTAGACGAGACCGGCGCGTTAGTCGGCTCGATTATCGCGCCGGGCATACGAATTGGTTTGGAGTCGTTACATACCAAGGCGGCACAGCTGCCATCTATCGGGCTGACGCGTCCGCATACCGGATTGCTGGGGAAAAACACCGTGGACGCTATGGCATCTGGCGTGCTCAATGGAACAGCTTGTATGATTGATGGCATGATTGGACGATGCAAGCAACAGCTTGGAGAAAATCTAACGGTTTATTTGACGGGAACCGATGCAGAGCTCGTTGCGCCGTATGTAACGCAGTCGGTTCATCGTGCAGACAATATGGTGTTGTACGGCTTGCACCGCATCTGGATGAAGAACAAACGGCGGGAAATTTGAAGAAGTAGGAGACAGAGAAATCTGTCTCCTTTTTTCTTTTATGACTTGACAAGTGTACATACTGTATATTAAAGAATATAAACAGTATTGGCTGCATTGCTGTATATGGAAATTGAGATTCCTGTGATGTATCGGTTCGGTGTCGAACTGGGGCGCATTGTCAATATTTTGTTGTTTATTATCTTGATTGCAGGTGTGTCTGCTTTGGCAGAATTCAGTAAGATTCCGACAGAATTTGTCTCTGTTGTACAGATATTGTCTGGCACAGTATGGCTTGTAATTTTGTTATGTTTTCCTGTTTCTATCGCCGTGTCTATGCGGATTCGAGCGAAAAAAGAATATTAAAAAATCATCCCGCTGTCATTGAGACGGCGGGATGATTGCATGTTGTGCAGTGAATTACAGGAAGATATATTTCAGGATGAACAAAACAGCCAAAACATACATCAGCGGTGTAATCTTCTTGCGGTTGCCGGAGAACAGGTTGATGACAACATAAGAAATAATACCAATAGAGATGCCTTCCGAAATGCTGTAGGTCAGCGGCATACAAGCCAAGCACAGGTAAGCCGGAATGGATTCGGTCGGATCATTGAAGTTGATCTGTACAACAGCAGAAATCATCAGGAATCCAACGAAAATCAGAGCCGGAGCTGTTGCAAAGCTCGGAATGGTGGTAAATACCGGAGCAAAAATGATGGAAACCAAGAACAGCAGACCGGTTACAATGGAAGATAGACCGGTTCTGCCGCCTTCAGCGACGCCGGAGGAGCTTTCTACAAAGGTTGTTGTGGTAGAAGTACCCAGAATAGCACCGGCGGAGGTTGCGAGTGCATCAGCGAGCAGAGCCTGCTTGATGCGCGGCAGCTTGCCTTCTTCATCCAGCATATTTGCCTTATTTGCCACACCAATCAGTGTGCCCAGCGTGTCGAACAGATCGACAAACAGGAAGGCAAAAATGATAACGATAAAGTCAATCAGATTAAAATTCGTACCGGTCAGATTAAAGCACTGACCGAAGGTCAGACGAATCGAGGTAATGTCAAAGCTCGACCAAGACGGAATCAGAGAATAGAAGCCGTTGGCAGCATCCACCTGATAAATACCGGTGAGCTGACACACAATACCCAGTACCCAAGTGGCCAGAATGCCGATGAGGATAGAACCCTTGACATTCTTGACATGCAGGATAGAAATGAGCAGCAGACCAATCACTGCGAGCAGTGCGCCGATACCGACTGTGTGGAAGTTTTCGGTAAAATCAACGATCGTAACCAGCGTGGTGCTGTCTACAACCAGCTTGGCGTTCTGCAATCCTAGAAAAGCGACGAACAGGCCAATGCCGACCGATACACCCTTTTTGAGCTGAAGCGGAATGGCATTAAAAATGGCTTCACGCACACTGGTCAAGGAAAGAACGATAAAAATCAGTCCTTCGATAAAAACAGCAAGCAGTGCGAACTGCCATGAGTAGCCCATCTGTCCGACAACGGTATATGCAAAGTATGCATTGAGCCCGAGACCCGGTGCCAGTGCGAATGGATAGTTTGCGAGCAATGCCATGCAGAAGCAGCCGATAAAGGATGCGATGGCGGTTGCCATCAGAATGGCATTGGAATCCATGCCGGATGCCGACAGGATGGAAGGATTGACCGCGAGAATGTAAGCCATGGTCATAAAAGTTGTCAGACCGGCAACGACTTCTGTCTTGACGCTCGTGTGGTTCTCCTTCAATTTGAATAATGATTCAAGCATATACGAAATACTCCTTTCAAGATATGAATCATTGATGAACAACCCATTATACCATGCTTTGCAGAAAGATGCACGAAAAAAATCCGGCTATCCTTTACATTTTTTAGGGTACAGAGTACAATAGAAGCAAATACAATAGAATTCTCATAGAGGAGGAAGTATCTTGAATTACGAAGCACTGACTCAAAATCTCATTGGCATGGTGAAGGAATCCCAGATTAAATTGGGCTATACGAAAACACCGATTCATTTATATTTTCCGGCAGAAGCAATCAACCATTTGCTTGATACGCAGCTTTCGGCTGCAGAACTGCAAGAACAGCTGAAGCAATTTGCAAAGACTGTGGAAGAACTGCTTGGCACGCTGACGGTTTCTGTAAAAGATGAGCTGTTTTGCATCACGGTTCCGGAAAAGGGCGTCGAATATGTACACGAAAATGTCGAGACCAGTGGATTTTTGGAGGAGTTCATCGCTTGCATGAGCAGGCCGGGACATACGATAGAGGAAATTATCGCGGTATTCCGCAAATATTCCGACCATGTTGTCGTTGAAACACCGAGCAAGGACACAGATGAATTTGACTATTTGATTTATTTTGCGGATGGAAAGCCGGATGCCTATCGTTACTGCATCCATGATGAGATGGGACAGCTGATTTATCATCGCTTCACGCAAAAGGAATTTGAGACCTTCGGATTTTAAAAATCATCTGAGCTTTTTACAGTGTAACCGGCTCGTTGGAGCGCCTCGGCAAATAAGCCGGATTGGTTGACCAATGTTCCGGTAAATGTGCCATCGTATCGCTGTTCAACACCGCAGGTAGGACTGCGCGATTTCAAAATGACAAGATCAATGGGCTGTTGTGCTGCAATATGCATCGCTTTGCAAACGCCAGAACAATAGGCATCTGTGACATCTTCGCCGGTTTTGCGCAGAACACGGCTGCCGTTTACTTCGACTGGTGGGCGCGGCGCAGGCATTCCTGCTAAGATTTCCGGACAGACAGGAACGATTTTCTTGTCCTTGAGAAATTCTAGAATCGCAGGGGAAGCATTGTTTCCGCCGTTATATTTGCAGTTTTCGCCGATTAAGCAGGCGCTGACAAGTACAGTCATATCATCATCTCCTTAGGAAAATTTTATAAAAACATTATAACATGTTCCGCCCGTGGGATACTATTCCTGCGGGCGGATTTTTATCTCGAAAGATTACATGAGATTCTGTCAAAAAAATGTGAAAATATGTTAAGTGAAAAATTTGACAAAGCAAGACCGTTTGTGTATACTGTTAATAAACACAGTGAAAATCTGCGTTTATTTTATGAAAGATGACAGATGCTGGTGGGAATCTGCCCGCTGAAGAGAGACGGCGTGGCAGAGAAACAAAAACTGGGAGGAAAATAGTATGAAAAAATGGGTGTACGAGTTTCATGAGGGTAATGCCGATATGCGTCCGCTGCTTGGCGGCAAGGGTGCGAATCTTGCTGAAATGACCAATTTGGGACTGCCAATTCCGAATGGATTTACGGTCACAACCGAAGCATGTACCGATTATTATACACAGGGAAAGCAGATTTCTCAGGAAATTCAGGATCAAATCTTTGCGGCACTGGCTGTTTTGGAGCAGCAGCGCGGGAAAAAGTTTGGTGATGAATCGGATCCGCTACTGGTTTCTGTGCGTTCCGGCGCACGCGCCTCCATGCCGGGCATGATGGATACCATTTTGAATTTGGGCTTAAATGATGTTTCTGTAGAAGGCTTTGCAAAGAAAACCGGCAATCCGCGTTTTGCGTATGATTCGTACCGCCGCTTTATTCAAATGTTCTCGGATGTCGTTATGGAAATGAGCAAATCATTCTTTGAGGGCATTTTGACGGAGATCAAAGAGGCAAAGAGCGCAAAATATGATACGGATTTGACTGCGGACGATCTCAAAGAGGTCATCGCGCGATATAAAGCAGTCTATGCGGAAAAGATGGGCGCAGAATTCCCGCAGGATCCAAAAGTACAGCTCATGGAAGCTGTCAAGGCGGTGTTTCGTTCATGGGATAATCCGCGTGCCATTGTATACCGTCGCATGAATGATATTCCTGGCGATTGGGGTACGGCAGTGAATGTACAGTCGATGGTATTCGGCAACATGGGCAATACATCGGGTACCGGCGTAGCATTTACGCGCAATCCGTCCACCGGCGAAAAGGGCATTTTTGGCGAATACCTCATCAACGCACAAGGCGAAGACGTTGTGGCAGGCATCCGCACACCGCAGCCGATTACTAAGCTTGCAGAAGACTTGCCGGAGTGCTATCAGCAGTTTATGGATATTGCCAACCGGCTGGAAGACCATTACCGCGATATGCAGGACATGGAATTCACCATTCAGGAAGGCAAGCTGTTTTTCTTGCAGACGAGAAACGGCAAGCGCACCGCACAGGCTGCCATCAAAATTGCCTGTGATCTCGTAGATGAAGGACGTATTACACCGGAAGAAGCTGTCCTGCGCATTGATGCAAAGAGCTTGGATCAACTGCTGCATCCGACGTTTGATATAGAAGAGCTGAAAAAGGGCGAAAAAATTGGTCAGGCATTGCCAGCATCACCTGGTGCGGCGGCTGGTAAGGTTTACTTTACCGCAGAAGATGCTAAGAATGCACACGAGCAAAACGGCGAAAAGGTTATTCTGGTGCGCTTGGAAACTTCACCGGAGGATATTGAAGGTATGCACGCGGCAGAAGGAATTCTGACTGTGCGTGGCGGCATGACTTCTCATGCAGCAGTAGTGGCTCGCGGCATGGGTACTTGCTGTGTATCCGGCTGCGGTGAAATTACCATTGATGAAGAAGCAAAGGTATTCTCTCTGGGTGGCTACACCTTCCATGAGGGAGACGAAATCTCTCTGGATGGCAGCACGGGCTTTATTTATAAGGGCATGATTGAGACAAAGGAAGCATCAGTCAGCGGTGACTTTGGCAGAATTATGGCATGGGCAGACGGCTTCCGTCGTCTGCGCGTTCGCACGAATGCAGACACACCAAAGGATACAAAGAATGCCGTTCGTTTGGGTGCAGAGGGTATTGGTCTGTGCCGTACCGAGCATATGTTCTTTGAGCCAAATCGTATTCCGAAAATCCGGAAGATGATTTTGTCTGATACACCGGAGCAGAGAGAAGAGGCGCTGATTGAATTGCTGCCATTCCAAAAGAGCGACTTTAAGGCAATGTATGAGGCTCTGGAAGGTCGTCCGATGACGGTTCGTTATCTTGATCCGCCACTGCATGAGTTCGTTCCGACTGATCCGGCAGATATTGAAGCCTTGGCGAAGGATATGGGCATGACACCGGCACAAGTCAAGCAGAAGTGCGATGATCTACACGAGTTTAACCCAATGATGGGTCATCGCGGCTGCCGCCTTGCGGTTACCTATCCGGAAATTGCTAAGATGCAGACACGTGCGGTATTAGAGGCAGCCATTGAGGTTTCCAAGGGGAAGGGCTATGCCATTGAACCGGAAATCATGATTCCGTTGGTTGGAGACAAGAAGGAACTCAAGTTCGTCAAGGATGTCGTTGTCGAGGAAGCAGAAAAGGTAAAGAAGGAATTGGATTCTGACATCGTTTACCATATCGGTACGATGATTGAAATTCCGCGTGCTGCCCTGATGGCTGGCGAGATCGCAGAGGAAGCAGAGTTCTTCTCGTTCGGTACTAATGATTTGACGCAGATGACATTTGGCTTCTCGCGTGATGATGCAGGCAAGTTCCTGTACTCGTATTATCAGGCGAAGATTTATGAGTCTGACCCGTTTGCACGTTTGGATCAGAATGGCGTTGGTCAGCTCATCCGTATTGCTGCGGAGCAGGGCAGAAAGACCCGTCCGAATATCAAAATGGGCATTTGTGGTGAGCATGGCGGCGATCCGTCTTCCATTGCGTTCTGCCACGAAGCAGGTCTTACGTATGTATCGTGCTCGCCGTTCCGCGTGCCGATTGCACGTCTGGCAGCCGCACAGGCAGCTATTAAAAGTAAGTAAGAATTCACTTTCTTTTGAATTGCCGCTTATCGACCTTGATTAAAGACTGAATCGCAATAAGCGTATCATTAGAGATAGTGATACGCTTATTTCTGTTGGCGCCGAATAGGCATGATAAAAACCACTCGTTGAACGAGTGGTAGGTAAA
>CAVFAY010000043.1:0-12496 GCA_963620595.1 Anaerotignum sp. | reverse complement strand
AGGCATGAAAGCAACCAATGAACAGGTGCTTGCCGCCGTGGACGGAGAGATGTGTGAAGAACAGGCTGAAAAGCTCCGCATCATCCGTTCTCACATGAACAGCCTTGGACTGTGCAAGCTCAATCTGGAATCGCTGATTCTGTCTACTGCTGAGAAATATCTTCCTCAACTGGGTCTTGTTATGACGGTGCCGGGTATCCAGTCCTTTGCTGCTATCGGCATTATTTCTGAAATCGGAGTGGATATGTCCGTGTTCCCCACCTCGAAGCATTTATGCTCCTGGGCTGGTCTTACGCCGCAGAACAACGAAAGTGCCGGAAAGAAAAAAACACCAGAATCAGTAGAGCTGGAGCCTACATCAAACCGTTGCTTGTTCAGTGCGCTCTTTGTGCCATTCGCGCCAAGCAATTCCCTGAAGTCCGAAATCGTTACCTTGCACTCAAAAAGCATCGTGGGCACAAAAAGGCCATCATTGCCATTGCCAGAATGCTGTTGACCGCCATCTACAACATTCTCAAGAAAAATGAACCGTACAACCCTGAACTTTACCGCAAGTGTGATAAACCGCCTGCACACCGTGAGGTTTCTGTGGAAGAAGCTGTCTATATTCTCCAACGACAGGGCTATCTTGTGACCGCTCCACCTACTGCATAAACTTTGCGCATGACTTCATTTTTTGCCCGCTCTCAGGGGGCTTGGTTTTGTGCACCCTTTTTCGGAATGGTGCTTAGATTACAATGTTTCAACCTTCGTAAACTCCTTTATTCTATGAAACTATTGTAGCATACAGGGGATTCCGATGCAAATGACATTGCACTTTTTGTGTTTGGTTGTTATAATAGAACAAGCAAAAAATGAGAGAAGGGGTGGATGATATGGCACAATCCAAAAACAATCGAAAAAAAGGACGAAAGAAGAACAATAAATCCCGTGCGGCACAGACGACAAAAAATGTGGTTCCAACCATGCGGGACTGGGATAAAGAGAAAAAAATCCGCTTTGCCTGTCTGGGCGTGATGATTGTAGGATTTGTACTTGCATTGATTGACAATCGCATTACTTCTCTGATTGGCTATCCGCTGGCATTTATCGGCGCCGCAGCGTCTATGGTCAATACGCAATGGGACACGACCAACCACAAGATTACAAAAATTGTCCTGTGCGTGTTCTGTATGCTGTGCGCGATGCAGTTTGTGCTCCTCATTATGGGAAATGGATGAGGAATACATGAGATTATAACATAGAAGGAGAATATACACATGGCAGAATCAAAATCCAAGAGAAAAAACGGAAAAAAGCGTGCGCCGCAGCGCAAGGCACCACCGAAGGCGCCAACCAAGGCAGAAATTGAAGCGGCAGAACAGGAAGTAAAGAAAAACAAAAAGAATACATATATGGGACTGATTTCTGTTGCCATTATGCTGGTCGGCATTCTGGTCGGACAGTTCTGCGGACAGATCGGCGCGTTTATCGGCTATCCGATTGCGTTTGTCGGCAGTATCCTCGGCATTTTTGCATCGCGCACTCAGGAGAGAGGCCGCACGATGACCACGATTTGCTACACCATTTTCGCCGTTCTCGTCGCGTACAGCTGGTTCTTCCAGATTATCAATCGTTAAAGACAGAAAAGTCGGCACAGTGCTGTGTTCGTGACAAAAACATCTGTGAAAATTTGTGGAAAATAAATTGTCCAATCGGCATTGACGAAAGATACCCTGCGTGTTATAATAATAACACCTATGCAGGGTATTTTTTTATGCTCTCTTTTGGGAAGCAGTCCTGCAAAGGGAGGCAATTATTTAAGGAGGTGCCGTTATGCGCGTTAAGGTAACCCTGGCTTGCACCGATTGCAAGCAGAGAAACTACGACAAGATGAAGAACAAGAAAAACAACCCGGAGCGTCTTGAGATGAAGAAGTACTGCCCGTTCTGCCGGAAGCACACACTCCATCGTGAGACCAAGTAAGGCTGGAGAAAGGATACGGCTTCATGGCTAAGAAAGACCAGAACGCTTCTGAAAAGAAGAACTCCGGTAAGGAGAAGAAGCCGGGCTTCTTTTCCAGAATTGGCAAGTGGTTCCACGATCTGAAGAGCGAATGCAAAAAGATCGTGTGGCCGACTCGTAAGCAGACTGCGAACAATACGCTCATCGTTATAGCTACCATTTTGGTCATCGGTGTGTTTATCTGGATTCTGGATGCGATCTTTAATCTTGGAATCACAACGCTGATCTCTGTGGCTGCGTAAGCGGAAAGGTTTGAAAACAAATGTCTGAGACACCAAAATGGTATGTCGTTCATACCTACTCTGGCTACGAGAACAAAGTAGCCTCATCTATTAAGAAAGCGGTGGAGAACCGCAAAATGCATGACCTGATTACCGAGGTAACCATTCCGGTCGAGACCGTCCGCGAAGTCAAGGACGGCAAGACCCGCGAGGTAGAGCGCAAGCTGTTCCCAGGTTACGTTCTGGTAAAGATGATTGTGACCGATGAGAGCTGGTACCTCGTGCGCAACACGCGCGGCTGCACCGGCTTCGTAAGCCCGAATTCCAACAAGCCGCAGCCTCTGACTGATGAGGAAGCGCGCAAGTGGGGCGCAGTGTCCCGCGAGGTGGAAGAAGTGCAGATTGGTTACAAGGTCGGCGATTCGGTACGCGTCTGCGGCGGTCCGTTTATCGACTTTGTTGGCGTTGTCGATGAAATCGATGCAGGACAGAACAGGGTTCGCATTACCATCCCCGTGTTCGGACGTGAGACCCCGGTTGAGTTGGAACTCAATCAGGTCAAAGCCGTTGATGAGGAGTAATTCCTCGTTTTTTGGCAGGTGGGAGAGCGCAGCGATTGCGTAAGCACATTGCCGAGCGACTCGCCATTACCACATTTTTCAAGGAGGTGCTATACAAATGGCACAGAAAGTAGTAGGATTTATTAAGCTTCAGATTCCGGCAGGCAAGGCAACACCGGCTCCTCCGGTAGGTCCGGCACTCGGCCAGCACGGTGTCAACATTATGGCTTTCACCAAGGAATTCAACGAGCGCACCAAGAATGACGCAGGTATGATTATCCCGGTCGTTATCACGGTATACGCTGACCGTTCGTTCTCCTTCATCACCAAGACCCCTCCGGCTGCTGTCCTCATCAAGAAGGCATGCAATATCCAGAGCGGTTCTGCGGTTCCGAACAAGACCAAGGTTGCAACGATCAGCATTGATGACGTCCGCAAGATTGCAGAGACCAAGATGCCTGACCTGAATGCTGCTTCTGTAGAGGCTGCTATGAGCATGATCGCAGGCACCGCCCGTTCCATGGGCATCACTGTCGCTGAGTAATTTCTCGCGACCTGAGTTATTTTAATTTTCATTTGCTGACGGCGGCTCGCGCCGTCTGGTGGGAGGAACAGTTGTTCCGAATTAACCACTAAAGGAGGAAATTTATCGTGCGCAAAGGTAAGAAGTATATTGAGAGCACTAAGATCGTAGATCGTAGCAAGCTCTATGACACTGATGAGGCTTTTGACACTGTCGTAAAGACTGCAAAGGCAAAGTTCGACGAAACTGTCGAAGTTCACGTAAAGCTGGGCGTTGACTCCCGTCATGCTGACCAGCAGGTTCGCGGCGCTATCGTACTGCCGAACGGCACCGGTAAGAATGTTCGCGTACTTGTTTTCGCTAAGGGCGATAAGGCACAGGCAGCTCTCGACGCTGGCGCAGAATTTGTAGGCGCTGAGGATCTGGTTCAGCGCATCCAGAAGGAAAACTTCTTCGACTATGATGTAGTTATCGCTAGCCCGGATATGATGGGTCTGGTAGGTCGTCTGGGTCGTGTACTCGGCCCGAAGGGCTTGATGCCGAACCCGAAGGCTGGCACCGTAACGATGGACGTTGCGAAGGCTGTAAACGAGGCTAAGGCTGGTAAGATCGAGTACCGTCTGGACAAGACCAACATCATCCACTGCCCGATCGGCAAGGTATCCTTCGGTGCTGAGAAGCTGACTGAGAACTTCAAGACGCTGATGGGCGCTGTTCTGAAGGCTCGTCCGGCAGCAGCAAAGGGTCAGTATATCCGCTCCTGCGTAGTTGCATCTACCATGGGTCCTGGCATTAAGATCAATGCTGCTAAGCTGAGCAACGACTAAGCTTACAATTTTTTAAACTTTTTTCAAAAAAGCCCTTGACAGGTATGGATCGGGCTGTTATACTACAATAGCTCGTTCAAAGACAGCAGGAGATGGGCAATCCATCGTAACTGGTTTTTACCATCCTGCCGAGGCAAGCATTTGTGAAATTTTCCAAATGATTTTTCATGCCCTTCTGTCTTTGAGCAGAAGGGCATTTTCTATGTCCCAATCACTTTTATGGAGGTGAAACAGACTATGCCAAACGCAAAGGTTCTGGAACAGAAGAAGGCACAGGTTGCTTCTCTGGTTGAAAAGATCAAGAATTCCCCGGCTGGTGTTGTTGTTGATTATAAGGGTATCAACGTAGCTGACGATACCGCTCTCCGTAAGGAGCTGCGCGAGAACGGCGTTGAGTACGCTGTTGTCAAGAACACCATGCTGAAGTTTGCCGCTCAGGAAGTTGGCTTCGACGGTATGTTCGAGCATCTGCATGGCACCACTGCTATCGCAATCGCATCCGAAGACGTTGTAGCTCCGGCAAAGATCCTCGCTAAGTTCGCTAAGGATCATGAGAGCTTCAACATTAAGACCGGTTTCCTCGATGGTGCTGTTGTACCGGTATCCAAGATCGAAGAGCTGGCTAAGCTGCCGAGCAAGGAAGTGCTCATCGCACAGACTCTCTACAGCTTCAACTACCCGATTATGCAGCTGGCTATTGCGCTTAACGCAATCGCTGAGAAGGGCGAGGCAGATCAGGAAGCTCTGGTTTCCACTCTGGTTGCTGCTGAGGCTCCGGCTGAAGAAGCAGCAGCTGAATAAGATTTGCTGCTAAAAACAGGGAAGAAATTCCCCATCCACACATTTAACTTTTGAAATTATGGAGGTTACTACCATGACTGTCAATGAAATTATTGATGCTGTCAAGGAACTGAAGGTTCTGGAACTGGCTGAGCTGGTTAAGGCTCTGGAAGAAGAGTTCGGCGTATCCGCTACTCCGGTTGCTGTAGCAGGTGCTGCTGCAGGCGCTGGCGAGGCTGCTGCTGCTGAGAAGACTGAGTTCGACGTTGTTCTGACCGCTGCTGGCGACAAGAAGATCAACGTAATCAAGGTTGTACGTGCTGTTACCGGTCTGGGCCTGAAGGAAGCTAAGGCTAAGGTTGACGAGCTGCCGTCTACCCTGAAGGAAGGCGCTTCTAAGGAAGACGCAGAAGAGATCAAGAAGCAGCTGGAAGAGGCTGGCGCTTCTGTAGAGCTGAAGTAAGTTTTTACTTTACATCTCAACGCAAAGCAAATCCCCGCGGAATTTCCGCGGGGATTTTTTTTGTCTCGTCTTTTCCTTAACCTCTTTCTTCCGTTCTATTTTTTAGCAGTTCCGCATTCTTCTTTCGCAGGGTCTCTATCAGAGCGTGTACCAATTGTATATCGTCTGAAGTCAGTCCGGTTGTATCAATACCGGACGTTTTTTCAATTCCGAGCAAATAATCCGTAAGAGCCAGACATGCTATGATGGAAAAAACGAAAGGGGGAATAGCAATTGGGAGCTTTCTTGAAATTCTTACTTATCAAGCTGCCGCTTCATCTTGTAGATACAATACGAGAAAAGATACACCCGAAGGAATATGAATATTTTCCGTTTTATTGCAAAGGCTGTCCTGCATATGATGCGAAGTTCAATCGATGCAGTGGGATTCATGCGTATTATAGTAAAAAATATGACTATCAGGACACACCGACATTTCAGAGGGCAATACAGCAGACAAACTGGTTTCCAACGGAAAAAAAGGATTGTCAATCAGCATATTTAGAGGCTAAAGTAGGGCAGCAAATACTTATAAATATCAATCAAACACGGAACAATGGAGACGGGGAGTAAAACATGGCAGTTATTGGTGCACTTTTGGTTGCCTATTTCGTATGGGCAGTATATGTAGGATGGAATTATGTGAATGCGAAGCAGTTCGCCATTTTGGAGCGGAAGGGCATTCAGTATAAGATTCTCAAAGCAGTTGTGGGATATGTGCTGGGGGTTATTTTTGGCGTATATTATCTCATGCGTGCAGTCGTAAAGTTTATACTGCGCATGGCTTAAGTAAGATGAAACTACAGCAATCTATGATACAACCACTCTTTTCCGCTTTTCCTAAAACCGAGTACGAATTTGGTGGAATTTTAGGTGGAACGGATGGGGTTATCACACAGTTCTATTTGGACAAGGGATTAGAGCCGGAAAGCTATTGTGAATACCGACCGGATGTAGATGCATTGAATGCTTGTATTGCACGATGGGGCGAACAAGAAATTGAATTTTACGGTATGTTCCACACACATTTTGGAGCATCCAAAACGCTTTCGCTGTCCGATCAATCGTATATTCAAGCTATTATGCGGGCAATGCCGGAAGAAATCACACAGCTATACTTTCCGGTTATCCTGCTTCCTGAAAAGCAGATTGTTTCTTACATAGCGACACGAAAGCAGGAACAGATTAGCATTGCATGTGACGAGATTTCTCTCGTTACCATATAAACGACAAGGAGGCTGTTCAAAATGAAAGAATGTCCGAAGAAAATTATGATTCCAAAGGGATGTTTTCGTGGCAATTGCAGCGACTGCATCTATGCAAACTGGCGCGATAAAGACGACTATGGACGAGTGTATTGCGATGGTCCGTATGGCGGTTATAACAGACCGAGCGATCGCAATGGATGTTTTCACTACAAGGGATGAGCATACGTCAGAGACCTGCGGAGAAATCTGCGGGTCTTTTTTGCAGCAATCGATGCGAAATTGTCCGATTGGAGCACTTATGTCCGAACGGGCTATGCTTTTAAGCAGAGTGAGAGATGCATCCGGTTAACCGTGTGCAAAGAAAAAATGCGAAAAATGCGGCAATTGTTCGGCGATATGGGCAATTTGAGCTGTTGAATAAGAGAAAACAGTGGGAAAATATTCCTTGTGCAGAGTTGGAAAATGCAGGGAGTAACATAAAATTGTTCATCGGATTTTCAGAAAGTGTCGTATATTTTAAAACGCCTTATCAGAGTAGTACTAGAGAATGTTGATTTTTGACTGAAAACAACGGATTTTCTGCTATTGATATGAGAAAAAAGTTATATATTTGCAACTGAAAATTCGGAGAAAATTAGCTGATGTTGTCGGTTATTAGTATAGTGTAATTCTTTCGTGTAAAAATTCGGTAATTTTTTTTGGTATCAATTTGTAAAAAAAATTCGAAAAAAAACCGAAAAGAGTAGCGCACAAAACAAACGCCTGCTATAATAAAGCCATAGTAAATGAGGTGATACATATATGAAAATTCATAAGTTTTTTGCAGGTTTGACCATCGTTTGCTTTATTATTACAGTGCTTTCAGGTATTGAAAAGGCTTAAATATTTATCGTTTATAGGAGGATATTACCATGGGAATCATTTCTAAGGTTACAGAAGCGTTTAACGAAGTTAACTGGAACAAGGTTGGCATTTTTACCGGCGGCGTGCTGTTCGGCACAGCCGGCATTAAGATTCTGAGCAGCAAGGATGCAAAGAAGGTTTACACTCAGTCTACCGCTGCCGCTATGCGTGCACAGAGCTGTGTGATGAAGACTGTCACCAAAGTGCGTGAAAACTGCGATGACATCGTAACCGATGCAAAGATCATCAACGAGGAGCGTGCAGCAGCTGACGAGTACATTGAGGATGCACAGGCTGAGGAGAAGGCCGAGGCTCCGGCTGAAGAGGCATAAGCTGCCGCATATCATACGGAAAATTTGTGCAGTGCCTGCCTGAGTGCAGGCACTGTTGCTGTTCATAGAGGAGGTTTCCTTTCACATGAAGGGTAAAATTCTGCATGAATCTGCCGGAAGAATCCGTGTGCGTGTGCAGCAGAAGCACATGACGCTGGAACAGGCGGATTTGTTAGAGTATTATTTTAGAAATCAGGACGGTATCAAGGACGTTCAGGTTTTTGACCGCACCTGTGATATTGTCATTCGGTATACCTGTGCCCGTTCCAAAGTGATTGCAGCACTCGGCGCGTTCTCTTATGCTGAGGCAAAGGCTTTGGATGTCGTGCCGGATCATACCGGTCGTGCACTGAGCCGTGAATATGAGGATAAGATTGCGGCATCGGTTCTGCGCCGCCTTGTGTGCAAGACGGTTGTTCCAGTGCCGATGCGCGCGGCGATTGCTTTGGTTAAGTCGGTAAAATACATCCGTCACGGCATTTCGTCTCTGGCACAGCGCAAGCTGGAAGTAGCCGTACTGGATGCCACGGCAATTACCGTGTCTATGCTGCGCGGTGACTTTGATACCGCTTCGTCTGTCATGTTCCTGCTCGGCATCGGTGAGACACTGGAGGAATGGACGCACAAGAAATCTGTGGATGATTTGGCACGAACCATGTCGCTGAATGTTGATAAGGTATGGTGCTTGGTTGATGGTCAGGAAGTGCTGACACCGGTCAATGAAGTACAGGTTGGCGATGAGATTGTCGTTCGCACCAGCAATATGATTCCGCTGGATGGCAAGGTTGTTTCCGGTGAAATGACTGTCAATCAGGCATCGATTACAGGTGAATCTCTGCCGGTACGCAAGGAAGCAGGTACCTATGTTTACGCCGGTACGGTTGTCGAGGAAGGCACTTGTGTGATTTGTGTCGATAAAAATTCCGGCAGCGGACGTTATGACCGCATTGTCAAGATGATCGAAGAGTCTGAAAAGCTCAAGTCCATGTCTGAGGACAAGGCTTCTCATCTGGCAGATAAGCTGGTTCCGTACAGCTTGGGTGGTACTGCGCTGGTATATCTGCTGACAGGCAATGCAACCCGTGCACTGTCTGTTTTGATGGTTGATTTCTCCTGTGCGCTCAAGCTGGCGATGCCGATTTCGGTATTGTCTGCCATGCGTGAGAGTAGCACCCATCATATCTCTGTCAAGGGCGGCCGCTTCTTGGAGGCTGTTTCCGAGGCAGATACTATTGTTCTGGATAAGACTGGTACACTGACCCATGCATCTCCGAAGGTTGCAAAGATTATCCCGTTTAGCGGAAACAATGAAAATGAAATGCTGCGTCTGGCTGCTTGTCTGGAAGAGCATTACCCGCATTCGATGGCAAAGGCTGTCGTACAGGAAGCTGCTAAGCGCGATTTGAAGCATGAGGAATGCCATTCCGAGATTGAATATGTCGTAGCACACGGCATTTCCAGCATGGTAGAAGGTCAGCGCGTACTCATCGGCAGCTATCACTTCATATTTGAGGATGAGAAGTGCACACTGCGCGACGAGGACAAGGCGCTGTTTGAAACCATTCCGGAGGAATATTCTCCGCTGTATCTGGCAATTTCCGGCGAGCTGGCTGCGGTTATCTGTGTGGAAGATCCGCTGCGCGAAGAGGCAGCAGACGTCATTGACCAGCTCCATGCACTGGGCATTCAGAATGTTGTCATGATGACCGGTGACAATAGTAAGACAGCAAGTGCTGTTGCAGCTAAGCTGGGCATTGACAAGTATTATGCAGAAGTTCTTCCGGAAAATAAGGCGGAATTTGTCAAGGCAGAGCATGAAGCAGGCCGTAAGGTTATCATGGTCGGTGACGGCGTCAATGATTCTCCGGCACTGTCCGAAGCAGATGCAGGCATTGCCATTAGTGACGGCGCAGCCATTGCACGTGAAATCGCAGATATTACGATTTCTGCCGATGATCTGTATACACTGGTAACGCTGAAAAAGATTAGTGACGCGCTGATGCAGCGCATCAACCGCAATTATCGCTTTATCATTGGCTTTAATCTCGGCTTGATTCTGCTCGGTGTTGCAGGTGTACTCCAGCCGGCAACCTCCGCCATGCTGCACAATCTGTCCACTCTGGGCATTAGCTTGGACAGCATGACAAACTTGCTCTCTGAGTAAGCAATGCTGAAAATACGATCGCCGCGGTTTGTGCCGCGGCGATTTTTATGCCTGAACTAACAAATAAGAACAAAAGACTTCCTATTACAACATCAACTGGATGTGGAGTAAAAAACATTCACAAATTCGGTGCACAATAGCAAACAGCATCTGTTATCTATGATAAAGGTTCGTAAAGATTTTCGGAAACCTTTGACATTCAATAGATGCTGTTTTATTATGATGGATGGAAAAAATTCATGAAAGGATCGCGAATATGAAACATATTATTCAAAAGAGTATTGCCTATGCCTTGGCGGCGGCAACTGCTTGTTTTTGCGTTGCTTGTGCATCGGGACAGCCGAGCGGCTCTGCATCCGAGAACACACAGCAGACAACCAGCCAAGAGCTGATATATGACAAACAAAATCACACACCGATTCAGCAGAGCGGATATACCTTCCAGATTATTGATGTGACCTCTGGAGAAGAGTCTGCGACAATTTTCTTTACGATGACCCCACTGGATAGTAAAGAAGCGGCGGAAAATTTGACAATTACCACAAGCACCGGCGACTGCACGGCCAGCGTGTTGAAATATGATGAGCAGAATAAACAGGCTTTATTTGAATGCCGTGTAGACATGAATGCATCGGAAAAAATGAAGATTTTGGTGCAGGGCGATGGCGTGTATGCAACGGTTCCGGTTACGGTATTGAAGGACAAGAGCGTACAGACGGATACACCACTGACCAGTGCTACCGGCAAGAAGGGCACGCTCAACGAGATTCGCCTGAATACCAGCACAATTACCTTCCAGTACACGCTGCCGGGCTATCTGGAAGCACAGAATGAATGGGACAACGATTGGAAGGAATATGTCCATGGCATACCGGATGTCACGATAACTTTTGCGGACGGCAGCACAAAGAAACCGGAGCTGCAGGAGCTGCACGGCGATTTGGAGCCGGAAATCATGAAAACGTATACCCATTATTTTGAGCTTGCCGACGCGATTGATTTGGAAAATGCAGAATCTCTGACGGTCAACGGAACGGAATATACTTTGCACTAAATATATGCTATACTGATACTATAGAGAGAACCATCTCCGGAGATAAGGAGGAGCTATGCAGTATAAGATTTTTGGCGATATGATGCCGGCAGTGACCATTCGTTTGTCACGCGGCGAGAGTGTCTATACGCAGTCGGGCGGCATGAGCTGGATGACTGAAGGCGTGCAGATGGATTCCAATATGAAGGGCGGATTGGGAAAAGCATTCGGCAGAATGTTTTCCGGTGAATCTCTGTTTATGGCGACATTTACTGCAACCCGCGATGTCGATGAAGTGACCTTTGCGGCAACAATGCCGGGACAGATTTTGAAGTTTGATATTCGTCCGGATTATGAGATTATCGCGCAAAAGGGCGCATTTTTGTGTGCAGAGCACAGCGTACAGCTGTCTACCTATTTTAATCGCGGCGTCAAGGGCGGTTTGTTTGGCGGCGAAGGATTTATCCTGCAAAAGTATTCCGGCAACGGTGCAGTATTCTGTGAGATTGACGGCAGTGTGCAAGCCATTGATCTGGCGCCGGGTGAACTGCTGCGCGTGGACACCGGCAACATTGCCGCATTTGAAACTTCCGTTCAGTATTCAGCTGAAATGGTAAAGGGATTTAAGAATATTTTGTTTGGCGGTGAGGGCTTGTTCCTGTCCACGCTGCGCGGACCGGGTCGGGTTTGGCTCCAGACCATGACCACCTCGGAGCTGGCAAAGAAGCTCATTCCGTATTTGCCGACAAGCGGGAGCAATTGAGATGTAAAATTTAAAAATCCTTAATCTTTTGTTTTTCAAAAGATTAAGGATATATTTCTAATCAATTGTAGGAGCCAATAGGATGAAATATATAATATCTGAGCAAGAGTATCAAAGTTTGCGAGGAGAAATGATAGAGCGGATAAAGTTAATGAATACACAAGCAGTCAGTGCAATTACGATTGTCTTAACAATGTGGGCAGCTGGAGTAGGCATATTGGGTATTCAATTAACTAATTTAAGCAAATTAGATACTATACATAATACAGCACTATGTTGTAGTGAAATTGGGGCTTTTTTCTGTGCATTGTTAATTTTAATTCCATTATCGGTAAAGAGTGGTGAAAATCTAAGACAACAAGTAGTAATTGGATGTTATTTGAAGATATTTTATTATTACTTAGTACGACGTGATAATACTGATTCTGATAAAATTTATCCATGGGAATATATAAATGGATTGACAAATGATATATTTAAGAAGAAAAATAAAAAAAGTATGCGATTACAAATATTTGCAAATTCAGAATATCCTATTTTAGGTTTACTTTCTGCTTTTTTTAGTTTTAGCATATTGATTACAAACTATAATGTTATTTTTGAAAAAGAACACATGGCATTTTTGAAGTGACCCCCAATTGTTAGACAAAAATAAGAATTAAGTGAACTGAACGGT
>CAVFAY010000042.1:0-14884 GCA_963620595.1 Anaerotignum sp. | reverse complement strand
ATTTTGCGGGACTTTTTTCGTTTCAGCTATTGACATTTGTTTGCAGGACTCCTTTGGAAACGATGGAACCGCTTCGATCAGCATAATGACCGACCGCAGCCCGTCCACACAGGCAAAGATGCCTTTATCATCGTCAACCATCCATGTGCCTTTGGGCTGGAGCAGTTCGCCCTCCGAAAGCATGTTTACCATTTCTTTCATAGGCTGCCATGCGTATTCGCACAGACCGTCCGGCTTGTGGTCTCCGTCGCTGAAAAAGACCTGTCCCGGCTTGTGAAACGGACAGGGGGCAAAATCGGGGATGGCATATTTTTCCGCCAGCGCAGTATCCACTTCAGATTTCAAAATCGTTATTTTTACGGTTCGCTTCATTTTGCTCACTCCTTAATGTTTTCATAAAATGTGATAGATCATCACAGACGGTCAGACTCTTACCGCGCAGGTGTTCCGGCACACTGGATTTTGCCTGATTGACCGTCACCAGAAATGTATCCTGAAATTTGGCGGTCATATCCCAAAAGGGAAGTTTTATCACGCTGGGCGTCATATCGCCCACGCCCAATTCCAGCAAAAACAGTTTCTGATCGTGATATTTCTGAACGAATGCTTCGTACCGACGATAGCCGGTCTGCCATTCGTTCCCTTGCAGGAATGTGTTGTCCTGCACCCACGGAACCATTTGCCGCCCACAGCGCGGACAACGCGGAATGTGTTCAGCGGGAACCTCCAGTCCGTTCATGACCTCCAGCATGACCGAAATCATTTCATGGTTGTCGTATATCTTATCATGGCACGGCTGTCCGCACTGGAAGTATCGAAAGTCGCCTTGAAACTGAAATAGCCGTTCTTCCGGAAATGCTTTTGGAAGCTGAACATCGCAGTTACTTGTCAGAACAAAGTAGTCTTTTTCGTTTAGCGCATCCCGCAAATCCCAATAGGGTTGACCTACGGGAGCTTTTTCCATAAAATCAATGTAGCGGGCGTAAAATCCCCACTGCTGCTCTGGCTTAGAGTATAGATAATAAAACCCCTGAAAAAGATTCTGGATGCCGTATGCGTCCTCAAAATCCCCAAAATGCGTTTGGAAATTCTGGTCGTTGTGATAGTGGTTATAGCCCGCTGCGCTGGACAGGCCGGAACCAGCTCCAACCAGTACGGCATCGGCCTGCCGAATCAAATCGGCTATGGTTTGAATTGGATTTTTGCTCATTGCGTTTCCTCGTAAATTTGCTTTCGGAGGTCTGCCATCACTTTGGCGATGTCCTCTCGAATCGCCAACCCTTTCTGTTTCAGCTGTTTGGGAAGCAGCGCATCCTTCGGATTGACCGTGATATAAAACGCCTGCGGAAGCGAGTAGGTCATGTTCCAGAACGGCTCCTGAATAAACATTGGGGTCATGCGGCCGACACCGAGTTCCAGAAACAGCATTTTTTTGTCTTTGTTTGCGCGCAGAAAAGCGTTGAGCTTTTCGTATTCCTCGTGGTACTTTTTGCCTTCCAGAAATGTCCAGCCGCGCACCCACGGCTCAAGCTCTGCGCCGCATTTCGGGCAGCGCGGAATCATACCGGAAGGAACCGTCAAATCCGGTGTGATGGCATCTTTCAGGCGATGCAGCGTCTCCGCGGCATCGTAAAGCGCATCATGGCAGCGGCGGCTGCACTGGAAATACCGCCAATCGCCTTGAATCGCACTGATCTTGTCCTCTGGGAAAACGCGGGTAAACTGCGTATCCTGGTTGGTCGTCAGGATGTAGTAATTCTTTCCGTCTAGAATGTCGCGCAGGTCACGATAGGGCTGGCCGGTCGGGGCATCCAGAATCATGCACAGATTTTTGGCGAGATACGCCCAGCGCTGCTCGCTGGTTCGATAGCGATAATAAAAGCCATCAAACGAATTGTGATAGCCGTACTTTGTTTCAAACGCACCGAGATTTTCTACGAAATCGGCGTCGCGTTCGTAATAATGCCAGAAACCGGCTGCCGCGGACATGCCGGAAGCTGCACCAATGACAATCGCCTCGGCAGATTGTATGTGCTGCCGCAGCAGGTGAAGCTGCTGCAAATAGGATGAATGGGTGGAAAACACGCTGATGAGACTTCCTTTCGTTGACTTTTATTTTATATGCTGTTATTATAACAATAACATCTACTAAGTAGTATAGCACCGCAGCGTTGTATCGTCAATTGGTTGTTATCAATAAATTAACAACAGCAGAAAGGAATGTCGTATGAAATATTCTACCAAATTAAGTGATGCCGTCCATGTGCTGGCGCTGATTGCCCTGAACGAGGACGGTTGTGCGCTAAGCAGTACATCCATCGCCGCCAGCGTGCAGACAAACCCCGGCTATGTTCGGCAGATTATGATGAAATTAAAAAAAGCCGGTCTGATGTCCAGTGTAACCGGACATGCCAAACCAGCTCTGGCAAGATCGGCGGAGCAAATCACGCTGTTGGATATTTATAAGGCCGTGGAGGGCGACAAGCCGCTTTTGCATCTGGACACGCACACCAACCCGGACTGCGGTGTGGGAATGAATATCCAGCTTGCTTTACACGACTCCTATCAGGAAGTGCAGGCCGCAGCCGAAAACCGCATGAAAGAGATCAATTTACAGGATATTATCGCGGCATACCATCAAAAAGCACAGGATACGAATACGGGTGGGATTCCCGAGTGCCTTGAAAAATTCAGTTAACACCGATACGCTGTTTTCATTCTGACCAATCAGCATATCTGCATGTTGTATTTCGCGCAAAGGAACCCCCTCCAGTCTTACAGCTTGTGCACGCGCAGGGCGCGGATCACGTTGAGAATCGCCAGAATCATAACGTCAGAGATTCACGTATTCTGTTCCAGCTGCTCAAAATGATAGCGCGGTTTTCCGACACTCTTTGTGCCGTACTCAATGGCCTGCACCGGACAGTAACAAATACATGCCATGCAGTGCGTGCAGCGGTCGCCCCATACCGGCTTGTCTTGTCTGAGCTGAATGTTGTTCATCGGACATTTTTTGACGCACTTCCCGCAGCCTATACAGGCGTCATTCGCCTGAAAGGCGGTGGCTTTGACAAAAAAGCGATAGAAAATCGGATTGACAGGTCCGCTCATCAGGCGGTCACGGAACCGGTTTTTCGGTTCGGCAAAGGCCTGTCCGTTTTGCAGACGCGCAATCACGTCCGCAATCGCAGGCTTTGCGTTTTCCACGATTTTTCTCGCTTTGTCCACCTGCGGCGCGTCAAACATGGCAATGTAATTCTCCGGCATGACAATCTGTGCGGTTCCCATGTAGCGCAGCTGTTTTTGCTCTGCGAGCTGCCGGTTGTATTTGGCGGCATTGCCGATCTCTCCGCCGCAGTCCATCACGAACCAGATGCGCTGCGCCCCGATCAACTGTGTCTGAGACAGCCAGTCCGAGACAACCCGCGGGATGCGCCACGCATAGGTCGGTGTGACGAGGATCACATCGCGCCCTGTCTGTACCGGCGAAGTGTCCCCCGCTTTGATTTTGGCATTGCAGTCTGTCACGGTGTCCTGCAACGCCTCCGCCACCTGCTTTGCGATGTACCGGCTGTTGCCGGTTCCAGAAAAACAAAAAATCATGGTTGAACTCCCTCCAAATTCTATGGTATTTTCATTCCTTTTCGTGCTTCGGTCGGTTCTCACTCGTCCACGTTTTCGGGTTGGTGTCATCCGGTGCCAATCCGGCGAGAATCGCCTGATAATGTGCGACCTTTTCATCCATATATTTTGCGGTCGCTTTGGCTTCTTCTGCCCTTCGATACGCCGCCTCCCGTTGTTTGAGAATGATGGCGTACCGCGCCTTTAAATTTTCTTCCGATTCTTCCAGCAGGCACAGGCGGCAGTATTCCCGAATATCCTCAATCGACGCGCCGCAGCCTTTCAGGCACTGGATGCCCTGCATCCAATTGACGGATTCTTCGTCAAACACGCGCCGGTTCCTGCCGTCGCGCGCACAGGGCAATAATCCTTGATCGGTATAAAATCGCAGTGTGTGCTCGGTGACGCCAAACAATTGCGCCATCTGTCTGATGGTATACGGCATGATTTTTCCTCCCTCATAAAAATTTCTTGACTTCGAGTTACACGAACTTGTTACACTGATTATACCACACAAGAACGGAGGAACAAACCATGAACTATATCCCACTAAATAACGGCGTGCAAATGCCGCTTGTCGGCTTCGGCACGTTTATGCTCGGCGGAGAAACCTGCACCCGCGCTGTCACCTGCGCCATCGAAACCGGCTATCGCATGATTGACACCGCGGAGGCCTACGGAAACGAAAAAGAAGTCGGTGAAGGCATAAAAGCCAGCGGCATCGCGCGAGAAAACCTGTTTCTCGTCACAAAAGTAAACTTCAAATCGTATGAGCACGCGGAACAGACCGTGCTGCAATCACTAAAGAATCTGCAAACCGAGTATATTGACCTGTTGCTGCTGCACTGGCCGTTTGCCAACTACTATGCCGCATGGCGCAGCTTGGAAAAGCTGTACGCAGCGGGAAAAATTCGGGCAATCGGTGTCTCCAACTTTGAACCGGATCAGCTGCTCGACCTGATTGCTTACAACAGCATCGTTCCGGCAGTCAACCAGATTGAAACCAATCTGTACTGCCAGCGCAGCACCGAACGCAGCTGGATGGACAAAAAGCACGTCGCGCCCATGGCCTATGCGCCGCTCGGTCAGGGAAACCGCAACGAAATGTATCAGGAACCTATCGTCCTCTCTCTCGCCGCAAAATACAACAAAACACCGGCCCAGATTTTGCTCCGTTTCCTGACGCAAAACGGCATCGCCGTAATTCCGAGGAGCACTCAGCCGGAACACATCCGCGAAAACTTTGCCCTGTTTGATTTCGCACTGACCGAAAAAGAAATGGCACAGCTCTCCGCCCTCGACAAAAAAGAACCGCTGATCGGCAAGCCGGAGACGCCGGAATTGGTGGAATTTTCGCTGACGTGGTAAGGGAGACAGCAGAATGAAACACGTACTATTGTTAGGTGCAACGGGCACAGCGGGAAGTGCGCTTACTGAGAAATTGCTCACAGACACGGACTGCCATCTCACCGTGTTCTCCCGACACGCAAAGGATATATACGCCGACACCGACCGCGTTGTGGCGGTCAACGGCGATGCGGAAAATCTGGAACAACTGCAAGCCATGATGCCGGGGCAGGATGTGGTGTACTGTGCCATTTCCGGAGATGCGCTGCCCAAAATCGCGGAGAACATCGTCACAGCCATGACGGAAGGCGGCGTAAATCGCTTGATTTTCATGGCTGCGGTAGGTATCTACAATGAAATTCCCGATGAAATAGACGGTGATGATAATCTCGACAATGAGCCTGCACAGATTCCCAACCGCAAGGCGGCAGACGTGGTGGAAGCCAGCAGCTTAAACTACACCGTTCTTCGCCCCGGTTATCTCGGTGAGGGCGAAGCGGATGATTTTGTCCTCACCGTCAAGGGCGAAGCGGCAAAGGGCTATACGACACCAATCCCGGCGTTGGTGAATTTTGCCGCACGGCTGATTCTGAACGACAGGCTTTACAGCAGAGAAAGCGTCAGTATCACGCACGAAAAGAACCGGTAATATAGGGAAAAGCGGAGCAAAACCCTTGTGTCTTGCTCCGCTTTTTGCATTTCTTATCACGTTTCCGGCTTTAACGGGCCGTAGAAATAGCTGGCGGTTGCGCCGCCGTCCGCGAGAAACGTAGAGCCGCTGATCGGCAAGCCGGAGACGCCGGAACTCGTGGAATTTTCGCTGACGTGGTAAGGGATTGACATCCCTCCCGTTCGGCGGTATGATGTCCTCAAACGACAGCAGAGGAAGAAACGCGATATGTTCAAACAACTCAAATACTTTCAGTCGGTTGTCCGGTGCAACAGCTTTTCGGCGGCGGCAGAGGAAAACTTCATCTCGCAGTCTGCGATTTCTCAACAGGTGCAGGCGTTGGAGCGGGAGCTTGGTTTTTCGCTGTTGGAGCGCAAAAACCGCACGTTCACACTGACACCGGCCGGAGAATACTTTTATCAAAAAAGCTTGATTTTGACCGCGGACTATGAACGGATGTGCAGCGAGGCCGCGAAAATCGCCAAGGGCGAGCAGGCCAGTCTCAAAATCGGGTATCTTCGCTGTTATACCGGCAGCGAATTTCACCGTGCACTCGAACTCTTCTCGCAAAAGCATCCGGATGTTTCGGTTTCCATTGCCTATGGCAACCATGAAGAGCTGTATGCGATGCTCCGCGCGGAACAGGTCGATGTGATTCTCAACGACCAGCGACGGGCATTTTCGGATGAATACGTCAATCTGCTTCTGACAACCTGCGAAAGCTGCATTGAGGTCTCTGCTCACAGCCCGCTGGCACAGCTGCCGCAAATCACGCCGCCGGAGCTCAAAAACACCCCGTGCATTCTGGTCACGTCTGCGGCGCAGCGGCAAACCGAGCGGGAATATTATCAGACGGTCATCGGCCTGCAAGGCGAATTTCTGTATGCGGAAAACATCGAGGAAGCGCGGCTGATGGTCATCGGCCGCAAGGGCTTTTTGCCGGTGGAAGGGTCTTCCGCTTCGCCTATGATGGGAACCTCGATTGTGCGTGTGCCGATGGTGCGCGGCGGCGAACCGATTGCGCGGCGATACTGCGCATTCTGGAAAAAAGACAACTCCGGCTATTATGTCGAGGAGTTCGCCCAGCTGCTTAGAGCACAGTTTCCCCAATAAAGAAAATTTCTATGAAAATGCAAAACAACAGCGTGCGTACCCGATTTTCGTCGGGCAGGCACGCTGTTGCGATTTATAGGTATTTTTTTGTTTCTTCCAGCCTTTTTATACCGTATACCGGTTTGCTTGTTCCAGAAATTCTGTCACCGCTTTTCCGGTATTTCGCGCGGTTGCGTAGGTGTGCCCGGTGTCCAGAGATGCCATCTGCTTCATCTCCTCTTCGGACAGGATAAAATCAAAAATATCCAGATTTTCCTTCATTCTCGCAGGATGCACAGACTTGACAACAGGTACAATGTTTCTCTGTACCAGCCATCTCAAAACAATCTGCGCCACGGATTTCTGATGATTTTCTGCGATGCTGCATATGGTTTGATTCGTAAACAGATCTTCCTTTCCGGCAGCAAGCGGAGACCATGCCTGCATCAGAATGTTCTGCTGTTCCAGATAGATCCGTTCCTTTTCCCGCTGAAAATACGCATTGCACTCAATCATGTTCACCGCCGGTTTGATCCGGTTAAAGAACAGAAAATCAGCCATTCTGTCCTGCGTGAAATTATCCACGCCGATGGATTTTACGCATCCCTCTTCATACAGCTCCTCCAACGCGCGCCATGCGCCGTAATAATCGTTGTATGGCTGGTGAATCAGGTACAAATCTACATAGTCTAATCCCAGACGATCCAGAGACCGGCGAAAGCCTTCTTTGGCTCTCTCATAACAGGTGTCCGTCACCCACAGTTTTGTCGTGACAAACAGTTCCTCTCTGCGGACAATGCCCTCTGCGATCACACGGTTGATTGCCCTTCCGACAGCTGTTTCATTTTCGTAAGCTGCCGCCGTATCAATCAAACGGTATCCCGTTTTAATCGCCTGTACCACGGCATTCTCACATTCTTCCAGATTTGTCATACGGAACACGCCGTAACCGATTGGCGGCATCGTCACGCCGTTATGTAATACGAGATCTCTTTTTTCCATCATTTTTTCTCTCCTTCCTCCGTCTGCAATCGCTTTGCCGGATGATAGATGGCTAACACAATAAAAATCAGCAGCGCCGTCACCGAAAGGCTGACCGGATAGGCGGTCAGGATGCCGACAAACGTTGCGTGCGAAGGGAAAACCGCCACAATCCAAAAAATTCTCACGCCGCAGATGCCCAGCGTTGTCACGACAGCCGGTATCAGAGAAAAGTCAAATCCTCTCATGTAACCGGACATATTTTCGTA
The DNA here is from genome assembly GCA_963620595.1 of Anaerotignum sp. Classification (GTDB taxonomy): domain Bacteria; phylum Bacillota; class Clostridia; order Oscillospirales; family Butyricicoccaceae; genus Butyricicoccus_A. The sequence continues at coordinate 6,904 of CAVFAY010000042.1, read as the reverse complement.
CAGCATACTGAAGGTATACGCCGAAAATACCATTATGAGTCTTGTGTATCCTACGGAAACCACCTGCGGATCGTTGTTGAACAGAGAAAGCAAGGCCTTTCCGATCAGCAAAATGAGCACAATGGCACTGGCAGTTGCTATCGCATCCTCGACAATACATAAAATCAACACTTTTCTGCATCGCCTGAGCTGTCCTGCGCCATAATTCTGTCCCACAAACGTCGTACACGCCTGACTGAATGCATTGAGTACATCATATGCAAAAATCTCAATATTGTAAGCTGCCGACGATGCCGCCATAACGACGGTTCCCAGACTATTGATCGCGGACTGAATCACGATATTGGCCACGGCAAATACGGCACTCTGGATGCCTGCCGGCAGACCGATTCGCATAATCTGCACCAATATTTCCCTGTCCATATGCAGGTCTTTCCATTCCACATGAATCCATCCGTTGGTTTTGACCAGACGATAAAACAGCAGGACAGAACTGATGCAATTAGAGACAACCGTTGCAATGGCAACGCCGTTTACGGTCATATGTAAGACGGCGACAAAGAACAGATTGAGCAGGACATTCAGGATGCCTGATATGGTCAGGATGACAAGCGGCGTTTTTGTGTCTCCGGTACTTCGGAAAATAGCTGCTTCAAAGTTGTAGAGCAGGATGACCGGCATGCCGAGCAGATAGATTCTCAGATACAGCAGAGCTGCCGGAAAAACATCCTCCGGTACCTGTAGGGATGCCAACAAGGGATTGGCAATCAGTTCCCCCGCGATGGCGACATGATGCCTGCCAATACCGCGACGAGAATCGACGTGGGCACCGCCTTGGTAATCACTTCTTTATCTTCTCTTCCGATGGCATTGGCGATGACAACATTCGCGCCCAGCGCAATGCCGACAAACAAATTGACAATCAGTGAAATAATCGAGCTGTTTGCACCGACTGCCGCAACCGCGATGGTCTTTCCGGCTCCGGTAAAGTTTCCGACGACCGCAAGATCCGACGCGTTAAACAGCTGCTCTAAAATCGCTGTCGCCGCCACCGGCAGGGCAAACAACGGCAGCTTATTCCAGATGGAGCCGTGCAGCATGTCCAATTGCTTTGCATTTTCCTTCATGTTTTTTAAACCTCCGTAAAAAGTATAGTCTTTCTCGTTTGAAATAACAAATACTTATATAGAATAGTTTATCATGCTTGACAGGAATGATATGGGAGCTTACACTACCATCGAGGTGAACCCGATGGAATTACGGACACTGCGATACTTTCTCGCTGTCACAAAGGAAGAAAACATCACAAGAGCCGCGCAGCGCCTGCATATCTCCCAGCCGTATCTTTCCAAACAGCTCATGGATCTGGAACAGGAATTGGGAAAACAGCTGCTCATTCGCGGCAAACGGAAAATCACATTGACGGAGGATGGCGTTGTCCTGAGAAAACGCGCAGAGGAAATTCTGTCTCTGGTGGAAAAAACAGAATGCGATTTGCGCGCGAACAATCCACAGATCAGCGGAGAAATTGCCATCGGCGGCAACCCGACGATGACGGTATTACAGGCGGCATCCCGTCTTCGCGCGCAATATCCCGCTGTACGGTTTCAATTTTACAGCGGCGATGCCATCGACGTGTTAGAGCGTCTGGAGCACGGAAGTCTTGATTTGGCTGTATTTTTGCAGCCTATTGATATTTCACAATATGAATACCTCTCGTTGCCGGAATTCTCCCGCTGGGGACTGTTCATGCCGTGCGACTGCGCCCTTGCCGAAAAAGAATCCGTGGAACGAGACGATCTTTTGCAAGTCCCCCTGATTTTTCATCGCAGAGCCGGTCTGCAACAGCTGATTTCTCATTGGGCGGAGGCGGATATTGAGGCCTTCCACATCGCCGCCACATACAACGTGGTCAACGGCTCTCCGACAAAATTTATCCAAAGCGGATTGGGGCTTTATCTGACAACGGAGGACTTGCTCCCGTCCGTTTTGGAACAGGATGTCTGTTTCCGTCCGCTGCATCCGCCGCTAGAAATCCATTATGCCTTGATTTGGAAACGAGCGGCGTTTCTGTCCAAGGCCGCCGAACGGTTTATTCAGGAAATAAAGACCATGCAGACGTCGTTCTCTTCGTATCAGTTTTCCTAATACAAAAACCGCGAAAACAAAATTGATTGCCGCGCCCGTCCCGACTACAATAGAGACATCAAGAATCTCTCATGGAAAGGATCATGCATATGGCAACTTTGATTGCATTTTACTCCCGTGCGGGAGAGAACTACTTCGGCGGTACGTACCGCCATATCACCGTTGGCAACACGGAACAGGCAGCTGAAATGCTGGCAGATTTGACCGGCGGCGAATTGTATCATATTGAGCAGGCACAGCCGTACTCCGATACCTATGAGACCTGCATTGCCGAGGCCAAAGTCGATTTGCAAAACAACGTGCGTCCGGAGGTTCTGAATCTGCCGGAGGATCTGGACGCCTATGACGAAATCTATTTGGGCTATCCCAATTACTGGGGCACCATGCCGATGGCCGTTTACACCTTTTTGGAGCACTACGACTGGACCGGCAAGACCATTCACCCCTTCTGCACCCATGAGGGCAGCGGCCTTTCCCATACAGTACAGGACATTCAAAAAGCCGCACCGGGCGCAGCTGTCACCAAGGGTCTTGCAATTCACGGCAGCAGTGTTGCCGATGCAGGTGCCGCCCTGCAGCACTGGGTATCGTCTCTGAAGTGAGGAATCTTATCATGAAACAAGTTATGCTTTGGGCCGGTGCTGGACAAATCGGCATGGCGATTGCCCGCCGCATGGGCACCGGTATGAAAATTATCGTCGGAGACAAGAAGCTCGAAAACGCGCAGGCGATTGCCAAAACCATGAACGAGGCCGGTTTTGACGTCGTGCCGATGGAAATGGATTTATCCAGCCGCGCATCTATTCAAGCGCTCATCGCCGGGGGACAGAAATACGGCGAGATCAAAATGCTCGTCAACGCCGCAGGCGTCTCTCCGAGTCAGGCACCGATTGAGGCCATTTTGCAGGTGGATCTGTACGGCACGGCAGTACTGCTGGAGGAAGTCGGCAAAGTCATTGCCAAGGGCGGCGTGGGCGTCACCATTTCCAGCCAATCCGGTTGGCGGATGCCTGCCCTGACCGCCGAGCAGGATGCCCAGCTCGCAACGACACCGACAGAACAGCTGCTTCAGCTGGATTTCTTACAGCCGGAAAATGTACATGACACGCTGCACGCCTATCAGCTGGCGAAGCGCTGCAACGAAAAGCGCGTCATGGCGCAGGCGGTCGCATGGGGCGAGCGCGGCGCGCGTCTCAACGCGATTGCACCGGGCATCATTGTCACGCCGCTGGCGCTGGACGAGTTCAACGGCCCGCGCGGCAATTTTTACAAGAACATGTTTGCCAAGTGCCCGGCAGGCCGCCCCGGCACAGCAGATGAGGTGGCAAATGTCGCAGAGCTGCTGATGAGCGATAAGGGCGCCTTTATCAGCGGTTCTACATTTCTTGCAGATGGCGGTGCAACAGCCAGCTATTTTTACGGCCCGTTAAAGCCGGAAACAAAGGCAGACTGACCCCCTATGCCCGAAACAATAGGAATTGATTCAATTTTTCTCTATATAGTTGTTATGATAGCAGCAACCGCCCAATCATCTTGAAGATGATTGGGCGGTTTTGTATGTATCCGGTTTATTTCGTCAGGCTTTTTCGTACTGCTCAATCAGGCACTGATGCGCTTGCCCCTGTCACTCGTCGATATGCCCCGACTTTTGTTCCTTATATGCCGTTCCCCACGCTGCCATGGAGTCCATAATCGGCCGCATGGATTCTCCCAGCTCAGACAAGGCATATTCCACTCTCGGCGGCACTTCCGGATAGACCGTGCGGGTAATGATGCCGTCCGCCTCCATGGAACGCAAACTGTCCGTCAGCACCTTCTGGCTGATGCCGTTTAAATCCCGTTTGAGTTCATTAAACCGCCATGGACGCACCATCAAATTTCGTATAATCAGCAGCTTCCATTTGCTTCCAATCAGAGACACAGTGATTGCAACCGGACAAACGGGCAGTTCTTCTTTTTTTGAGCATACCAGCACCTCCCATGGTTTCCTTTTGCCTGTTACACTCGAATTATAATGCGCTATTCGTATTTTTTCAAGCGGTTACTTTTTTGTGCGTACTTGTCCTGCCGAAAATTTTGAGTAAAATGGAAAGGACAGAGAGCGACAGACTCTCTGAATTTCGTTTGGAGGGAAGCATCATGGCCCTTTTGAATTTTTTTGGATCGCACATGAACCAAGCACAGCGGCGGCTGTTTCTCATTGAGTCGTTATTAAACGAAAATACAGAATACCAATCCATAGACATTCCGAAAGAATCTGCGCTGCAAAAGCAGCTTTTGCGCGGACTGATGAACATTCGCGCGCCGCAGGATACCGGCAAAAAATTTATCAAAATACAAGATACTTATCTGCAGGCAGAGCTTGAAAAACAGCCCGTCACACATGTTTCTGATCTGACACCCGTGACGCCGGGACTGTATCTCTGGCAGGGAGATATTACCAAACTGCAATGCGATGCCATTGTCAATGCGGCAAACAGCGGCTTGACTGGCTGCTATATTCCCAATCACCGCTGTATTGACAACGCGATTCACACCTTTGCGGGGGTGCAGCTGCGGCAGGCTTGTGCACAGCTGATGGAACAGCAAGGGTATCCGGAGCCTACCGGACAGGCCAAAATCACACCGGCGTTTAATCTCCCCTGCCGGTATGTCCTGCATACGGTCGGCCCAATCATCCGCGGTCGTGTGACAGACCGAGACCGCGAGCTGCTCGCCTCCTGTTACCGCTCCTGTTTGGAGCTGGCGGCACAAAATGGATTGGAAAGCGTGGCTTTCTGCTGCATTTCCACGGGCGAATTTCATTTTCCCAATGAACAGGCGGCACAAATCGCCATAGATACCGTCAAACAGTTTATGCCTGCCCAAACCAGTGTAAAGAAGGTGATTTTCAATGTTTTCAAGGATATGGACAAACAAATCTACGCCCGACTGCTCGAAACAAATCAAACGCCTGCAAACCGCGTTTGACCAAGCAGACACCGTAGTTATCGGCGCGGGCGCTGGACTTTCCGCCTCCGCCGGATTTGTGTATACCGGCGAACGGTTTGAAAAATATTTTTCGGATTTCGCCGCAACGTATGATTTTCATGACATGTACTCCGGCGGATTTTATCCGTTTCCGACTCTCGAAGAATACTGGGCATATTGGAGCCGGTATGTGTTTGTCAACCGCTATATGGACGCGCCGAAAACAGTATATACCGATTTGTTTGAGCTGGTGGCGGAAAAAGATTATTTTGTCATCACAACCAATGTCGATCATTGTTTTCAAAAAGCCGGATTTGACAAAAAACGACTGTTTTATACGCAGGGCGATTATGGTCTGTTTCAGTGCAGTGAGCCATGCTGTCAGGAGACCTACGACAACGAAGCTCTCATCCGTGAAATGGTCAATCGACAGGACAACCGGAAAATCCCGACGGAGCTTTTGCCGGTCTGCCCGCACTGCGGGAAGCCGATGACGATGAACCTGCGCTGTGACGATACCTTTGTACAGGACGAGGGCTGGCATCGGGCTGCCGAGCGGTATGAAAATTTTCTCCGCACCCGCGCCGGATGCAGGATTCTCTTTCTGGAATTGGGTGTCGGCTACAACACCCCCGGCATCATCAAGTATCCGTTCTGGCGCATGACAGCGCAGAACCCGAAGTCTGTCTATGCCTGCATCAATCAGGGAGAAGCCTACGCGCCGCGGGAAATCGCCCAACAGTCGATTGGTATCGACGGGGATATTGGGGAAACCCTGTTCCGGCTTTCAGGGACGCGGCAATAGCACGCAGAATGTCACGAAAAATATATAAAATTCGGGACACCTGCTGCTCTTGATGATGCTTCTTCCCCTCATGATTCTAATCAGAGTGATTGACAATGACAATGACAATGAGAATGGTTAGAATTTGGGTAGTGTCCAAAATGAAAGAGTCAGGGCTGAACGCTAAAGGAGAAATTTTTTATGAAGAAGATACTGATTATCCAGGGTGGTGGACGCCCGAAGGGAAATACCCGGCAATTGGTGGATGCCTTTGCACAGGGGGCTATGGAGGCTGGACACGAAGTGGAGATCGCTTCCCTGAACAAAATTCAAGTGAACGGCTGCCTTGGCTGCAACGCCTGTCGGTATGGTAAGCCTTGTATTCAAAAAGATGGTTTCAATGAGCTTGTCCCTAAAATCAAAGAAGCTGACTGCATTGTATTTGCCTCGCCGCTGTTGTTTTGGACGATTTCTTCCAAGCTGAAAGCATTTGTGGAGCGATTCTACTGCATTGCGGAGGAAGATCCAAATCCACCGCTGAGCCGGTATGAGAAATACCCGGTCAAAGATGCTGCGTTGCTGATGACTGCCGCAGATAACTTTTTCTGGACTTTTGAGCAGGCCGTATCCTACTATCAATTTGCCATTGTGAACTACATTGGCTTTTATGATAAGGGGATGCTTTTGGCAGGCGGCTGCGGGGATACCAATGGAAAGCCGCAGATTGATAAAACCAACCATTTGACGGAAGCCTATGAGTTTGGCAAGTCAATTTATGCGTGAGACAAATCGAAATTGACCGAGCTGAAGGCGAGCGATACTTCCTGTCCGAAGGGCAAGAAGATGGGCATGAAATAAATGGAACAAATCAGGATTTGAGGTGGGAATAATGGCATCAAGCAAAGAATACTTAGCGTTTATTTTAGGGCAGCTATCTGAGTTAGAAGAAATCACTTATCGAGCTATGATGGGAGAATTTATTATTTATTATCGTGGCAAGAT
>CAVFAY010000041.1:0-18075 GCA_963620595.1 Anaerotignum sp. | reverse complement strand
ATAGGGCCCTTATAGGGCCTGGTCAAACCACCGGTTCAACCGGTGGTTTTGATTTGGTGCGGATAACAGGACTTGAACCTGCACGGGAAACCCGCTAGAACCTAAATCTAGTGCGTCTGCCAATTCCGCCATATCCGCATACATATAACAATATTATCCTAGCATAGATGGTTCTGAATTGTCAAGCAAAAACGGGAAAATTGTTTGGTAGGAGTGTTCAAATACCGGAAAATATGCTACAATAAAAATACTTGCGAAGACAAAACGATGGGCACAGAATTGTGCGCAGACGATAAAGGAAACAGAATGATGAAAAGACTCAAAAACTATGTGGCATTGCTGCTGTGTGCGGTGTTGCTCAGTGGTTGCCAGATTATTTCCGGCGGAGATGATCTGCTTCAGACCCCGAAACCGTCACAGGAGTATACGCTGCTGCAAAATCAATTGGAACAGATCATGGGCACAAAAATGACCTATGCAGCTCCGCAGAGTGGTTCTTACCGCAATGCTGTGACGTTTGCGGACATTGACGGCGATGACAGCAAGGAAGCGATTGCTTTTTTGCGTGATGAATCCGGCGGAAAGATTTATGTCTATGCCTTTACCAAGAATAATGACGAATATCAGGAACTGGGAAGCATGGAAGGTCCCGGTACGGCGATCGGTGCAATGGATTTTATCCGTGTAGACAACGGCAAGCAGAGACTGTTTACACTGACATGGACGCTGTCTGGCGGTGTTGGCAAGGGCTTGACCGTATACAGCATTCAGGATGGAAAACTCAAGGAACTGCTCGACACGACGTGCACGGATTACACCATTGCCGATCTCGATCAAGATGGCACAGAAGAGCTGTTTACACTGTCCTATGAGGGAGCTGGACAAAAGACGGCGCAGGTATATTCTTATGCCGATCATCAGATGAGCTTGCTGTCGCAGGCATATGCTTCGCAGGATGTCCAGACAGTTGCCAATTTACAGGCAGGTCAGCTCAATCCGGACGGCACACAGGCGATCTTTGTGGATAACAAGATTGAAAACGACAATGGGATGCAGACAGATATTTACGTGCTGGACAAAAACAACACGATGTTGCGCAATCTGTCTCAGAATTCCAGTATATCAACCTACCGCGCGACAACGCTGTACTTTTGTGAGGACATCGATGGTGATGCCGCCATTGAAGTGCCACAGACATCGCCGGACGCATCCAGTGCCGTGCGCGTGACGGACAGTGAACTCGATGAGACGAGCAGCTCGGACATCAACAGCTTGATGGATTGGTATCAGTTCAACAGCACGGGCAAAGCCAATTTGGTTTTGACAACGTATAAGAGTCCGACAGAGGGATGGATGCTTAAATTCCCAGAAAAATGGCGCAGAAATATTACCATCAGTGCCAACAGCGGAACCGATGTCAATCAGACGGTATTTACACCAAAGGGGGAAAATACACCGCTGTTGACGTTGTATGTCTTTACTGGTGATGGACATGAGCAGAAGGCTGAACAACAGGGACTGATTGATCTCGGCTCAACATCCGATATTAGCTGTGCGGCAAAGCTGGGAAATACGGACAGCAGTCTTGCCCTATCCCAGAAACAGATTGAAGATGCATTTTGCGTTGTTGTGAATGAATAGTCACAATAATGTGGATTGGTGAGAAAAAGGAGTATAGAACAACAATGATGACACGAAAAGTTTTGGTGTTGGAGGATGAAGAAAACATCCGAGCATTTGTGGTAATCAATCTCAAGCGAGCTGGCTATGAGGTAGTACAGGCGGGCAGCGGCGAGGAGGCGCTGGAAAAATATCAGGAAAACACTGATGTCGCTGTTTGTATTTTAGATGTCATGCTGCCAGGCATTGATGGCTATGAAGTGTGCCGCACCCTGCGCGGCGAGGGCTATGAGGGTGGCATTATTATGCTGACAGCCCGCACACAGGAATCTGATAAAGTGACGGGTCTTATGACCGGTGCAGATGACTATGTGACCAAGCCATTTTCTGTTTTAGAGCTGACCGCCCGTGTTGATGCGTTGGTGCGTCGATTGGGGCTGCATTCGTTTACTACAGAGACCATTCAGAGCGGTGCGTTTTGTCTGGATATGCGTGCCCGTGAGCTGAAGAAAAACGGCAAGCGCGTAGATCTGACGCAGGTGGAATTTTCTCTGATGAAGACATTCTTAGAAAATCGAGGCAGAGCGATGGATCGAGAAGAACTGCTCAGTGCGGTCTGGGGCAAACACTATTCCGGCGAGCTGAAAATCGTAGACGTTAATATTCGCCGTCTGCGTATCAAGGTGGAAGATGATCCGGCATCCCCGCAGCATATCACGACCGTGCGTGGCTTCGGCTATATGTGGAAGGATTAAGGTTCTATGGATAAAAAAGTAACTGCGGATACCAGAGAACTCCCTGATATTTCACAGGAATTTAAAGCAAAAAAGGATGGCGACAACGGCCCGCGCGAGATACGCGTGCAGCATGCACACGGCGGTCTGAAGGGACGATGGACGATGAACTCCATGACCATCATCATGGCAGCACTTGCGATTGTGACGATTTTTGTGACGACGATTTCTGCCAGCTATTATTACAATAACATTCGGCAGAATTTGTATACGCGCGTCACGCAGTCTGCGAGCTTCATCAATCGATTCCTCAATTCCAGTTATGACCAGTTTCTCTCCGCGAGCGAATCTTTTGTTGCCAATGTGGAGGATAAAGACAAGCTGGAAATTCAGATTGTTTCCAGCTCCGGAAGCATTTTGTCGTCGTCATCTTCCTTCACGACAATTGGATCGGAACCGGGTACCAAGGATACCGCTCAGTGCTTGGAGGAAAATGCAACGATTGTCTGGATGGGCAAGGATAGCGTGTCCGGGGAACGCGTGATTTCCGCATCTGCACCGCTGTATGATACCAATGGCAATTTGATTGGCTGTGTGCGCTATATTTCTTCTATGGCATTGGTGCAGCGACAGATTATCTTCATTGTGTTGGCTTGTCTGATGCTCGGCGCTTTTTTTGCGCTGGCAGTTGAACTGTCCAATCGCTATTTTATCAAGTCCATTGTTGAGCCGGTGATGAAGATCAATATCATTGCCAAGGAAATCGCGGCAGGTCGCTATGGCATGCGTCTACACAAGGTCTATGACGATGAAATTGGCGATTTGTGCGACACCATTAACCATATGTCAGAGGAAATCAGCCGCGCGGAGCGCATGAAAAATGACTTTATCTCCTCGGTTTCGCATGAGCTGCGCACGCCGCTGACTGCCATCGGTGGCTGGAGCGATACGCTGATTGCAGGCGGCGCGACAGATCCGGAGGAAGTCATCATGGGCCTCGGCATTATTCAGAAGGAGAGCCGTCGTTTGACCCAGATGGTCGAAGAACTGCTTGATTTTACTCGATTGGAATCCGGTCGTATGAAGCTGAATATGGAGCTGTTTGATGTTGGTGCAGAGCTGTATGAGGCGGTTTATATGTACGAAAACATGCTGGAAAAGGAGAATATCCAGCTAGAATACGATATTCCGGATCAGATGTGTCCGGTCAACGGCGATCGTCACCGCATGAAGCAGGTGTTTTTGAATATCATTGACAATGCGGCAAAATACGGCAAGAGCGGCGGACGCATTCAGATTATGCTGTCGCGTGACAGCTACACCGTCATTATAGAGGTGCGCGACTGGGGCGTTGGCATCAAAGAAGAGGAACTGCCGTTTGTCAAAGAGAAGTTCTATAAAGGCAGCTCTAAGCAGCGTGGTAGCGGTATCGGACTGGCTGTTACGGATGAAATCGTCCGGATGCACGGCGGCACGCTGAATATTGCCAGCACCTATGGCGAAGGCACAACGGTTACGGTGACACTTCCGCTCGCCAATACCGAGATGAAAAGTGCGGAACCGGAAGAAGCACCGCAGGAAACAGAGAAGGAGTAACGATTGAGCAAAGCATCACAACAGGTTGTGCACAAGACAACCATCGGCGGCCAGTCGATTTTAGAAGGTATTATGATGAAGGGACCGCGCAAGACCTGTACTGTTGTGCGCAAGCCGGATGGCGGTCTTTCCATCGAAGAAAAGAAATATACCCCACTCAGAGAAAAATATAAACTTGTCGGTGTGCCGGTCATTCGCGGTTTTGTCCTGATGGTGCAGTCGCTCATCGAGGGCTTTCAAGCCATTGATTATTCGTCAAAAATCCTGATGGAGGACGAAGAGGAAGAACAGCCGTCCAAGCTGGAGCTGTGGTTTAAAGACCATTTCGGAGATGGCTTGGTGGAATCCGTTTTTTATTTTCTGTCTATTGTCGTTGGTATTGGTTTGGCAGTCGGTCTGTTTATTTTGCTGCCTGCCTTTGCAATTGGTTTTCTTCCGGACAACGTGGCGCACTGGAGTAAAAATCTGCTGGAGGGCGTACTGCGCATCATCATTTTTATCGGATATATGGCGTTGATGAGCCTGATTCCTGATATGAAGCGGACATTCCGTTATCACGGCGCCGAGCACAAGACGATTTACTGCTATGAGAAACAATTGGAACTCACGGTGGAAAATGTCCGTATCCAGCCGCGCGAGCATCCGCGCTGCGGCACGAGCTTTCTGTTCGTGATTATGATTATCAGTATTTTGGTGTTCTCTGTCGTTACGGCGGAAAGCAGAATCATGCAGCTGGTTTTGCGTATTGTTCTGCTGCCGATTGTTATCGGTTTGAGCTACGAGGTCAATCGCTTTGCGGGCAGACATGACGGCGCACTGTCCGGCATTCTGCGCTGGCCGGGCATGATGCTCCAGCGCATCACGGTATTAGAGCCGGATGACAGCATGATTGAGGTAGCGATTGAAGCACTCGAGCGCGTCATTCCGGAGGACAAACAGGAGGACAAATGGTAAGCATTTGGGACGAATACATCTCTCTGAGGCAGGCACTGACGGATATTGGTGTGGAGGAAGCAGAGTTGGAGGCACGAGAGCTGACTGCCTTTGCGCTGCATGAACAGCCGCGGGAAATTCGCCGCTGGCGGGAGATGCCACTGGACGAGCAGACAAGAGCACAGCTGCATACGCTGTTTGAACGCAGAAAACAGGATGAACCGCTCGCCTATATTTTGGGCGAGTGGGATTTTTATGGCAATCGGTTTTTCGTGACACCGGATGTGCTCATTCCGCGCGGCGATACCGAATGGCTGTGCGATGCGGCAGTACAGGCAGCAAAACGGCAGTCTCACCCCAAAATCTTGGATTTGTGCTGCGGCAGCGGCTGTATTGGCCTGTCGATAGCACTGGCTGTGCCGCAGGCACAGGTGACGCTGGTTGACTGCTCGGAGCAAGCGCTTGCTGTTACGCGGCGCAATGCCGCGCTGCATGGTTTATCTCAGTCGCGCGTGACAATTGCGGCGGGAGATGCCTTGCGTCCGGACAGTATTCATGATATATTTACTATCATCGTCTCCAATCCGCCGTACATTACGGCACAGGAGATGACCGAGTTAGACCGCAGCGTAGATGACTATGAACCGCATCTCGCGTTGTACGGCGGCACGGACGGACTGGACTTTTATCGCGCGATGGCACAGCATCCGGCGTTTTCGCTGGCATCCGGCGGTCTGCTGTTTGCAGAGTGCGGCTGGAAGCAAGGCGAACAGGCGGCACAGCTGTTCCGAAAGGCGGGATGGAACAACGTCCATCTGCGAGAGGATCTCGCGGGAATTCCGCGGATTATCTGCGCGGAAAAAGCAAATAAGAGACAATAGGAGGCAAGATTATGGCGAAGAAAAAAGCATTGCCTACCGTTACGGTGGCAACCGATAAAAAGAAAGCACTGGACCAAGCTCTGGCGCAGATTGAAAAGCAGCACGGCAAAAATGCCGTCATGTATCTTGGTCAGGAAGTCGAGCAGGTAGATAAAGACGTTATTTCGACCGGTTCTATCGGTCTGGATATGGCGCTGGGTATTGGCGGACTTCCGCGCGGCAGAATTATTGAGATTTATGGACCGGAATCTTCCGGTAAGACTACCCTCGCGCTGCACGCCATTGCATCGGCACAGGCAGAGGGCGGTATTGCGGCGTTTATCGACGCCGAGCACGCGCTGGATCCGGCGTATGCGGCAGCACTGGGTGTTGACGTAGACAGCTTGTTGGTATCGCAGCCGGACAGCGGCGATCAGGGCTTGGAAATTGCCGAACAGCTCGTGCGCTCCGGTGCGCTGGATATTATCGTCATTGACTCGGTAGCGGCATTGGTTCCGCGTGCTGAAATCGAGGGCGAGATGGGCGATTCGTTTGTCGGTCTGCATGCCCGTTTGATGAGCCAGGCGCTGCGCAAGCTGGCCGGTGTCATTGCCAAGTCCAAGTGTGTGGCTATTTTCATCAACCAGCTGCGTGAAAAAGTAGGCGTCATGTACGGAAATCCGGAAGTGACGACCGGCGGTCGTGCGCTAAAGTTCTATTCTTCCGTTCGTATCGATGTGCGCCGCGTAGAATATCTCAAGGACGGAGACCGAGCTATCGGCAGCCACACGAGAGCAAAGATTGTCAAGAATAAGATGGCACCTCCGTTCCGCGAGGCATACTTTGATATCATGTACGGTGAAGGCATTTCGCGCATCGGTGAACTGATTGATTTGGGTGTAGACTATGATCTGATTAAAAAAGGCGGCGCATGGTTTACCATCAACGAAGAGCGCTTCCAAGGAAGAGATAACGCCAAAAAGTATCTGGCAGAGCATCCGGACATAGCGAGTGAGTTGGAAGCAAAGATTCGTGAGGCAATTCAGGAGAGCCGCGAGAAGGCAAAGCAGGAGCGCGCGACACATATGGCGCAGCATCGCGCGGGCAGAGCTGCCAACATGGACGAAGACGAGCACGCACCGGCACCGGAAGAAGCACCACAGAGACGGTCTGCGGCTGTTTCCATTGACGCGGATGATTTCGGCGATGACGATATTTAAACATGCCGGAGATGTGTGACGAACAACAATATCGAGATGCAGAGGTCGCGGCGGCTGGGATGCTCAGCCGCCGCCCACTGTCTGCGGCGATGCTGGAAAAAAAGCTATTAGACAAAGAGTTTGCACCGGAAGCAGTGGACTATGCGGTAGAGCGGATGCGCCTGTTGCACGCGATTGATGACGAAGCGTATGCGGAGACTATCATTCGTTCGTATCGAAACAAAGGATACGGAGCTTTGCGCATTCGGCAGGAGCTGTATCAGCGCGGTGTTTCAAAAGAAATTGCAGCGGAACAGCTGGGACAGATGGATCCGAACTGGGACAAGATGCATGCATTGCTCGAAAAAAAGCTGCGTGGTGATGTCTCGGATCGAAAAGAACGCGAAAAGGCGATGGCGGCATTGCAGCGCCGCGGATTTTCTTTTTCTGAAATCAAAATCGCTATGGATAATTATCGCGCTGCATTAGAACAAAATCAGGAGGAAGAAGGATTTTATGTCGATTAAATTGGGTATGATCTCACTGGGCTGCGCAAAGAACCTCGTAGACGGTGAGCACATGCTGGCACAGCTGGCGGAAGCCGGTGTGACCATTGTAGAAGATGTGGCAGAGGCGGATGTCGCTGTCGTCAATACCTGCGGCTTTATTGAGTCTGCCAAGCAGGAAGCCATCAATACGATTTTAGAGACAGCAGAGCTGAAAAAGAGCGGTTCGCTGCAGGCGCTCATCGTGACGGGATGTCTGGTACAGCGCTATCCGAAGGAAATTGTCGAGGAACTGCCGGAAATTGATGCTGTGCTGGGCACGGGCAGCTATACCAATATTGTTGATGCTGTGCGCGCCGTCATGCAGGCGCCGGGAACGGTATATCAGAACTTTGGTCAAATCAACGAGGCAGAGATGGAAGGCGGCCGCATTTTGCTGACGCCAGGCTACTCGGCATATCTTAAGATTGCAGAAGGTTGTGACAATCACTGTGCCTACTGTGTCATTCCGTCGTTGCGAGGCAAGTTCCGCTCCCGTCCGATGGAGGATGTTCTAAAGGAAGCGCAAGCGCTGGCGGATGCGGGCGTGCGCGAAATTATCATTGTGGCACAGGACATCACGCGCTACGGTATGGATCTGTATCATGAGCACAAGCTGTCCGAATTGCTGCACGAGCTATGTAAGATGGACTTTACTTGGGTGCGCCTGCATTATCTGTATCCGGATGAAATCACAGATGATATGATTCAGACCATTGCACAGGAGCCGAAGATCGTCAAGTATCTGGACATTCCGATTCAGCACGTAAACAATCGCATTCTGCACGCCATGCACCGCCGCGGCGATGCCCAGTTTCTGCGTGAGCTGTTCCACAAGCTGCGCCGCGAAATTCCGGGACTTGTGCTGCGCACCAGCTTGATTGTCGGTCTGCCGGGCGAAACCGATGCGGAATTTGAAGAGCTGTGCGAATTCCTGCGCGAGATGCAGATCGAACGCGCAGGTGTATTCTGCTATTCGCCGGAGGAGGGCAGCGAGGCTGCTGAGATGCCAGATCAGATTGATGAAGAGCTGAAAAATGAGCGCCGGATGATTATTGAAGAATTGCAGTCGGATGTGCTCGATCAGTTTGCAGCACGGATGCAAGGTCAGCTGCTCGAGGTTCTGTGTGAGGGCTGGGACGGAGAGACCGGTCTGTATTATGGCAGAAGCTATGCCGATTCACAGGATATTGATGGCCGCGTGCTGTTTGACAGCGCGTTCTCTGTCGAAGAAGGTGAGTTTGTATCGGTTCGCATTACGGGTGCGCAGGGGGCAGATCTCACCGGCAGCACGGAGACCGCAGAATAACGGTTGACACGTTCGGACAGAGACCGTATAATAATTTTTGCGGATAGTTTCTGCAAATTGAAATAAGGATGGGACAAGTTATGACACTTGCGAATAAGATTACTTTGGCGCGTATCGCGCTGATTCCGTTTTTCGTCATTTTTGCGACGATTGGCGGAACGACTTGTGATGTCATCGCGCTGGTGTTGTTTTGCGTGTGCAGCTTTACGGATTTTCTCGATGGCTATGTGGCGCGCAAATATCATCAGGTGACGGATTTCGGCAAATTCGTCGATCCGCTTGCGGACAAGCTGCTTATTTGTGCGGCGATGGTCATTTTCATTGACCGCGGTCTGATGTTCGGCTGGATGGTATTTATCATTCTCGCTCGCGAATTCATCATCACGTCTCTGCGCACCATTGCTGCAATGAAGGGCACTGCGATGGCAGCCGCTTGGTCGGGCAAAGTTAAGACCTGTGTGCAGATTGCAGGCGTAATTCTGATTTTCCTGTGCACCATTGTTACCGGTGCAACCAGCCTGCACGATGCCTTTCTCATTCAGCTGTGCGGCTGGATTATGATGGCAATTACACTGTATTCCGGCTATGATTACCTGCACCGCAACTGGAATCTGGTTGCGGAGGGTGCAACCAAACCAAAAAATTAAAGGGGAAGGATGCTATTATGAAATTATATAACTCAATGACGCGCAAAAAGGAAGAGTTTGTCCCGCTGGAGCCAGGCAAGGTCAAGATGTATTCCTGCGGTCCGACTGTGTACAACTATTTCCACATCGGCAATGCGCGACCGTTTATCATTTTTGATACCCTGCGCCGGTATTTTGAATACCGCGGCTATGAAGTAAAGTTTGTACAGAACTTTACGGACATTGACGACAAGGTAATTAAGAAAGCAAATGAGGAAGGCGTGACCTATGACGTCATTGCTGACCGCTACATCAAGGAATATTTTGTCGATGCCAAGGGTCTGGGCATTCATCCGGCTACCGTGCATCCGCGCGCAACCGAGACCATGGACGCGATTATTGACATCGTTAAGACGCTGATTGACAACGGCCATGCCTATGTCGCTGCAAACGGTGACATATATTTCCGTACTAAGAGCTTCTCGGAATATGGCAAGCTGTCGCATCAGCCGCTGGACGAGCTGCAGGCAGGTGCCCGCATCAGCATCGGCGAGCAGAAGGAAGATCCGATGGACTTCGCTATCTGGAAGGCAGCCAAGCCGGGCGAACCGAGCTGGGATACGCCGTGGGACAGCAAGGGCCGTCCGGGCTGGCACATCGAGTGCTCCGCGATGGTCAACAAGTATCTGGGCAAGACCATTGACATTCATTCCGGCGGCAAGGACTTGATTTTCCCGCATCACGAAAACGAGATTGCACAGTCTGAGTGCGCAAACGGCTGCACATTTGCCAATTACTGGCTGCACAACGGCTTCCTGACCATCGACAACGAGAAAATGTCCAAGTCCAAGGGCAATTTCTTTATGGTGCGCGATGCCGCGAAGGTATACGGCTATGAGACCATCCGCATGTTTATGCTGTCCGGTCACTACCGCAGCCCAATCAACTACTCCGAGGAGTCGCTGATTATGGCAAAGAACGCACTGACCCGTCTGTACACCGCAGCGGAGAACCTCCAGTTCCTGCTTGACCATCAGACCGGCGACACCATGACCGCTGACGAGCAGGCAAAGGTACAGCATTTGCAGCAGTACCGCCAGAAGTTCATGGACGCCATGGACGACGACCTGAACACCGCAGACGCACTCGCTGCGATTTTCGAGCTGGTTCGTGAAATCAACACCGAGGTCAAGGATCCGGCTTGCACCCACGCGTTTGTACAGGCATGCTTCGATCTGATGATGGAGTTGTGCGGCGTGCTCGGTCTAGTTGACCATCTGGAAAAGAAGGACATTGACAGCGAGGTAGAGGAGCTGATTGCACAGCGCGCCGCTGCCAAGAAGGCAAAGAACTTCGCAGAGGCTGACCGCATCCGCGACTATCTGCTCAATGAGAAGGGAATTGTTATCAAGGATACTCGTCAGGGCACCCAGTGGAGCTATAAAGAAGACTAAATATTAAGAGTTGAATACTCTTGCGGTGAGCCGTCTGTTCGCAGCAGGCGACTCACTTTTGATTTTATAAAAATAACAGAATAATAACAGTACAATAACAGTTCTTAAGAAAATCTAAAAATATAAAAAATCACTTGCATTTGTCACTTAATAGTGCTATGATTCTAAGCACGGAAAAGAACATGACTCATCTTAAAGGAGTGATTTATATGGGTAAAAATATAAAAAAAAGAGTACTTGCAGTTGGCGCATCTGCTTGCCTACTGTGTTCCAGCGGTGCATTCGCTGTAGAACCGATCCAGAATACAGATACAGCAACTACGCAGGCAGCAGTTACTACTGCTGTGGACAATGCTGGATCTCAGAGTCAGAATGTAGCGGTTTCTAAGACGGTATATGTTACCACAGATTTGAATGTACATGAACAGCCGGACGCTTCGTCTAAGGTGCTTGGTGTACTGAAAAAGAATACAGCCGTTACCGTGACAGCGGAAAAATATGGCTGGTATACCATTACGTTTGGCGGTCAGACTGCCTATATCAGCGCAAAGTACACGACAGATACCAATCCGTCTCAGCCGACCCCAACGCCGGAGACTAAGACCGTGTACACCACGGCAAATCTGAAGGTTCGTGCACAGCCGAACACCAGTGCGGAAGTGCTTGGCACGCTCAAAAAGGGCACCAAGGTGGAGACATACGGTCTAAAAGACGGTTGGTATGAAATCAAGTATAACGGCAAAACCGGTTATATCAGCGAAAAATACACATCGCTTACCAACCCATCTGAGTCAACACAGACACCAGAGACTAAGACCGTATACACCACAGCGAATTTGAAGGTTCGTGCACAGCCAAACACCAGCGCGGAAGTATTGGGCTCGATCGAGAAGGGCACGAAGGTAGAGACCTATGGTCTGAAAGACGGCTGGTATGAAATTAAGTACAACGGTAAGACTGGTTATATCAGTGAAAAATACACATCGCTTACAGACCCATCTGAGTCAACGCAGACGCCGGAGACCAAGACCGTGTATACAAAGGAAGATCTGCGCGTTCGTGCACAGCCGAACAATACCTCGACAATTTTGGGGGTACTCAAGAAGGGCACAGCCGTAGAAACATTGGGTGAGACTGACGGCTGGTACTTAATCAAGTACAATGGTCAGAACGGTTATATCAGCAAGGCATATACCACAACAGAAAAGCCGAGCGCAACTGTGAAGTTTACTGATGTTTCCAAGAACGACTGGTTCTATGAGCCGGTTATGTGGGCAGTATCAAATGGCATCACAGCTGGCGTCAGCGAAACCAAGTTTGCACCGAATCAGAGCTGCACCCGCGCGCAGGCAGTGATGTTTCTGTGGAATCAGGCGGGTAAGCCATCTGTATCCGGTAAGAATTCGTTCAAGGATGTCAAGTCATCGGATTGGTATTATAAGGCAGTCCAGTGGGCAGTCAAAGAAGGAATTACCAATGGCACCTCTAAGACGGCATTCAGTCCGAATAAGACATGCAACCGTGCAGAAATTGTAACCTTCTTGTGGAATCAGGCAGGCAAGCCGACAGTATCAACAAAGAATCCGTTCACGGATGTCAAGAGTTCAGACTGGTACTATAAGGCTATTCAGTGGGCAGTCAAGAAGGGGGTTACCAGCGGCACCTCGAAGACAACATTCAGTCCGCAAAAGGCGTGCACCCGTGCGCAGATTGTGACATTTATGTATCATAATCAGTAAAATATATCCCTGAAAGAAGCTGTTGCTTTGTGCAGCAGCTTCTTTTCTATATAAATAACACAACAAAAAAGAACACATCATGTGATGTGTTCTTTGATGGTATCCTGTTATAATCGGGGATTGAAATTACTCTGCAGTATACGGCAGCAGAGCGATGTGACGAGCACGCTTGATAGCCTCGGTCAGCTGACGCTGATGCAGGGCACAGGTACCAGTCATACGACGCGGCAGGATCTTGCCACGCTCGGACATGTATCTCTTCAGCTTTGCTACGTCCTTATAATCAATAGCCTCAACCTTATCTACACAGAAAGAACAAACCTTTCTGCGGCGACGGCCGCCGCGATTGGGGCGATATTCTCTTTTTTCTTCAGCCATTGTCATAACCTCCTTGTTCGATAATCAAAACGGAACTTCGCCGTCATCATCAGAAATTTCAGCAAAATCCGAATTGCCTGCCGGCATATCAAAGCTTGGGGCAGGAGCGGACTGCTGTGGAGCAGCATACGGGTTCGGATTCTGATATCCGCCATTCTGCGGGTAACCGCCATGGTTGTTCGGATAGCTTCCACTGTTCTCACGGGAACGCTTATCCCCGCAGAACTGTACCTCATCTGCGATAACTTCAATAGATGTGCGATTGTTACCGTTCTTGTCTTGCCAGCGTCTGGACTGGATACTGCCCACTACCGCAATCATCTGACCCTTGGTGAACCACTGCGAAACAAATTCAGCAGTACGTCTCCAAGCAACGATGTCAATAAAATCCGTCTGACGATCTCCGTTGTTGCCGCTGTAATTGCGATCAACAGCGATAGAGAACGTAACAACCGGAATATTGCTCTGTGTGTAGCGAAGCTCCGGATCGCGGGTAAGGCGACCCATAAGAATTGCTTTATTCAGCATATTCTGTCACCAATCCTTAGTCTTTGCAAACGATGATGGAACGCATAACGCCATCGGTGATCTTGTAAACACGATCCAGCTCAGCCGGGAAAGACGGCAGAGACTCGAACTCGATCAGGGTGTAGTAGCCTTCACGCAGGTCGTTGATCTCATATGCCATTCTACGCTTGCCCCAGTCGTCAACAGATACTACAGTACCGTTGTCAGCGATCAGAGACTTGAACTTTTCCACGATAGCGGTGATTGCTTCCTCACCAAGATTCGGGTTGACAATGAAAATTGTTTCGTACTTACCATTTACCTTTGCCAATTTAAGCACCTCCTTCTGGCCTTTGGCCCACACCTTGTGTGTGAGCAAGGATACTTTACTAGTATAACGTTTTTTAGGCGTTTGTCAAGGGTTGATGCCAAAAAAAACAAAAAATATTTTGAAATTTTGTATTGACGCGCAGATATATGCTGTGATAAAATACAATACAGATGCTAATGTGGCTCAGGGGTAGAGCAGCTCACTCGTAATGAGCAGGTCGTCGGTTCAAATCCGACCATTAGCTCCATGATAAACCGTCTGTTTCGTAAGAAATGGGCGGTTTTTTTGTATTGTAATTAAGTACAATACAAAACGACCTGAGTCCTGTGTAGTACAGAATTCAGGCCGTTTAAATCAAATTGTAATGCTGTTCAACGGATTGACGGCATTCCGCAACCGTAAATGGGCCAATTTCAATAGCCTTGATATACTTGGCCGCGGTTTCCTGCATCAATGACTGTGATAACAAGCCGGTTATCATCAATAGTATAGATAATCTGGTACGTTCCCACACGCAGACGGAATAACCCGTCATTGCCTTGTAGCTGTTTCACATCGCCGTCAGAAAGTTTGCTGATTGCTCGCAATAGTCGTTCCTGCTGAGGTCTCAGCTGTTTGCGAATAAATTTCTGAGCACGCTTTTCAATGACAATTTGATAGCTTATAATGTAATCCCCCAATTCATCCGCGAAAGACTGAAGTGAAACTGCTTCATGTTTTTCTGGGTCTTTGTCGTTCAAATATTCATGATACAATGCTTCACAGAATGCATCGTCCTTTATTTTTTTTCATCTGCAAGCAATCCCTGCATGTATGCCAATACATAGCCTATTTTGTACTCAGGCATATCGCTTAACATCTGGATGCACTGATCTCTGCTGCTCATGATACTATACTTCTCTTCATACAATAATATAAATTATTCATGACTAAAGTATATCTGCAACTTTTGATTGATCTGATTGCCATCGAACCTATCTTCTCTCCAAATAGCGCACTCGTTTTCATTTCTGAATGCAAATCGGATTTCGATTTTCCCCTCAGATGGATACCACTTGGAAAATAATTCACTAACTATAGCCAAATTTTCAACATTCTCCATAGGTTCGCCGTTGATTAGTGAATCACGAGTGCAAAAATTGCTCTTGTTTATCAGCGTATCATCCCTGTTTGTGACAAATCCTCGAGTTTTCAACAATTTAAGAAATTTGGGATTTTTTGAATTGTCAGGGTCTAAATATTTTTTTAGCTGTGATGTGCTTATACCTTCTGGATAAAGTTTGAAATCTTTGTTGAATGTTCTTTCATCCATAGATCTTTCTCCTTATATAATATTAGGTGTTATATCTTTCATATCCGCATGAACAAGGTCAATTACATACCGATTCAGACTTTTTCCTTTCTGCTCTGCCACGGCTTTCCACATGGCTTTTTCACCGGAAGGAACGCGGATTTTTATATCATCCATCTTGCTCAGATATTTCTTTGCATATACACTGTTCATTTCGTATCTGTTTTTTTGTTTCACAGGATACACCTCTCTTAATGTGTACTTATTATAACACGAAAAATCATATGTGTACATAGAAAATATAATATATCTTTTCCACCCGATATACAGGTACAAAATCTTTTCATTGATTAGCTCCATGATAAACCGTCTGTTTTGTAAGAAATGGGCGTTTTTTTTATTTCTTTTAGAAAAAGGAATAAAAAATCTCCTCAACAAGTCATTGCTGAGGAGATTTTTGCCGTCAGGCGGTTTGCTGGGCGTACTGGGTGCGCTGCATAATCCAATTGAAAATCAAACAGAAACCAAGCGCGAACAAAACACCAAATACATTCTGAAACACACGCAGACCCATGGCCGCGGATACACCATAGAGTTGGGAAGCAATGGCAAGGGCACCAAAGGTATTAAAAACTGCCTGCCAGCCGTATTTGGCGGAGAAACCGACACCGATGCCGCCGATGACACCGATATACGCATAGATCGCAGACGGCAGGTAGGTATACAAAACAAAAAAGCACAGCACACCGGCGATATTACCGATAATGCGTCCGCGTACACGAGACTGCATGTCTTCCATAACAGGAAGAATCGCAGACATGGCGGCAATACCTGCCCACATGGCGCGCGGCATACCGAACAGTTCAGCAAGGAAAATGACCAGCGGAACACACAAAATTTGACACAGCTGCCATTTAGAACGCGGATGCGTTAGTGTAAAGGCTGGTAAGATGTCCTGTATATGCAGATCATAGGTCTGATGCCGGTGGTTCTTATAAAAGACAGCACAGACTAGAATAGCGCCGAGTGCCATACCGGCGAGACGTGTCAGGTATTCTGTGCCGGAGACATCATAGCCGTACAGCAACAGATAGCTGAGAACCAGTGTAGATTGATTGAACATACGCGGTTCGTGACAGCCAAATAAAATTAAAATTAAAATGGCTGCGGCGTTGATGAGTAATCCGATAAAAGGATTGACCATATTGGCAACATGCGGGGCAATCGTCATGATGACGAAAAACAGCGCGAGCAAACCGGTTGATTGCTTGGCATCCATCCGAAGATCTGCATTTTTAAAGACCAACAGATGCAGTAAGACAACAACACCGACAATGCTGTTTCCAGAACCGAAAATGAGACTGTACAGCGTCACAAAAACAAAACAAAATCCGACAGTAATGGCGATTTTGAACAAATAAATCAAAATGTGCCGCCATTTTTCCTGTGGGGTTTGGCTCTCGCGGATGATCTTCTTAGAACCCGCTTGATTGAGTTGTAACTCTTGATAAAACGTCATAAAAAAAGCTCCCTTCAAAAAAGTCGCAACGAACAGTATACGACGATTTCAAAGGGCTTGCAAGAAAAAACTTGTAAAATAGGAGAAAATTCAAAGTTTTTTTATAATCTTTGTATTTCATGTGACTTAACAAAGAGAAACAATGCGCTATATTTAAATAAGCAGCGGAAAGCTGCGCGTGTTAACTTAGCTACATGATTACGTGGAATACGAGACAGAAACTCAACGCAAACAACAAGTCGGCAATGATACAATGTTTACAAGTGAAATTCTTGAGGTTAAAATATGTTGAAAAACTTAAAAAGTTTTGTTATAATGTAAAAGAATAAAATATTAGGGGTGATATTATTGTTCAAAAGACTCCCAAAAAAAGAAGTGCTAGATGATGGAAGCGTAGTTTTACATTTCACATCAAACGGAAAATTTGACGTTGTTCTTGAAAAGAATTTTATTCGTTTGAAAAGCAAAGGGGCGCAAAATGCGATTAATCGTGGCTTAAATGGCGAGAAAGTGTTTGATATACACAATATTTCAGCTGTGCAATATAAAGCACCTAAATTTACCACTGGATATGTTCAGATTATTTTAATCGGTAGTTATGATGCAAGAAATGGTGTATTTGGAGCGGTTAAAGATGAAAATAGTATCCTATTTACTAAAAAAGACATTGATTTGGCTTTAGAACTGAAAGATTACATTGAGAAAAGTATTTCTAATCGTTCAGGACGTGAAGAAAATGGAACAATATCTGATTTAGACCAGATAAAAAAGTTGAAAGAGTTACTTGATATGGGTGCTATTACTCAACAGGAATTTAATGAAAAGAAACAACAATTGCTAAATATTTAATCCGTTAGTAACAAAAAACTACTCCCGCTTTTCTACAGTTTGGCGGGGAAAAACGGCACGATACTTGCACATAGAAAAATACAACGTACGATTACTGACCAGATATAGGTCACAAGACGAAAACCTTGGCAGAATAGGGATCTACTAGGGTTTTCGTTTATTTTTTCTGTATATCTAATCATTTACGGATGTAGTAGAAGAGCATATCTACCGCAATGGACAGGATAAAAGAACAGATTCTAAATAGTTGTTGATCGATTTAGAAAACACGTTTCTTATAGTTTTACTTGAAATATGTTAGAATTATCACGGCACTACCACAAACGGTAGGCAGTTTACCTCTCTTGACAGAGAGTAAAAACTTCTTTGCCCTCTGATCTCAGGAGAGGAGGGCTGATATATGGTAATTTATGATGTGCTATTTCAATACACATTGGTAATCATTACGATTATTGGCCTTGTTATTTCGTTTTTCAAGAAGTAATCATAAAAAAGAAGTAACCGCCTGATCTTGAACTGCACCCCATCTATTAGACAGTATGATATACTATCTAATAGATGGGGTGATTTATTATGCCAAGAGGA
>CAVFAY010000040.1:0-18228 GCA_963620595.1 Anaerotignum sp. | reverse complement strand
ATATCATGTTTTACCGGAAGCAGGAAAATCCTGCTTCCGGTTTTTTGTTTGTTATGATATAATAAATAACAACTTACCCAGATGAAAAAGTGTAGAGGATCTGGCGATTATGCTGACCGAAAAAAGGGGATAAGCCATATGATATTTAACAAAGTCAAAGCGCCAGTTCCGGTTTTCCGGTTCTGGCGCTTGTGTATGTTGGAGATTATGCGGCGACCAATGCCCAAATCACGGCGATGACGATGGTCGGCAGCATGTTGGCGGGTTTAAACTTTTTGCTCCAGACCATGTTGACGCCGACACAGAAAATCAGCATGGAACCGGTCAGAGATAGATTGGCGAGTGCCTGCTTGGTCATAATTGGCTGCAAAAAACTTGCCAAAATGGTGATCGTACCCTGAAACAAAGCAACCGGAATGGCAGAAAAAATACTGCCTTTGCCGAGAGATGCTGTCATAGCGCAGACGATAATCATATCAATGACGCCCTTTAGCGCCAAGGTGTGATAATCGCCGGAAATACCATCTTGAATGGAGCCGACGACCGCCATGGCACCGATGCAGACCGTCAAAGAGGTCATGACAAAGGCATTGACAAATTCATTGTCATTCGCGTTGCCGGTTTTGGCACGAATCCATTCACCAAATTGTTCGATGCGTTTTTCAAAATTGCACGCTTCACCGATCAGCGAACCGACAGCAAAGCACACGACGATCATAATGGTGCCGCTACTTGATAAATTTCCGTCTGAAATTTGCAGCATTTTTTCCATGGCACCGCCGATGCCGACAAACAGCAGACAAAGACCCTGCGATTTGAGCAGGGTCTCTTGAAACCGTCTGTTCAGTCTGCCGCCGAACAGCAGACCCAAAACGCCGCCGATGACAATCAAGCCGACGTTGATAATTGTTCCTAAGCCTATCAATCGAATTCCTCTTTATCTGTTTTTGTTGTGTTGGAGTAGGTTTGCGGAGAGGCAATGACACTGTTGATGCCAAGCTCCTTGCAGAACTGTAAGCCCTTTTCCGTCAATACATATTTTCCGCTGGCACAGATGCGCACATCCGGATTGCTGCGGCGCACCTGCGTGATTGCTACGCCGAGCAGCGTGCCGATACCAATGTCGTCAAATTCGTTAAACGGGGTTTCATGAAAGCCATATTGATTTCTGCCGTTGTTCTGTGCCTTGCCGTATAGCAGCCAGCACAGCTCATCGACTTGAAACACAATGACATCGGCAAATTTAGCGAGATCACCGGCAAAGTAAATCGCACGCGGCGTGGCGATTTCAATGCCAACATCACAAATAATGTCGTAGTCTATCGCACACTGCGCAATAAATAAATGCTGCTGCTGCGCCTCACGGCAGCGATTGACGAGCGGCAGCAGGATGGACATTTTTTCAATGCCGCAGGTTTGCGCCGCGTCGAATAGTCCGCGCAGCATGGATTCAAACAGCAGTTCGTTGCTGATAATCATGTAATAGCTGAGATCTGGATGCTTGTCCCACACGGCTTTGACGCGCGCGTGGAGCCATTCTCCCGTGCAGCCCATAAACTCACTGAGCTGGTCAAAATCTGATGCAAGACTGGGAAGAAAGGTTTCTATCGGTCCGTCCGGCAGACGCACGCACAGCTGCTTTTGTGCATTGTCCTGTAGTTTATTCAGCCAAGAGGCAGTTTGGCATTCTTGCAGCTGCTTGAGACGCGGATCGTTCGGTGTTTCCGGTTCCAGCAGCAATAAACTTTGCATGAGAAGGCGCTGTGTGTTGTTCTCTGCGATGGTCTCTCCGTTTAGCATCACACCATTGGTGTTCTCCGGGGCAGACAGATTTTCATAAGCGTTGATGGCCGCAATATAGTTCATGGGGATCACATCCTTTTTATTATAAATGGCGGTAAACGAACTTGCAAGATAAAAAGAAAAAAGGTCTGCTGGTATGATCCAGTCATACCAGCAGACCCCAAAACAGTATCAAGGGATACTGCGGATGGTGGACAAAATTACATTGCCATGCTGTAGATTTCAGCAGCGATTTCCGGCGTCAGCTTGATGAAGTTGCCGTGGTTCGGTGCACCATAGAACATGTTTTCAACCATGCCCGGAATGTCTTCCGGCTTGCCGCCGAGAGAACTGATGGAGTTCGGCATGCCCAGTTCATCGAAGAACGCACGAAGCAGCTTTACGCCTTCCATAGCGGTTACTTCCGGATGCTCGAAATCGTTCTGGCAGCCAAAGACGCGGGTTGCGAACTTGACAAACTTCTCCGGTCCCTTAGCCTTGATGGCATACTCCATCCAGTACGGGAACAGCAGAGCCAGACCAGCACCATGGGATGCGCCGTAATTGATGCCGATTTCGTTGTCCATGTGATGAGTGCCCCAATCCTGTGCACGGCCAACACCGGTGATGTTGTTCTGAGCGACCATAGCAGCCCACATAATGTTTGCGCGAGCTTCGTAGTCGTTCGGGTTCTTCATGACGCGGCGGCCTTCCTTGAGCATGGTCAGCATAACAGCTTCCAGCATACGATCGGTCAGCTCACAGTCCGGCGTGTCAGAGAAGTAACGCTCCAAGCAGTGTGCGAAGATGTCGGAAACACCGGAAGCGGTCTGATACGGCGGAAGAGTCATCATCAGTTCCGGGTTCATAATAGCAAACAGCGGGCGCAGAATGTCGCCGTCAGCACAGCGCTTGTACTGCTTGCCGTCCTCTGTAACGAGGGTGACAACCGAGTCGGTGGAGCCTTCGGAACCGGATGCCGCGATGGTAACAACACAGCCTACCGGAAGAGCCTCGGTAACCGGACCCTTCTTGCCGCAGTAGTAATCCCAGAAATCACCGTCATACAATGCGCCCAGAGCGATGCCCTTTGCGGAGTCCATAACCGAGCCGCCGCCCAGCGGGAGGATAAAGTCAACCTTTTCCTTCTTTGCCAGCTCGATGCCCTCATAGACCAGATCACTCAGCGGAGAAGCCTTTACGCCGCCCAGTTCTACATACTCCAGACCGGATGCCTCCAGAGAAGCCTTTACGCGGTCAAGCAGACCGGAACGTTTAACAGAACCGCCGCCGTAGTGGATCAGAACCTTGTGGCCGCCGTAGCGCTTTACCAGTTCACCAGTCTGTGCTTCGGTGCCCTTGCCGAATACGAAATAAGTCGGGCTGTAGAAAGTAAAGTTATCCATACAATAAACCTCCTGCATAAATAAAAAGTAATTGTTAAATCAACGAACGAATCATGGTAAGTGCTTGAAATCCTTGCCATTATTATAGAAGAAAACCGCGTTTTATAGTGTGCATGTATTCATCTTTTTTTTGCCGTATCTCGACTGCTGTTTGCGTCAAAAGCGATAAGATTGGATGGGCAGTATTTGCTGTTTCTGTTTAGTCTGCACAGAAAAATCGACTTCCAGCGAGCGGCAAACAAGTTGTGAAATTTGGCACAATCTGAGTGAGCCGGGTTTTCTATAATTAAAATAGCGATTCGTATCGTTATTTTTATAGGATGAGCGGATGGGAGGAATACCTATGCAGCAGACACTACAGACATTTTATCAAAATCTCGATCAATGCTACACAAACGGAGATGCCGATCAGATCGAGCGATTTTTGCTGGAAGCGGAGGCGCAGTATCGGGAAAACACCGCAGGAGCGGCGGAAATCGGTATTGCTGTTTATAATGAGCTGGGATCTCTGTATCGCGGCATCAGCCGATATGATGCGTCGATTTCCTCGTTTCAGCACGCAAGAGAGCTGGTAGAGCAAGAGATTGGTGCGGACAGTGTACAATATGCGACGGTGCTCAACAATATGGCGGGAACCTGTCGTTTGATGGGACACTTTGATGATGCACTCAAGCTGTTTCACATGGCAGAAGAGATCTATGCTCATGCCGGAGAGGAGCAGAGCTACGCCTATGCGAGCGTGCTCAATAATATGTCGCTGGTTTATCGGGAACTGGAAGACTTGCAGCCAGCCATTGATTATTTGGAAAAAGCGTTGACCATTATTCGGACAATGCCGAATACAGAACAGGAGATTGCGATTACCTATAATAATTTAGCGGCGATGTATCGTCTGGCGAATGACACGGAAAAAGCGAAACAGTGTGTGGATCTCGCTATCGAGTTTTTTGAAAAGTGCCGAGAGGAAGAAAATGTGCATTATGCCGCCGGTCTCAACAGCTTGGCTGGATTTTTATATGCGGAGCATGACGATGAACGGGCACTTGAACTGTACCAAAAATCCGCACAGTACACCAAACGCTTCTTTGGGGAGAATATCGAGTACGGAATTACCTGCCGCAATATGTACTGGGTATATGAACGACTGGGAAAACGCCAAGAAGCGATACAAGCACTGGAAAAAGCGCGGGAAATTTTCGCTCGGGTGCTCGGGGAAGCCGATGATCGCACCTGCGCCATTGCCGATGACCTGCGCCGCCTGAAAGAGGAAAGCGGTACATGAAAGGACTGGAACTCGCACGGTATTATTATGAAACCGCGGGAAAACAGGCGTTGGAACGGCACGTGCCTGACTTGGTGCCGCGACTGGCAATCGGACTGGCGGGAGAAGGCTCAGAATGCTTTGGATTTGATGATGAACTGTCCCGCGATCATGATTGGGGACCGGCGTTTTGCATTTGGATGACAGAAGAAGATTTCGTCAAACATGGTGTGCAGGTACAGGCGGTGTATCGCGGCCTGCCAGACGCCGTTGCCGGATTTTCCGTGCGAAAGAGCGGTGTGATGAGCAGCGGACGCGTGGGCTGCCTGTGTATCGAAGACTGGTATCGCCGGTACACCGGATATGCGCACGGGCCGGAGACATTGGCGCAGTGGAGACAGATACCGGAGTCCTTTTTGGCCACGGCGACAAACGGAGAAATCTTTGCCGATCAGCTCGGTACCTTTACAAGCATTCGAGAAAAGCTGCTTGCGTATTATCCGGAGGATATTCGCATTAAGAAGATTGTGGCGCGTGCGGCAACAATGGCGCAGGCGGGACAGTATAATTATCCGCGCTGTGTGCGCCGCGGAGATACCGTAGCGGCACAGCTGGCACTGGCGGAATTTGCCAACGCGGCGATGTCCATGGTATACTTGCTCAACCGACGCTATGCGCCCTACTATAAATGGCTCCATCGCGGCATGGAAAATCTGGAAAAGCTGCCGCGTGTAGCAGTACAGCTGGAGAAACTCAGCCGCAGAGAAGGCGAGGCGCAGGATATCATCGAAGGTATCTGTCTGAATGTTGCCGCTGAACTGCGCCGCCAGCATCTCACGACACGGGGAGACACCTTTTTGATTGATCTGTGTGCCGATATGATGCAGCGCATTCAAGATCCAAAATTGAGAAATACACATATCATGCAGGAGTGATAGTATGGCATTGTTTACCGTAACGCCGCGCGTCAAACGCATCGTAGAAGAGGAATGGAAGCTGTTTGACCAGGTGCACAATATCGGCGGCCGTGCATCGTGTCAGGACAGCCCCGATACCTTTTTTATCATGCGCAGCAGCCAACTGATGGCATGGGGCAAAGCCATACAGGAGAGCTATTGGAACGATCTCATCACAGCGACACAGCAAGGGCGCAATCTCTTGACGGAGAAATACGCATATATGATGGCGCGCACCAGTCCGGCGGAATTTTCCCGCATTCGCAGCCAGCTTCCGGCGCGTCTGCCGGAAAAGGACACGTACATTGGTGCAATCTGTGCGGTCAGTGTCGCATGGCAGGAACAGCTCGCGCAGCAGTATCCGCATCTTGTCGGACATGGCAGGGCCATTCGCAAAGAGACAGATAGTCTGTATGAGACTTCCTTTGAAACGTATCTGTGGGGAGAGTTGGCGACATATTCGCTGGACACCGTAAAGCTGTATGATGCATATATCCAGCAGCTGAAAGCGCAGGGAAAGAGCCTGTGCGAGATGATTTTGAAAAATACTGTGCAGCAGCTCGGTTATGCATCGCTGACAGAGGCGGAAGCGAAACTGGCAGGAGGATCATCGTGAATGAAATAGAAAAACGAGAAGACATCGAAATTTATGGCGCTTGCGAAAATAATTTGAAGCATATCAATGTGACGATTCCAAAGGAAAAACTCGTGATTTTGGCGGGTGTTTCCGGCTCCGGAAAGAGTTCGCTGGCGTTTGAAACCATTGCTTCGGAGAGCAGCAGACAGTGGCAGGCATCGTATCCCATGTTTTTGCGGCAGCGACTGCCGCGGTATGAAAAACCGAAAGTAGATGCGATATATAATCTGACGCCGTCCATCGTTGTCGATCAGAAAGCCATTGGTGCGAATATTCGTTCGACAGTGGGAACCGCTGTCGATGTTGCGCCGCTCATTCGCCTGCTGTTTTCTCGTGTGGGTCAGCCGAGTGCCGGTGGCTCTATGGCGTATTCGTTTAACCATCCGCACGGCATGTGTCCGGAATGCACCGGTCTCGGCGAAAAAGTGACGCTGGACGAGAGCAAGCTGTTTGATATGGATAAAACCATCAATGAAGGCGCGATTCGGTTCAGTCAATTTTCCGGCGGCAGCTGGCAGGAGTTTTATTATAAATTTAATCCGCTGTATAGCGCAGACAAAAAGCTCAAGGATTTTACCGAAGAGGAATGGAAGGCGTTTCGCATCGGACCGGATGAACCGCTCGTGATGGACTACATCCGCAACAATACCGGACAGGTCTCCAAGCTGCCGTATGAAGGCGTTGTCGCGCGATTTAACCGGCTGTATTTGAATCGAGATATTTCAAAGCTGCGCAAGAGCGTGCGCGAGGAAGCCATGCAGTTTATCAAAAAAGGCACGTGTCCGGCGTGCGGTGGCAGCGGACTTAACCCCAAGGCATTGGCATCCAAGATCAATGGGCATAACATTCGGGACTATAATGACATGCAGATCAGCGATTTGATTCCCGTGCTGGAAGCCATTGACCATCCGCTCGGCAAATCCATTGCCGACCAGATTCTCGTGTGCCTGCGGCATATGGTAGATGTCGGATTAGGATACCTGAGCCTGTCACGCCGCACGGATACGATGTCGGGCGGCGAATCGCAGCGTCTCAAGATGGTACGCCATTTGGGCAGCAGCCTGAGCAACATCACGTATATTTTTGATGAGCCGACGGCGGGGCTGCATCCGGCAGATGCGCAGAAAATTGGCAAGCTGCTGCTTGCGCTGCGCGACAATCACAATACGATACTGGTTGTAGAACACAGCCGACAGATGATTGAGCTGGCAGATCATGTCGTTGAGATGGGTCCGCTAGCGGGCGCGAAGGGTGGCGAAGTGGTATTTCATGGCACGGTTGAGCAGCTCAAGCAAACGAACACGCTGACGGCTCAGTCCCTGCGCGAAAAGATTTCGATCAATACCCATCCGCGTCCGTGGACACAGAGCTTTCCTCTGGAGCATGTATCGCGCAATAACCTAAAGGATGTATCTGTCGAGATTCCCCAAGGCATTTTGACTGCAGTGACCGGTGTCGCCGGTTCCGGCAAGAGCAGCTTGATTCGACAGGAATTTGTCGAGCGGTATCCAGCATGTATTGTCATTGACCAGAAGCCGATTGGCACTTCGGCGCGTTCGACACCGGCGACGTATACCGGCGTCATGGATGAGATTCGCAAGTTATTTGCCAAGGAAAATGGTGTCAGCGCACAGTGGTTCAGCTTCAATTCCAAGGGCGCGTGTCCGGTGTGTAAGGGTAAAGGAGAAATTACGCCGGATGTTGCTTTTGCCGATCCGGTTGCGATTCTGTGCGAAGAATGCATGGGACGGCGATACAATCCGACGGCGCTCAGCTATCCGTATCACGGCAAGAATATCGAGGAGGTCATGGCACTGACCATCAATCAGGCATTGGATTTCTTCCCGCAGCCGAAAATTCAGGAGCGTTTGCAGTGTATGCTGGATGTCGGACTGGGATACATGACACTGGGACAGCCGACAAGCACATTGTCCGGCGGCGAAATTCAACGCCTTAAGCTGGCAAGCGAACTGCACAAGCAGGGCAATGTCTATGTTCTCGATGAACCGACGACGGGACTGCATAATCGAGATGTCGAGCGACTGCTGGCGCTGCTGCGTCATATTGTCGATCAGGGAAATACTGTGATTGTCGTGGAGCACAGACAAGAGCTGATTGCGCAGGCAGACTGGGTGATTGATTTGGGGCCGGAAGGCGGCAGAGCAGGCGGTGAAATCCTGTTTACCGGCACGCCGGAGCAGCTGCTTGCGTGTCCGCATTCTCTGACGGGACAGTATTTGCGAGCCAATATATAAAAAGGATGCGTGAAGCGAGAAACGGCAAAAAAACAAAGAAAAAAAGCACATACATTTTTCTGCCTGCGCGTATAATAGAATTATAGAAAAAAACAAAAAGATACGCCATAAGACATAACCTGTTTCCGGTGTCTGAAGAACATACGTCTTTCGGTATGGCTTTCCCATTTCCCATACGCAGACTGCCTTGCTTCGTTCTTCAGACGATCCGACTATAAATCCTGTTTTGTTTGTCGCATGGCTGAGCTGATGCAGCTCAGCCGGACAAGCAAAAATCAAAAGGCCCACCTTTCAGAAGGATAAATTCTTGAAAATGCATCTTTTTCTCCTTATTTTTGTTGTATTTTCGTCGGCACAGGGAATGTATCCTTCTATTCCAATTCAATCGGCGCAAGACGGTCTCTGCCAGATTTCCGTCATGGCAGAGACCATGCGCACCTCTCAATGATAAACATATCACAACACAAAAGCGTGCAGCACATCAAAAGTATGATGTGCTGCACGTTTTTGTGAGTATATGGAAAAGTGCAGAAAAGTGTGATATAATAAAAACATAAGTGAATCAGAAAGGAAGCAGTATATATGATTCAGGATATTGCACCAAAAAAATTTCATGTCGAGTATAAGAACATACATCCTCAGCTGGATGACACGGTTTTTGTGTTCCGTGGCAGCAGCAAACCAGAGGATCGTGCCCTAGTCAAGCAGGAGAATGGACATCGAATCATTCCGACGCTGCGCGAATTGCAGGCGGCAGGCTATGCACAGGACAGAGAACAGCTGCAATTTTTGTTTGCCATTGATGACAAAAACTATTTTTTGCTCAATAACGGCGGCACAGAGGATGTTCAGCTGTCGGGTTATGAGACTATCACGATTCGAGAATTTTGGAATTGTGCGCCGGAATTGGTTGATGAGATTGCCTTTGCCGCGCAGACAGCCTATCATCTGTTTTTCTGGTATCGAGATAACACCTGCTGCGGCCGCTGTGGCGCACGCATGAAGAGCTGGGACAAGGAACGCGCCGTGCGCTGCCCGTCATGCGGAAATTTGGTCTTCCCAAAGCTGATGCCTGCGGTCATTATCGGACTGAAACATGGCGATAATCTGCTGATTTCCCGCTATGCCGGACGGGCATACAAGGGCATTGCGCTGCTGGCAGGTTTTTGCGAGGTCGGAGAGACCATGGAAGAAACAGTTGCCAGAGAAATTCAGGAAGAAGTCGGCTTGTCTTGCAAAAATATTACCTATTTTGGCAGTCAGCCATGGGGTGTAGATTCCAATCTGCTCGCCGGTTTCTTTGCCGATTTAGACGGTGAGCCGGATATTATACTGGATCACGAGGAGTTGGCAAAGGCAACTTGGGTCAATCGCGCGGACATTCCGGTACAGGAAAACTGCTCCAGTTTGACCATGACCATGATTGAAGCATTCAGACAGGGAAAAATCAAATAAACAGTTGCATATGAGAAAAACCTGCGCGCTGAGAACGTCAGCGCGCAGGTTTTTTTATCGCAAATCACGTCTTTCTTCGCCGCCTGCCGCATAGACATGAAGCACAAAGCAATGTCAGGAGGGGGAAATCTGTGAAAGGACAGCCGGAAGAACGAGCCATCCAGCTGGCACAGTATATGGTAGAGACAGGCGCGACGGTACGACAGACTGCGGCGCGATTCGGCGTGAGCAAGTCTACCGTGCACAAAGATATTACAGAGAGATTATATCACCTCAACTTACCGTTATATACACAGGCACATGAGGTGTTGATGAAAAACAAAGAGGAGCGTCACATCCGCGGCGGCATGGCGACGCGGAGAAAATATCGCGGCAGCGACTGCGAAGAATAAAAAAATACGGGAACTGGCAACAGTTCCCGTATTTTCTAAGAGAAGATAAAGAAAAAATGAATCAGTTTTGTTCAAACAGTTCATGCATACAATTGCGGCAGACATTCTTGCCCTTAAACTGGACAATGTTTTGGGTATTGCCACAGAAAATGCAGTCTGATTCATATTTCTTTAAAATGATTTGTGGGCCGTCCACATAAATTTCCAGAGAATCCCTGACTTCAATATTTAATGTTCTTCGTAGCTCAATGGGAAGAACAATACGACCAAGCTCATCGACTTTGCGGACAATTCCTGTTGATTTCATAATTGGTATCCCTCCATACAAAAAAACATGATAGACAGAAAGGTGTGGTACGGATGATGAATATTCTATGGGCAGGCATGATAATCCTAGCCTGCATAACAGCCTGCATGACAGGGCGGACAGC
Organism: Anaerotignum sp.; assembly: GCA_963620595.1. Taxonomy (GTDB): domain Bacteria; phylum Bacillota; class Clostridia; order Oscillospirales; family Butyricicoccaceae; genus Butyricicoccus_A. The sequence continues at coordinate 7,653 of CAVFAY010000040.1, read as the reverse complement.
GGAGCTGTCTGCGGCAGTGACCGACGGGACAGAACAAGCTGTCACGCTTTGCCTCGCACTGACAGGTGTCATGGGCTTGTGGTCAGGGGTAATGGAGCTTATGCAGAAATCCGGTATTTGTGAGAAACTGACAGCACTGCTGTGCCCGATTTTGCGCCTGCTGTTTCCGCGTGCATCCAAAGACAAAGAGACCATGGAAGGCGTTGCAGCAAATGTTACTGCCAATCTTATGGGGATGAGCAATGCGGCGACGCCCATTGGATTGCGCGCCATAGAGCGAATGTATGGGCTGTACGGCAAAAAAGGAACACCGGATGAAGTGTTGATATTTGTCGTACTCAACACGACATCAATTCAGCTCATTCCGACAACCGTTGCGGCAGTGCGCGCTTCATTGGGAGCGACTCAGCCCTTTGACATCATGCCGGCGGTTTGGGGTGCATCTGTCTGCTCCGTAGCTGTCGGATTGACAGCGGCACGGCTGTTTGCACGCCTCTCAGCGAACAAAATCTGTGAGGAAAGTCCATGACCAATTTGATTCTCCCATTCCTGATGGCGTGTACGGCGGGATACGCCGTGTATCGCAAGATCGATGTGTTTCCGACGCTGTTGTGTGGTGTCGAGAAGGGTCTGCGCACGGCTCTGCATATTTTACCGACGATGATTGTCATTCTGACAGCGGTGCGCATGCTGCGCGTGTCAGGGTTTATTGATTTAGCCGGACAGGCATTGCAGCCACTGCTGCATTTGACGGGCATTCCAGAGCAATGCACCACGCTGATTCTACTCAAACCAATCAGCGGCAGCGGCGGATTGGCGCTCGGTCAGGAGATTATGCGCACCTGCGGCGCGGATAGTCTGCAGGGAAGAACCGCTGCGGTCATGCTCGGTGCGTCAGAGACTAGTCTGTATACCATCAGTGTATACTGCGGCTATTTGGGGCTAAAGAAAACGCGTTATGTCATACCAGCTGCATTGCTTGCAGATCTCGCGGCTTTTGTCTGTGCGGCATGGTTCGTTCGCATGATGTTTTGACTGGAAAACTGAACAAAATTCCCAGTTATGACTACTATTATGACGGAGGTTTCGTTATTTTTCAATATGAAAACGGACTATATTGCTCGGTTATGCGAAATTTCTGATATTAAACAAGAAAACACAGAAAGACAATCCAAAACTTGTGAGAATCATATAAAATAATTTCCAAATCAAGGAAAAATTGTAAAATTTAATAGATAAATATGGGGGGATATGGTGAAAGAATTGAGCAAAATTGCGAAAAACTTTTCAAAACAGATAAAAATGTCTCAAATAAAACGGATAAAATAAGAAAAAATCTGACAGGAACTGAGATGGATCGTACGAAGGGTAACATATGAAATTCGGCGTAGGGATAAAAAAATCCCCTGTAAACAACGTTTACAGGGGATAGAAAACAAACTGTTTTTACTTGATCTTCAGCTCGCCGCCGGGAACTTCCGGACCAAACGGATACTTGTAAGTAAAGAATCCACGACCGGATTTCTGTCCGAGCAGACCAGCACGAACCATCTTGCGCAGCAGCGGATGCGGATGATACTTCGGATCACCGGTTTCTTCATACATGTTGGACAGGTCGGACAGAATATCGTCCAGACCAACCAAGTCAGCGGTATGAAGCGGACCGATCTTCAGACCAGCGCCCAACTGCATCGCACGGTCAATATCAGATGGGGTCGCGATATTATCAGCATAGATGCCAACAGCCTCGTTGATTTCCGGAATCAGAATACGGTTTACAACAAAGCCTGCGCCCTCGTTTACAACGATTGGATGCTTGTCAACGCCCTTCATGATGTCAACAACGGAATCAATGACTGTCTGATCGGTGCTGATGGTACGGGTGACCTCAACCAGTTTCATGATATGAGCCGGATTGAAGAAGTGCACGCCGAGAACATGATCAGCACGATGCGGAACAGAACGAGCAATCTCAGAGATTGGCAGTGCAGAGGTATTAGTACCAATGATGCAGCCCTCGTCCAGAATGCCGTCCAGCTGCTTAAACAGGGCAACTTTGTCTGCCAACCGCTCGTTGATGCACTCCAGAACCAGTGCGGAACCGGCAGCATCCGAACACATATTAGAGATTGTTAAGCGAGCAAGAGCTGCATCGCTCTCTTCTTTGGTCAACTTGCCCTTTTCCACAGCGATTGCCAGATCGGCAACGATGCGGTTCAGGCTTCCGTTTGCATGATCGCGGTTTGTGTCAATCATGACAACGTCGTGACCGCCTTTAATCATCACTTCTGTGATGCGTGCGCCCATTACGCCAGCGCCAATGACGCTAATTTTCATATTATCGCCTCTTCCTGTCTGCCGTTGATTACTTGATGGTCAGGTCGCCGCCAGGGATTTCCTTGCCGAACGGACCGTCGTAAGTAAAGAAGCCCTTGCCGGTTTTCTGACCCAGCAGGCCAGCACGAACCATCTTCTTCAGCAGCGGATGCGGACGATACTTTGCATCGCCGGACTCGCGATACAGGGTCTCCATGATAGCCAGATTTACATCGTGACCAACCAAGTCGCCGGTATGAAGCGGGCCGGAACGCAGACCAGCACCCAACTGCATAGCCAGGTCGATGTCAGACGGGGAAGCGATGCCGTCAGCGTAGATGCCGATAGCCTCGTTAATCATCGGGATCAGGATACGGTTTACAACGAAGCCTGCGCCCTCGTTAACAGCGATCGGGGTCTTGCCCAGAGACTTCATCAGCTCGTAAGCGGTGTTGAATGTCTCATCGTCGGTCAGCATGGAACGGGTAACCTCAACCAGCTTCATGATGTGAGCCGGGTTGAAGAAGTGTACGCCGATAACCTTTGCTGCACGTGCCGGAACAGCGCTTGCAATTTCTGTGATAGACAGCGCAGAGGTGTTGGTGCCGATGATGCAGTCCTTGTCGAGAATTTCATCCAGATCCTTGAGCAGGTCTTCCTTCAGATCCATTCTCTCCAGAATAACTTCCATGACGAACTGGGAACCAGCTGCGTCCTGACGGTTAATGGACAGAGTCAGGTTTGCCATAGCGGCATCCATTTCTTCCTGTGTCATCTTGCCGCGCTTAACAGCACCTGCGAGGTCGCCCTCAATACGCTTCTTACCGCCTTCGCAGAACTGCTCCTTGATGTCGATCATCGTAACGGCATGACCAGCCTTCAGGAATACTTCTGCAATACGGGCACCCATGTTGCCTGCGCCAAATACAGAAACCTTCATTATTTCAATCTCCTCTATTTATCAATCAATTCCCTAAAAAATTACTTGTTCTTGAATACCTTCGGCTCGCGGCTCTTCTCAACGAAGTGCTTCATAGCGTACTTCTGATCCTCAGTAGCAAAGCACTGTGCGAAGCAGTTGCCCTCAAACTTCAGAGCGGAATTGATGTCGGTCTGCATACCAACGTTGACAGCTTCCTTAACCAGAGAAACAGCGATCGGAGCCTGTGCAGCGATTTCCTCTGCCAGCTTCATAGCCTCGTCCATCAGGGTTTCGATCGGGTAAACGTAGTTAACCAGACCCATATCCAGAGCGTCCTGAGCGGTGTAGTTGCCGCGAGCGGTATACAGAATCTCCTTAGCCTTGCCCATGCCTACCAGACGAGCCAGTCTCTGGGTGCCGCCGCAGCCCGGGGTGATGCCCAGACCAACTTCCGGCTGACCAAAGGTAGCATTCTCAGAGCAGATACGGATGTCGCAGGACATAGCCAGTTCCACGCCGCCGCCCAGGCAGAAACCGTTGATAGCAGCGATAACCGGGCGCTTGAAGTTCTCGATCTTCCAGCAAACGCGGTTGGAGTTGTTGCCGAAGAACTTGCCTTCCTCAACAGTCATGGTGGACATCTGGGAAATATCAGCGCCAGCTACGAAGGACTGAACAGTCTTGCCCTTCTTGTTGACACGGGAAGAACCGGTCAGGACAACACAATATGCGTCTTCCATGGCAGCGACAGTATCAAAAGCCTCTTCCAGCTGGGTGTACATGTCGGTGCTCAGTGCGTTCATTGCCTGCATATGCTCGATGGTAATGACTGCTACATTACCCTTTTTTTCAACTTTAACGTCAGTCATTGTTGTAGCTCTCCTTAATATTTTATATTGTTTGTTTTAGAAAAACATATACGCTAAGAAAGCGGGATGGGTGCCGAGGCACCCTCCCGTGTTCTTACAAAAATAACATGATTACTTGCAAAGCTCGTCGCGCTCGAGAATGATTGCTTCGCCCATGCCGCCGCCGATGCACATGGTAGCCAGACCATAGGTAGCATCACGCTTGATCATTTCGTACAGCAGGGTGGTGGAGATACGGCAGCCTGCTGCACCGATCGGGTGACCCAGAGCGATAGCACCGCCGTTTACGTTAACCTTGTCCATATCGAAGCCCAGAGTGTTATTTACTGCGCAAGCCTGTGCAGCGAATGCCTCGTTGGATTCGATAACGTCCAGATCCTCAACGGTCAGACCTGCACGCTTCAGAGCCTGACGAGTGGACTCGATCGGACCGATACCCATGATGGACGGATCGCAGCCTACAGAACCGTAGGACTTGATCTTAGCCATCGGCTTCAGGTTGTGAGCCTTTACGTACTCCTCAGAAGCCAGAACCATGTATGCAGCAGCGTCGTTGATACCGGAAGCGTTGCCTGCGGTTACTGTGCCGCCGTCCTTCTTGAATGCCGGACGCAGCTTCTGCAGAGCTTCGATGGTGGTGCCTTCGCGCGGATGCTCATCGGTATCGAATACGATGGTCTGCTTCTTCTGCTTTACTTCAACCGGAACGATTTCGTCCTTGAACTTGCCAGCCTTGATTGCTGCAACAGCCTTCTGCTGGGAAGCCAGTGCCAGCTCGTCCTGCATCTCACGAGTGATGCCGTACTGCTCAGCTACGTTCTCAGCGGTGATGCCCATGTGGTAGCCATTGAATACGTCCCACAGACCATCGTTTACCATCAGATCGATCATGGTAACGTTGTTCATACGAGCGCCCCAACGAGCTTCCTTCATAACGTACGGTGCAGTGGACATAGACTCAGCGCCGCCAACCAGAACAACCTGATCATCGCCGGACTTGATGAGCTGAGCGCCCAGGCTCATGCAGCGCATAGAGGATGCACAAACCTTGTTTACGGTGATAGACGGGGTGGTAATCGGAACGCCAGCGCCTACAGCGATCTGACGGCCAATGTTCTGTCCCTGGCCGCCCTGCAGTACGCAGCCGGTGAGGGTCTCGTCAATGTCGTTTACATCGATGCCAGCCTGCTCGATAGCAGCCTTAGCAGCGGTTACGCCGAGGGTCTTTGCGGTTACGCCCTTGAGGGTCTTGCCATAGGAACCGATCGGGGTTCTCTTGGCAGAACAAATATAAACATTCATTTGCCCAATTCTCCTTTTCCTTCAGTAAAAAACTAATACAGAAATATATATCGGAAGCAGGGTCGGATCTTAGACCCTGCCCCCGATACTATTGTACATGATAACGCGGAAAATCACAAGGTTTTTATGGCAAAAGGTTCAAAATAGACGAAATTTTACCATCAAAAATCGTGCGAAATCCTGTTACAATACTGCAAAATGCAGATTAGACGTTAGCCAATCCCATCGGCTCATCGCGGAAGATGCGGGAATCCATTACCTTGATGGAACCGTCTTCCTGGTAAGCAATCTTCGGCTCGAACTCCATCTGATCCAGAATCTGGGTCTGGAGATCGATGCCCGGTGCGATCTCAACCAGAGTAACGCCTTCCGGACGCAGTTCGAAGACAGCACGCTCGGTGATGTACAGAACCGGCTGATGTACTTCGTTTGCGTAGTCACCGGAGAAAGTGATGTGCTCAACCTGGTTAACGAACTTCTTTTTGCCACCCTCCTGGGTGATAACCAGCTTGCTGTCCTCGCACTTGGTGCGCAGACCCTTTGCAGTAAAGGTGCCGCAGTAAACAACCTTCTTTGCGTTCTGGGTGATGTCGATGAATCCGCCTGCACCTGCCAGACGGGTACCGAACTTGGATACGTTCAGATCACCGTTCGGAGCGGTCTCAGCCAGACCGAGGAATGCAACATCCAGACCGCCGCCCTGATAGAAGTCAAACTGTACGTTGTGCGGGATGATGCACTGTGCGTTTGCAGCAGCACCGAACTGGGTACCGCCATACGGAACGCCTGCAATAGAACCAGCCTCAACGGTCAGTGTCATCTTATCGGAGATGCCTTCTTCTGCTGCAACATTTGCAATCTTCTCCGGAGCACCAGTGCCCAGGTTTACGATAGCGTCCTCCGGCAGCTCCATAGCAGCACGGCGAGCGATAACCTTCTTAGCATCCAGCGGGATGGACGGAATTGCGTCAACCGGAATGCGGAATTCGCCGGTCAGTGCACCGTCATACGGCATACCAAGGCACTGCATGTTCTCTTCGTCAGATCCAACAACAACGCAGTCAACGTAGATGCCCGGAATAGCAACGAGCTTCGGATCCAAGGAACCGCCTTGTACGATCTTTTCAACCTGTACGATAACCTTACCGCCGGAGTTCTTACAAGCCTGAGCCATAGCAGTAACGTCCAGCGGACCAATCTCACGATGTACGGTGCAGTTGCCGAACTCATCGCAGTAAGAAGCACGCAGGAAAACAACATTAATCGGGAAGCTCTTGTACAGCAGACGCTCCTGACCTTCGATGTTAATGACCTTTACCAGGTCTTCCTTGGTGCAGTCATTCAGCTTGCCGCCGCCATTGCGCGGGTCAGCAAAGGTCTTCAGACCAACATGCGTGATGGTGCCGATGTTGTGAGCGGCAATGTCACGATACATATGAGAAATAACACCCTGTGGCAGGTTGTAAGCCTCGATCTTGTTGTTCAGAGCCAGCTCGCCCAGCTTCGGAGCACGATCCCAGTGACCGCCGATAACGCGCTTAACCATACCCTCATGACCGTAATGGTCGCCGCCGGTGCCGTCACGATGTCCCTGACCAGCTGCGAAGAACAGGGTCAGATCCTGCGGATGACCGGTCTCCAGAAAACGCTTCTCCAGAGCGATGGACAGAGTCTCCGGGCAGGCACAGCTTACAAAACCGCCGGTAGCGATAGTATCGCCGTCATTTACGCGCAGAGCAGCCTCTTCTGGAGAGACAATCTGTACTTTCTTCATTGGTATCAAATCCTTTCTCTATTAAACGACTTATCGCTTCAGATCACACAAGTCTGGAGCATAAATCCTGTTTACAACTTAATGCGTGCGCAGCGCTGCAATGCGCTCTGCCGCATGATCTGCTTCGTTCTGACTGGCACAGACGATACGGTGGGTTGCCGAAATGTCCTCATACAGATATGGACATCCGGTGCATCCGCGCAGGATGAGCAGTACATCATACGCTTCGCCATCTCTGGGCAAGGAGAAATCGGCCACACCCGCAAGGGTCTCAGCAATATTGCGGTAGGCGCTTCCGCGATCATACATCGGATTGCAGCCGCCGCAGAATTTTACAGCACAGTGAAGCATAAAAAACCTCGAAATAACGAAAGATAACAAATGGACAGACAGGCACCCACAGAGAGTGCTCTATGAGTGCCTGTTGCCGCAATAAATTATTGTCTAAGATTCAGCACCGTTTGTCAGAA
>CAVFAY010000039.1:0-19323 GCA_963620595.1 Anaerotignum sp. | reverse complement strand
ACCGTTCAGTTCACTTAATTCTTATTTTTGTCTAACAATTGGGGGTCACTTCAATTGCGAGGCTTTTGTTTTATCTAATTATCAGTTTTACTTCTTTTCTCTTCTTCGCTCTTTGGCGGTTTTGTGCTGCTGTATTTTGTATGCAAACAGCTCGCGCCAGATCGTTGGATGGAACAAAATTAACAAGGGAAACAGCTCCAGTCTGCCAGCGAGCATATCAAACATCAACACATATTTGGAAAACGGGCTGAAGAAATTGAAGTTCGCCGCGGGCCCTACCAGAGAAAGACCCGGACCGATATTGTTTACCGTTGCGGCGACGGCCGTGAAGTTTGTGACCAGATCATGTCCCTCAAACGAAATGGCAAAGACCGAAGCGGTGAAGATGACAACAAATGTCATGACATAGACATTTGTTGCGCGGACAACCTCGTGTTCAATCGGTTTGCCATCCATTTTTACCTTGGTGATAATTTTCGGATGAATATACGAACGCATCTCCTTGACAACAGTTTTGCCTGCGATGACAAAACGAGAGACTTTGATGCCGCCGCCGGTGCTGCCTGCGCAAGCACCGCAGAACATCAGCATGACGAGAATCGTCTGGCTCGCTTTTGGCCATAGATCAAAATTCGTGGTCGCAAAACCTGTTGTAGTGATAATGGAACCGACCTGAAAGGCGGCCTGTGTCAGTGCGTCAAAGATGCCGGAACACATACTGCGGATATTGTATGCGATAAAGGCAACAGATGCAATGATGATTGCGAAATAAGTGCGTACTTCTTCCATACCGAATGCCTTACGGAATTGACGAAACAGAATAAAATAATACGCATTGAAATTGACGCCGAACAAAATCATGAAGATGGTGACAATCCATTGCAGATGCACCGCGTAACTGCCAAAGCTGTCCGCTTTGATGCCGAAACCACCGGTTCCGGCGGTACCGAAGCTGGTTGCCATGCTGTCAAACAGCGGCATACCGCCGAGAATCAGCAGGATAATTTCAAGCAGCGTCAATCCGAAATAAATGCCGTATAAAATACGAGCAGAGGATACCATTTTTGGCACCAGCTTGCCGACCGATGGACCAGGGCTTTCTGCGCGCATCAGATTGATGTTGGAGCCGCCGCTCATCGGGATAATTGCCAGCAGGAATACCAGCACGCCCATGCCGCCGATCCAGTGCGTAAAGCTGCGCCACAGCAGCGCGCAATGCGACAGGGCTTCTACATCCTCTAAAATGCTGGCGCCGGTCGTTGTGAAGCCGGAAATTGTCTCAAACAGCGCATTGGTAAATGAAGGAATTTCTCCGCTGAACACGAAAGGCAGACAGCCAAAGACACTGAGAAAGATCCAACTCAAAGCTGTGGAAATACAGCCTTCTTTGAGATAAAAAATATTGTTTTTTGGTTTGTGAAGCGTCATGAGAAAGCCAAGAACGATGCAAATTGCCGCAGTCAGCAGATAATATACACCTTGAAATTCTTGGTAATATACCGCTGTCAGACAGGGCAGCAGGAGAAGAACAGCTTCAATCTTGAGGACGTTGCCCAAGATATAGCGAATCATACAAGTATTCATGCTGTACCGTCACCTCAGAATATCGCGGATGTCCATGAGCTCTTCATGTGTCGTGACAACCATAACCGTGTCACCGACATGAATGCAGTCATTACCGCTTGGAATGATGATGCGTCCGTTTCGGTTAATAAATGCGACGAGCAGACTTTTGCGAATCGGCAGCTTGCGCAGCGGAACGCCGATGACTGCGGATTCTTCTTCTACGAGGAATTCAATGGCTTCTACGCGGGAATCAAACAAATGATACAACGTTTCAATGTTGCTGCTGTCCTTGGAGTTGGTCTTGGCGCGAACGTAAGCAATAATTGCCTCAGAAGTGATGAAGCGCGGATAAATAACACTGCCCAAATCCAATTGACTGATGACATCGCGGAAGGAAATGCGATTGAGCTTAGTGATGACCTTGGCATTGGATACCTGCCGTGCGTGCAGAGTCAGCAGAACATTTTCCTCGTCGATGCCGGTGAGAGCAACGACGGATTCCGCGTATGCAATGCCTTCCTCTTTGAGCAGCTCTTCATCCGTACCATCGCCATTGATGACGATGGCATTTGGAAGCAGCGTGCTTAGCTCTTCACAGCGCGCGCGGTTGATTTCGATAATCTTGACGGAGATGCCCATTTGAATGAGCTGATTGCCAAGATAATAGGCTCCCTTGCCGCCGCCGATAATCATAGTATTATTGACGCGCTTGGTTTTGACACCGATGCATTCCAAGAAAGATCGTGTCATGCGGCGCGGGCAGACGAACGAAATAATGTCGCCCTTGGCGAGCTGAAAATCGCCGCCTGGGATGTGCAGTTCGGAACCGCGCTGTACGACACAAATCAGTACGGCATTGGTGACATGGCGACCCAAATGCGCTACTGTCATGCCATCGAGAATATTTCCCTCTGGAATTTTGAATTTAATCATCTCCGCCTGTCCATGCGCAAAAGAATTGACTTCCAGCGCAGTCGGCAGATAGAGGATGCGAGCTGCTTCTCGTGCAGCCTCCAATTCCGGATTGATAATCATAGCAAGACCCAAGCGGTCGCGCAGATAGCCAACCTCCTTGCTGTAATCCGGTGTACGGACGCGGGCAATTGCCGAACAGTCGCCAACTCGCTTGGCGATTGTACAGCACAACAAATTTAATTCGTCGGATGCCGTGACAGCAATAAACAGATCGGCACTGTTGATGCCGGCTTCGATTTGTACGCTGTAGCTTGCGCCGTTTCCGGTGATGCCCATAATGTCATACAGATTGGTAAGCTCTTGTACGGTAGAAGGATTTTTGTCCACGATGGTGATTTCGTGGCCTTCCTTGCACAGCTGCTGAACCAAAGTCGTGCCGACTTTGCCGCAGCCAACGATGATAATTTTGAGTCCGTGTCTTGCGGGACTGTTTTTCTTTAACATGCGATGATACTCCTCTGATGAATCAAAATACATCTGCCTATACTATACCATGTTTCAGTAAAAAAAACAGCTTCTATCGGAAAAATAACGAAGGTTTAGCTTGTGAGATGATATAGAATCCCGTATAATAAAGCCATAGATTTTCACAAAGGCAAAATAGAAAGTGGGTGTTTGCTATGAATAACTTTGGAAAAAGAGGTGCAGCGTTTGCTTTGTCTTTGAGCTTGCTCGCGGGCGGCGTACCGGCATTTGCGCAGAGCGCGGAGCAGATAAAGGGAAAAGCAGAAGAGGTTTTTGACGATGTGTGTGCACAGGATTGGTTCTGTCCGTATGTGCAGTATGTGTATGAAAATGGCGTGATGCAGGGAACATCGGAGACAACGTTTTCTCCGTATGATTCCATGACGCGCGGCATGGTGGCACAGATTCTGTATAATCAGGCAAAAAAAACGGATAATGTGGGGACAATTGGCAGTGAAACACCGGTATTTTCCGATGTACAGGCGGATCAATGGTATTTTGAAGCGGTGCAGTGGGCATATGCAAATGGAAAGGCGAGCGGCGTCGGACACGGAAAGTTTGAGCCGGAACGAAAGGTGACACGTGAAGAACTGGCAATGTTTTTATATCGCGATGCTGGACAGCCATATATCGGCGGCAAGCTGTACTTCACTGATGCAGCTCAAGTGGACAGCTGGGCAAAAAATGCGATTTTGTGGGCAGTACATCAAAAGGTCATGAGCGGGACAGGCAACAACTGCATCAACCCGCTCGGGAACGCACAGCGGGCAGAAGCGGCAACGATGTTTCAGCGCTATTTGACGACACCGACTATCGCATATTTGACCAGTGCAGAAGAGTCTGAGGAAGAACGGGAAATCCGCATCTTCGGTCATACCGTGGACAGATGTCGTTATCCAAACAGTCAGACTGCGGAAGCGAATCAGACGTGGGTACGTGTACCGGTTTGGAAATTGGATTCCAACGGCCGCAAGTACAGCAGTACGATAGACGTACAGATACATAAGGAGTTGGCAGGAAGCATTCAGCAGATCTTCCAGGAAATTTATGACAGCGGTGAGCAATTTCCAATTTATTCTGTCGGCGGATACAACTGGCGCGGAGATACTTCCTCGTCCGAGCATTGCTTAGGCACAGCGTTGGACATCAATCCAAATGAAAACTACCAGTGCAAAAATGACGGCACAGCAATCGTTGGTAAGTATTGGAAACCAAACGAAGATCCATATTCCATTCCGGCAGACGGTATTGTAGTAAAGACCTTTGAGAAATACGGATTACGGTGGGGCGGCACGTTTAGAAATTCAAAGGATTATATGCATTTCTCGTATTTTGGTACGTGACGGCAAGAAATATACAGATAAAGCGCAGACAAGTCCTGTCTGCGCTTTTTGCTGTGCGTTTTATGCGCGCTTTTGCGCGTTTCGCTGGCGAGAGGTCGGAATGCCGAGCTTCTGCCGATATTTGACGACAGTACGGCGAGCAATCTGCATTCCTTCTTTGGACAGCATGTCTGCGAGCTGCTGATCACTGTAGGCGGCGCCTTTTGGCTCTGCTGTGATAAGCTCCTGTAGCTGCAGCATCACTTGATCGGTATCCGATTCGTGAATGCGATGGGTAAACAGGGAGCGCAGGGGAAAAACGCCCCATTTACACTCGAAAAATTTTCCGGTGACAGCGCGGCTGATAGTGGATTCATGTAGATCCAACGCGGCGGCAATTTCCGCATTATTCATCGCGGTTCGGTATCCGGGGCCGGACAGGAAAAATGCCTTCTGTGCACGCAGAATATACTGCATAACTTTTTGCATGGTGCTTTTTCTATACGAAATAAAGTTAACGACTTCTGTCGCTTCTTTATAATTCTTCTGGATATATTCTTGGTCGGATTTATCTAGCGTATCCGATTGCAAAATTTGCTGATACACCGGATCAATCGTAATTTTCGGCAGATAGTAATCGTTCATAATGAGATGCAGCTGGCCATTTTCCTCTGTGATATAAAAATCCGGTAAGATATACGGCGTTTCGCTGCACGAACCCAATCCGTTCATAGGACGGGGATTTAAGGTGCGGATGAGTTCACAGGCCTCGTGAACTTCTGTGCGCGTGACGCCCAGGGCTTTGGCAATCGTGCCGGTTTGCTGTTTGGCAAGCTCGTCGAGATGGGAAGTGGCGATTTGTACGGCAACGGTATTGACCGGTGTCAGACGCTCAAGCTGCAGTACGAGACATTCGCTCAGATTGGCGGCACCAATGCCTGCAGGCTCCATGGATTGCAGCCGCTGTACATTGGTTTGTACTTGCGATTCTGAAACGTGTAAAATGCTTGCAGATTCGGAGATAGATTCTGTCAAAAAGCCATTTTCATCGAGAGAAAGAATTAAGTAGCGAAGGATTTCAGCATCGCTCTGGTTGAGATCCAAGGCGGCACTTTGCAGAAATAAATCGTGCAGCGGATCTTGCTCGGCGGAACGCTCAATGGGTGCGTTATCCTGTTCATCCTGCTGGTCGGACAGATGATTGCCTCTCACCCCGCGGCTTCGTTCAAATGGGTTGGATTGGAAGTCAATATCGGGACATTCCAGTTCAACAACGGGGTTTCGGTACATAAGATCGGAGATATATGTTCTAAGCTGCAAGTTGTTCATTTGCAGCAGGTGCATCGAGGTTTGCATGGCAGGGGATAATCCCTGCTTTTGTGTCAGGGTAAGTTCCACAAATACTACCATCCTTTCCTTTAAGAATTGAAAAATAGGAAGTTTTGTTGTAAAATAAAACAAAGGATCAAACGATCACAAAAGAGAAAGGAAACAAGAAACATGGAATATCGAGAAACCATGCAGATGTTGTCTCAGTGTGGGCTGGGTGCACTCGTCATGGAGGCGGACAGCCGCATTGTAGCTGTCAATCAGACGGGAGATGTGTTGTTGCATGGAGATGGTCGGTTGAAGGGAAAACTGCTGTCGGAAATTGCCTTGCCGCTCAGCATGGAATCGGAAAAGCCGATTTATGCAAACATCGTATTTGGCGAATATTTGCTGCGCTGTCCCACACCTGCGGTGGAAAATTTGCCGTCTGGTACACAGCTTGTTGTATTTCGAAATGCGACAGCACAGGCGATGCAGGATATTTTACTTCATGTTGTCAGTCAACTGTCGGAGGCGCTGTTTGTCTGCGATGCAGAAAACCGCATTTTGTTTTTGAATGATGCCGGTGTTCGCATGGAATCCATGGATTTGCAAGACATTCGCGGCGAGCGCACAGAGGATGTCTATCAAATGCGGGATGGCAGCAAAAACAATGTGCCGGAAGTCATTCGCACGCGCAAGCCGAAGCTTAATCACAGACAGTATTATACCACGCGATACGGGAAAGATGTAGACATTGTATCCAATAATTATCCGATTGTTCAAAATGGACAGATCCTCGGTGGGTTTAGCGTCATGGAGGATTGGAGCCGAATGGACAATCTGCACAAGCAGATTTTAGAGCTGCAGGAAAAACTGCGCAATCATACGGCGTCAGGAAAAAGCCACACGGCAAGCAGACTCACAGCGAAATATACGTTTGATGATATTGTACATATCAGCCAGCCGATGTATTGTGTTGTGTCACGCTGTAAACAGGTGGCAAAATCCGACTCCTCGGTTATGATATATGGAGAGACCGGAACCGGAAAAGAGCTTCTTGCGCAAAGCATTCACAATGCCAGTCGGAGAAAAGATGGAGCGTTCTTGGCAATCAACTGTGCGGCGATTCCGGAAAATCTGCTGGAGAGCTTGCTGTTTGGCACGGAAAAGGGTGCGTATACTGGAGCGGAACGCCGTCCGGGACTGTTTGAACAGGCAGATGGCGGCACACTCCTGCTCGACGAAATCAATTCGATGAATATGGGATTGCAGGCGAAGCTATTGCGCGTTTTGCAGGAGGGAACCGTGCGCCGCGTCGGTGGCTCGACGGAGATTCCGGTCGATGTTCGCGTCTTGTCCAATACCAATATTCCGCCGTATCAGGCAATGGAAGAAAATAAACTGCGCTGTGATTTGTTTTATCGCTTGGGAGTTGTAAATATCACGATTCCGCCGTTGCGCGAGAGAAAAGAGGATATTCCTCTGCTCGTCAAGACGTTTATCATGCAGTGCAATAAAAAGCTGGAGCGCAATATTCGCGATGCAGACCGGCAGGTGCTGGAGCTGTTTTATGCCTATGACTGGCCGGGAAATGTTCGGGAATTGCAGCATGCAGTCGAACACGCCATGAATGTACTGCCGGATGAATATTCTATGATTACGGCAGAATATATTCCGGAGCATATCGGCGGTTCTGTTCAACAGAATGTTCTGTCAAAATCGGCAAAGCAGAAGGATTCTTTGGGCAGTACGATAGAAGGTATTGAGTACAATACGATTTGCCGTGTGCTCAGAGAAACCGGCGGAAACATTTCAGAATCGGCGCGTATCCTGCAAATGAGCCGACAAAAACTACAGTATCGCATCAAACGGCATCAGATTGATGTGCAAAAGCTGCGAGATGATTTGGAATAGTGTGGAATCAGCCTCTCTGTGTGGAGAGGCTGATTCTTTGTCTTAATAGCCGAGGTCTTCTCCGATAAGAATCAGCTCACAGCGATCCTGCGAGCGCATCGGGCCTTGATGAATGACCATGGCGCGGCAAATGCTGTTTGGTGCTTTGCAGTGATAACATTTGTCTCCGCCAGCCTTGGTACAGGCCGGAACCGGATCGTCTGCATTGACACAGACCGCATCGCCGTTTGTGTTTCCGAACAGACGCCATGCATTTTTCGGTGCGGCAATGTTCTGTGCACGATCAATGGCGGAAGCCAGATCCGGCGCAATTTTGTTTGTGCCGCATACGAAGAAGACCTGTTTGGGCCCATACAGAGTCGCAGAAACACGGTTTCCTGCGCCGTCGATGTTGACAACTTCGCCGGTTTCAGAAATGGCGTTGGCAGAGGTGATGTATACCTCTGCGTCCTGCACATAGCCGTCGCCCTTCCAGTGCCAGTGCACATCCGCGTGTGGCTTTAAGGTGTCGTACAGATTCATTTCATCCAGCGTCGTAGAGCCACCAAACGAGACGGATTTTCCGTCTGTCTGCTGTGCCAGATAGGCCGCAGCTTCACTACGGGTTTCAAAATACCGATAAGAAAATCCGCGCAGTTCAAAGTTTTTTTGTAAACGAGTGAGATCCATAGACAAAAACTCCTTTTCTTGAATAGCTGCCTGTATTGTATCGGATAAACCCGCCGATTGCAAGCAGAGATGCATCTGGGTGGGCTGCCACTGACAGCCCACCCAGAAGTGATATTGGAGATGTTTCTTTGAAAGGATATGTTAGTCGTTAGCCAGTTCCTTGTAGGTATCGAAGCGATGCTTTGCATCTGCCTCTGCCTTTTCGTACAGACCGTCTGCCTTCTCCGGGAAGGACAGCTTCAGGGATGCATAACGGTTCTGACCCTTGATGAAGGTCTGGAACTCACCGTTCGGCTCCTTGGAGTAATCCAGCTGGAACGGGTTCTTGCCCTGCTCTGCCAGATCCGGGTTGTAACGGTACAGCTGCCAGTAACCGGACTGTACAGCGTCCTTCTCAGCTTCCTGAGACAGACCCATGCCGCGCTTCATGCCATGCTCGATGCACGGGCAGTAGCAAATAACCAGAGACGGACCGTCATATGCTTCTGCTTCGCGGATTGCCTTGAGCGTCTGTGCCTGATCGGCACCCATAGCGACCTGAGCAACGTATACATAACCGTAGCTCATAGCCATCATGCCGAGATCCTTCTTTCTGGTGGTCTTGCCGCCAGCCTGGAACTTAGCGATTGCGCCGGTTGCGGTAGACTTGGAAGCCTGTCCGCCGGTGTTGGAGTATACTTCGGTGTCGAGAACCAGAACGTTGATGTTCTTGCCGGAAGCCAGAACATGATCCAGTCCGCCGTAGCCGATGTCGTAAGCCCAACCGTCGCCGCCGAATGCCCAAACGGATTTCTTGCTCAGGTATTCCTTGTTCTGACGGATGAAGACAGCAGCTTCGCTGTTGTCGTCCTTGATTGCCTCAAGCAGTGCGTCAGAAACGGCGCGGGATTCCTCGGAAATGTCATGCTTCTCCAGATAAGCCTTGGCTGCATCGACAGCGATGCCCTGTTCAACCAGAGATTCTACAGAAGCGAGAACCTGTGTCTTGACAGCTTCCTGACCGAGCAGATAGCCGTATGCGTACTCTGCGTTGTCCTCGAACAGAGACATTGCCCAAGCTGGACCATTACCATTCTTGTCGGTGGTGTACGGAGAGGATGGGGTGGAGCCACCGTAAGCGGAGGAGCAACCGGATGCGTTTGCAACATACATGCGATCGCCGAACAGCTGAGTTACCAGCTTGATGTACGGTGTCTCGCCGCAGCCTGCGCAGGCACCGGAGAACTCGAAGTACGGCTTAGCGAACTGAGAATTCTTGACGGACTTGGCGTTGACAGCGTCCTTCTTGATGGTAACGGTGTCTACTGCGTAGGTCCAGTTCGGAGTTTCCTTGAGCTGGGAAGCGAGCGGTGCAAGAGTCAAAGCACCCTTGTCCTTCATCGGGCAAACATTGACACAGCTCTTACAGCCAGTGCAGTCATATGGGGAAACCTGCATACGGAACTGGTACTTGTTGAGACCAGCGCCCTTTGCGGTAACGGTATCGAAGCCTTCTGGCTTGTTTGCAGCTTCTGCCTCGTCGAGCAGGATCGGACGGATTGCAGCGTGCGGGCAGACATAAGCACACTGGTTACACTGGATGCAGGCGGTCATATCCCACTGCGGAACCTCTACTGCGGCGCCGCGCTTCTCGTACTGAGAAGTACCTGCCGGCCAAGTGCCGTCTTCCAAACCATACTTCATCATCTGACCAACCGTCAGAGCATCGCCCTGCTGGCGGTTCATCGGAGCTACAATCTCCTTGATGAATTCCGGTACATTTTCTTCCTTCGGTGCATCCTCTGCGGTAGCCCAAGATGCTGGGATCTCGACAGCAACCAGCTCGTTGATGCCGTGATCGATGGATGCGTTGTTCATATCAACGACCTTCTGACCCTTCTTCTTGAAGTAGGACTTGTAGATCGCTTCCTTCATTTCGGTAACTGCCTGGTCAATCGGAATAACGCCGGTCAGGTTGAAGAAGGATGCCTGCAGGATGGTGTTGGTGCGGTTGCCCAGACCCAAGCCGCGAGCAATGTCGATGGCGTTAATGATATACAGCTTTGCCTTTTTCTCGTACAGAGCACGCTTCATGGTAGCTGGCAGCTGTGCGTCCAGTTCGTCTGCCGACCACTGGCAGTTGAGCAGGAAGGTACCGCCTTCCTTGAGGCCTGCAACCATGTCGTACTGATGAACGTAAGACGGATTATGACATGCAACAAAGTCTGCTGCGGTTACCAGATATGGAGAGCGGATCGGATTCTTACCGAAACGCAGATGAGACTGCGTCAGACCGCCGGACTTCTTGGAGTCGTATACGAAGTATGCCTGACAGTACAGGTCTGTCGCATGACCAATGATCTTGATGGAGTTCTTGTTTGCGCCGACAGTACCATCGGAGCCCATGCCCCAGAATACTGCGGAGGTCAAACCATCGGTAGACAACTTCGGCTCTTCTACGCGCGGCAGAGAAGTATGGGTAACATCATCCACGATGCCGATGGTGAAGTTGTTCTTCGGCTTGTCCTGCTTCAGGTTTTCAAATACGGAAACAATCTGACCCGGTGTGGTGTCCTTAGAGGACAGACCGTAACGGCCGCCGACAATTGGAATATCGCTGCCGATTTCCTTGAAGATGGAGCAGACGTCCTGATACAGCGGTTCGCCCATAGCGCCCGGCTCCTTGGTACGGTCGAGAACAGCGATCTTCTTGACGGTCTTCGGCAGAGCCTGGAAGAAGTGCTTCGGGGAGAACGGACGGTACAGATGCACGTTAATCATACCGATCTTTTCGCCCTTGCTCATCAGGAAATCAACGGCTTCGGAAGCGGTCTCTGCGCCGGAACCCATCAGGATGATGACGCGTTCTGCATCCTCTGCGCCGTAGTAATCAAACAGCTTGTGCGGACGGCCGGTAATCTTGCCGACCTCATTCATGTAATGCTCAACAGCGTCCGGAATGGCAGCAACCTTGGTATTACATGCTTCACGACACTGGAAGAAGATGTCCGGATTTACGGTGGTGCCGCGGGTTGCCGGATGCTCCGGATTCAGCGCGTGCTTGCGGAATGCCTTGAGGGAGTCCATGTTGACCAGCGGACGCAGATCCTCGTAATCCAGCGCTTCAATCTTCTGAATTTCGTGAGATGTGCGGAAGCCATCAAAGAAGTGCAGGAATGCCATGCGCTGGTCAATGGCAGTCAGATGAGCAACAGCGCCGAGATCCATAACCTCTTGAGGAGAGGAAGATGCCAGCATGGCAAAACCGGTATTGCGGACTGCCATAACGTCGGAGTGGTCACCGAAGATGGACAGTGCGTGAGCAGACAGGGTACGAGCGGAAACGTGGAATACGCCCGGAAGCATCTCGCCTGCGATCTTGTACATGTTCGGAATCATGAGCAGCAGACCCTGCGAAGCCGTGTACGTGGTGGTCAGAGCGCCAGACTGAAGAGAACCGTGCACGGTACCGGATGCGCCGCCTTCCGACTGCATCTCTACAACGTGTACCGGCTGACCGAATAAGTTCTTCTTGCCGTTTGCTGCCCACTCATCTACGTGCTCAGCCATCGGAGAGGACGGGGTGATCGGGTAGATGCCCGCAACTTCGGTAAATGCGTAAGAAATATACGCAGCTGCCTGATTGCCGTCCATAATTTCGATTTTCTTAGACATACAATTCATCTCCTAAAATCAAACAGGATTCAATATTGATTACAAAGTGTGTTTAAACTGACTGAAATTCATTGACTTTCAGTCAACGTTTCATTGCCTGAATTATACTGACTTGCCCCGTCAATGTCAATGCGTAAACGGTCTTTTCTCCAAAACAGACAAAATATTTTTTCGCTTCTTGTGCAAGGTGCATAATTCATGCGCGGAGAGAACAGAAGGTGAAAAAATCTTGGTTGACAGCGCTCAGAACAGGGTGTATATTGGTAATACCATTCAAAGTGGATGAAAATATGATATTTTGATATAAAAAGAAAAGAGGTGGTGTGCTTTGAAAGGCAACACGGAAACGAAAAAAAAGAAATCCGTGCGGGCAGCAAAGACTGTTGCGGTAAAGCCGACCAAGCGACAGCTGCAGGCAATGGAGACCAAAAACAAGATTTACAAAGCGGCAATAGAAGAAATCAATAGAAAAGGCTTTAATAACGTCAATATTGAGGACATCACAACAGCGGCCAATGTGGCAAAGGGCTCGTTCTACACGCACTTTGAGTCCAAGGAAGCGTTGGTATTCTATACGTTTGAACGCTCAGACAAGCTGTACAAAGAGGCGTACCAGAAGGTACAAAACCGCAGCTTTCTGGATACGCTTCCATGCTTTGTGGGATGCTGTTACGAGGAGTATGAGAAGCGCGGCAAGGGCATTATCCGCGCGATTATCTCCAATTACTTCAATACAGATGAAAATCTGTTCTACAATAAAGATCGAGAGCTGTACAAATGTCTGTATCAGATCGTCGAGCACGGAAAACAAGAAGGCGTGCTGGATCTGGAGACCGACAGCGACAGCTATGTCAAGATTCTGCTGTCTACCATGATCGGCATTGAAGTGCTCTGGTGTTTCGATGACCGAGATCGCAGCCTTGCCGAAATGATGGTCAATGCGATCCGCATTACCGCTAAGGGTATGGTGTGCGATGCAAACGGCAAATAATACCTGAGAAATGGAACAGCCTTCCGATACGGAACCAAAATCCGTGTTGGAAGGCTGTTTTTTGGCGCTTTTTACGGGAAATACGAAATTATTTCAAGTATGTTTGTTGATGTGCACAAGAAAGTTTGTCTTTTTTTGTGGGAATTTACCTCTTTACAATTGGCAGGTTGGAAAGTATAATGACCTCAGGTCAATGACCAAGGGTCAACGAAAGAGAGCGTACCCGATCATTGCAAACATTTTGTATTGTTGTAGAGAGGCCGGAACATCCGGCTGCAATTTGAAGGAGGAACTAACAATGGATATGAGTTATCTGAAGGACATGCCGATCGCGGTTCTGGGCGGCGGCGCTGTAGGCAAGACGATGGCTGCTGACTGTGCACTGGCTGGCAAGGAAGTTCGCCTGTGGGATCAGCCGAGATTTGCTAAGACCAATTTCCTCAACATTGAAAAGACTGGCATCACCCTGAGTGGCAACCAGTTCAGCTTCTTCGGTTATCAGCGCAGAGGCATCGCACACGTTGCTCTGGCTACCGACGATCTGGCAAAGGCTGTTAAGGGCGCAGGCATCATCATCGTTGCTGCTGTAGCTCTGGGCCATGAGGCAATCTTCCGTGAGCTGATTCCGCTGCTGGAAGACGGTCAGGTTATTCACATCCTGCCGGATAACTGTGGTACCTTCGTATTCCGCAAGCTGATGCGTGAGATGGGTTGCACCAAGGACGTTGTTGTCGGCGCATGGTACACAGCTCCGTACGGCATCCGCGTGGTACGCCGCGGCGGCGTTGTTACCAACGAATGCAAGGTAGAGGATCGTATCACCACCATTCGTGGCTGCGCTCTGCCGATGAAGGACAACGACAGATTCATGGCTTCCGCTTACTACATTCCGGCATTCGGCGCAATCATCGATGCTGAGGGCGAAGTTACCATCTCCAAGAAGGGTGAAGAATTCCATCACGGCTTCGTAGAAGGCAACACCGTACTCGACATCAACCTGTCCAATGTAAACCCGGTTATTCACGTTCCGGGCACTATTCTGGCAGTTTCCACCATGCAGAACTTTGACACCGTTCTGGGTCAGAACAAGGCAAACTACTCCCTGTACGCATTCGGCGCTTGTCCGGCAATCGCTGAGGTTCAGGCTAAGTTCTGGGAGGAAGAAAAGGCACTGGCTAAGGCTATGGAAGTTGGTCTGTGCACCGTAAACTATGAGGACTTCTTCTCCCGTACCACCATGTACGGCAAGGAATACATGGGACCGGACTTCGCAGTACCGTACGAAGAGAACTATCAGAACTTCTGGGGCGACGGTCCGTTCGATCTGGAAAACCGTTACATCACCGAGGACGTTCCGGTTGGCTGCTACCTAATGAGCCAGCTTGGCAAGAAGTACGATGTTCCGACTCCAATCATCGACTCCATGATTCTGCTGGCATCTACCATGCTCAAGCGCGATCTGGCTGGCGATTCCAAGTGGACGCTGGAGTACCTCGACATCGACCATATGACCCACGATCAGCTGCAGGCTTACCTGCGCGAGGGCACTTACACCCCGAAGGCATAATCGACTGTCGATTCTCTGCATAGGAATTTTGGTATCCGGACAGCGTGCGCTGTTCGGATACCTGTAAAACAAACCAACTTTCATCAAAACCAAAGATACTTTATCTTAAACAAATTTTGTTCGTAACGCATCAATTGAAACCAAACTTGATATTTGGCAAGCACATCGGCGGGTTTGCTGCCATGGTATCGTTCTTAATTTAAAACCACCTATCTCAAGTACCCTGCGGAATGTAACACCCTTTGCATTCCGCAGATACTTTTCTGGCGGAGAGCGGCGGCGAAAATGATGAAGGATACTGTGCGCAAAAAAACTTGCATGGAGTGCAAAATATTTTGCGGATGAATTTTTGCGGGTAAAGTGCTGAGAAATTTTGCTGAAAGTTGGTTATTTTATACAAAACATAAGAGATTTGTTGACAGATTTCATAATTTTCTCAGTGGAATTTTGACAAATTGATATGAGAAACTGCAAAATTCATGCATCTGCCAATTGGAGAGATTCCATAAAGAACTTCTGCAAAAACGAGAATTTGCGGTGAAATTGCATAAAAACAAATGCGTTTTCTTGGAAAAAATCACGAAAAAATAAGTTTCCGTGTGCAATTTTTCGAATTGGCATGAAATTTGCATGTATATCAGTAAAGAGATACAACAAAGAAAAGCAGAGAAGAAAATCGAAGGAGGAACTTTTTATGGCTAAGGAATACATGAAGAGAATCGAAGCACTGCGTCAGCAGTATCTGGCAACCCGCGTTGACATGGACGTATACAATGCCAAGTATCTGACCGAGGGCTTTAAGGAATCAGAAGGCGAGCCGTGGATCATTCAGAAGGCAGTCGGCTACCGCCACATCTGTGAAAAGAAAAACGTATATATTCAGGACAATGAGCTTCTTGTTGGCGGTGTAGGCTTCAAGCCGCGCGCTGGCATTCTGTGTGCAGACAGCTCCGCAGGTATCATTGCAGACGAGCTTGACACGATCTCTACCCGTAAGTTTGACCCGTTCTATCTGAGCGAGGAAGGCAAGAAGATTTACACCGAAGAGGTCAAGGATTATTGGACCAATAAGTGCCTGCTCGACCGCTGGAAGAAGATGACGCCGAAGGACATGCAGACCATGAAGGACAACGGCGCGATCTTTATTGACCGCAAGGCTGTTCGCGGCTATGGCGAGACCACCGTGGATTGGCGCATGATTCTGAGCAAGGGCATTGGCGCAATTCGTGATGAGGCAAAGGAAAAGCTCGCAGCTCTGGACGATTCTGTACCGGGCGATCTGGAAAAGAGCTTCTTCTATCGTTCGGAAATCATCGCAGCGGATGCGGTCATTCATCTGGCACACCGTCACGCGGATTTGGCTGAACAGCAGGCTGCTTCCTGCACCGATGAGAAGCGCAAGGCAGAGCTGCTCAAGATTGCAGAAGTAAACCGCCATGTTCCGGAATTCCCAGCACGCAACCTGTATGAGGCAATGCAGTCCCTGCTGACGTATGAATATGCATGTTTCATGGAGCAGAATGCATCCTCGTATAACATTGGTCGTCTGGATCAGTACTTCTATCCGTACTACAAGGCAGATAAGGAAGCTGGCATCATTACAGACGATGACGCACAGGAGCTGTTCGACTGCCTGTGGATTAAGATCGCAGAAATGTCCCTGTTCCAGGACGAAGTAACCGCACAGTACGCAGCAGGCTACTGCATTACCGTACAGACCAGCTGCGGCGGCATCAACGAGTACGGCGATGACGCAACCAACGAGCTGTCTTACATGATGATTCAGGCAACAATGGACGTTAAGTTCAAGGAGCCGAACCTCGCTGTCACCTACAGCATGGCGAAGAATCCGGATGCTCTGCTGCATAAGGCGGTAGAATCCATCTCGATGGGTCTGACCATGCCGGCGATTTACTCCAACGATGTAGGCATCCGCATGATTCTGAACAAGGGCATTCCGCTCTCCGAGGCTTGGGACTGGAATCCGTGCGGCTGCGTAGAGACCAACGTATCCGGCAAGCTCAAGGAGTACACTGATATTGCCGACATCAACATGGGCGCCATGGTAGAGTTCGCGCTCAACGACGGCAAGAGCCGCATCACCGGTGAGCAGGTATCCGTTCACACCGGCGATCCGCGTGAATTTAAGACATTCGATGACTTCTTCCAGGCAGTCATGAAGCATATTGATTACGCGGTAGACGTTATCACCTCCGGCAACCAGCTGCTCGATTACCTGTCCATGAATTATCGTCCGGTTCCGGTTCTGTCCATGGGATTCCCGCACACCATGGAAGCTGGCAAGGACTACAGCCAGCCGGGCGGCGCCAAGTATTCTGTTGGCGGCGGCGTTATCACAGTAGGTCAGGCAGATATTGTCAATTCTGTGGCTGCTGTCAAGTATCTGGTATACGATGAAAAGAAGTGCACGATGGATGAGCTGGTCAAGGCTTTGGACGCTGACTTCGTTGGATATGAAGACATTCAGAAGATGTGCCTGGATGCACCGAAGTACGGCAACGACGATGAGCGCGCAGACTTCTGCGTTGGTGCAATCTTCTCTCACGTTGTCGATCAGTTTGAGACCTATGAAACCGCATTTGGCAAGATGACCTGTGGTATGCTGCCGGTATCCGGTAATACGCCGATCGGTCAGTGGGTAGGTGCTCTGCCGTCTGGTCGTAAGGCAACTACTCCGCTGACAGACGGCATTGGCGCAACCGGCGGCACGGATGTCAATGGTCCGACCGCGCTGCTCAAGTCGGTTTCCCATATTCCGCACGCACGCTATACGCAGGGCACACAGCTCAACATGAAATTTGAGCCGGAAATGCTCAAGGGAGAAAACGGCATTGCACACGGCATGAACATGATTAAGACTATGAGCATGCTGGATGTATATCACGCACAGATCAACTGCGTTGACCGCGACACGCTGGTAGACGCACAGGTACATCCGAAGGAGCACAGAGATCTGCTCATCCGCGTAGCAGGTTACACGGCATTCTTCGTTGAGCTGTCCAAGGAGACACAGGACGAAATTATCGGTCGTACCGAGATCAATAACTGGGCTGGCGGCTGTGGCTGCTAAGCACACATAAAATAAGTTAGAGAAAAAACCACAAGGAGGCACACGCAATGAGCGTTCCAACCATTTACGATGCAGACAGAAAAGGCACCGTGCTGCGTATTGAGCGGTCGTCCGTTCATGACGGCCCGGGACTTCGTACCGTATTGTTTTTGAAGGGATGCCCATTGCGGTGCCAGTGGTGTTCCACACCGGAAAGCCAGAAATTCGAGATTGAGACGAGTGACACCTATTCGTATGGCTCTGTCATGACTGTACAGGACGTGATGCGGGAGCTGCGCAAGGATTCCCTGTTCTTCTTTATCTCCACAGGCGGCATTACCTTATCCGGCGGCGAGATTTTGGCACAGCCGGACTTCGCGCGGGCAGTTCTTCGGAACTGTCGCGCAGAATGTATGCACACGGCGATTGAGACTTCGTTCTTTGCGCCGTGGGAAACAGTTAAGAGCATTTTGCCGTATGTCAATCTGGCGTTTGTCGATATGAAGTTTTTCTCCAATGACCTGCACAAGCAGTATACCGGCGTGGACAATGAGCAAATCAAGCAGAACCTGCTGGCAACCAATGAGTTGGAGGACAAATTCCAGCTTGTTGTCAGAACACCGATTATTCCGGGACTCAATGACTCGGAAGAAGAGCTATGTAAGATCGGCGAGTTCTGCACCAAGCTGAAAAAACTCAGCTATGTGCAGCTGCTGCCGTATCATAAGCTCGGAACGGCAACCTATGATAAGCTGGGCAGAACCTATCAGCTGCCGGACGTTAAAAGCCCGACACCGGATCAGATGGCAGGCTATGTAAAGATTATTGAGCGATATGTAGAAAATGTCATTTTCTGACAAGCAGATATAGACACTGTTCACGCATTGGGAGATGCAGGCGCGTCGGAACCGAAGCATGCGAGTAGAACAGTGTCTATCTCGGCTGTACACACACTTTTTTTGATTTAGGATGGTGGAGCATAATGGATCAGAAAGTTAATATTCATGTATTTTATGAATGCAAGGGAGAACACACGCACGAGTATCCGCAGATCCTTGTGCCCCTGCAAGAGCCGATGAAAATCAGCATCGGCAAGATGGAATATGAAGTGACGCCGCAGGAGCTTTGCTTTATCCCAACGGGAATGCTGCATCAGTGCAATTATTATGGCAAACTGCTGGCAATCAATTTGTCCGATGATATGGCGGACAGCGGAGAAGTTGTCTTGATTTCCAATCCGCTCATTATATCTATGCGCGGACAGATTGTGCAGCTTGTGGAGCTGATTCAGGCTGAGCTGGAGCAAAATCCGGAGAGCACAGCGGTTCGGCATTTGTACAAGTATTTGTACAGCAAGCTGATGGAAAACTGCGCAGCGCCGTCTATTCAGTACATCAATGAATATTATCATCTGCCGATTACGGTAGATCAGCTGGCTAAAATTGAAAACTACAACGTGACCTATTATTGTGATTGGTTTAAGCAGCAGACAGGTCTGTCTCCGAGCTTTTATCTGCGCAATACACGCATTCAGCGGGCGAAAGAACTGCTTGTGACGACTAATTTCAGCGTGATGGAAATTGCTGTTATGGTAGGATACAGCAGCAATTCAACATTTACGCGAGCCTTTCACAATGTCACCGGCATGACACCGAAGGCATACCGCGAGTGTCCATGCTTTAAGAAAACGGTCAGTGTTGTATAATACAGAAATATAATCAACCTATGATTATATGATATTTGCAAAGAAAGAGGATGATACCCATGATGACCAAAGAACAGTATATTGAGTCCCTGCGCAAGCTGAACCTCAATCTGT
>CAVFAY010000038.1:0-19537 GCA_963620595.1 Anaerotignum sp. | reverse complement strand
CGTATTTTTTAATTCTACTACATATTCACTCATTGATTTTCACCCTTTTCTCTGACAAAAAATGGAACAGGCAGCGAATGCCGCCTGTTCCACTTTCCTTATCGGTTACATGACGGACAAACGCGAAATACTTACTTGATCTTTGCCAGATACTCGTTCATCTTATCAATGCGAGCCTGTGCATTATCGCTGTTGATGATCTCTGTGCCGGTATCTACATTGTCTACCGACTCGCCCTTTGCAGCCTTCACTGCGGTCTCACAAGCCTTGTAGCCCATGTCATACGGCTGCTGAGCACAGGTCAGCGTCAGAGAACCGTCCAGAACTGCCTGGCAAGCACTGGTAGAACCATCGAATCCGAGGAAGATGGTCTTTTCATATGCCTTGTTGCCCTTTGCCGCCTTTGCAGCTGCACAAGCCATATCGTCATTATTTGCACAGATAATTGCTACACCTTCCGGATGAGTCTGCATGATAGCTTCCATGGAGTTTACAGCCTTATCTGCCACTGCGTCTGCATACTGGGTTTCATCCTCGAGGAATGTGCCGCCAGCCTCTTCGATACCTTCCTTGTAGCCGGTCATACGAGCGGTGTTGGTGGCATCGCCCTGTACACCTGCAATCTCGATGCACTCGATCTTATCCCAGCCAGCTTCCTTTGCTGCTGCAACGGCTTCTTCTGCGCCCATCTTAGCAGCCTTTTCATTACCGGTACCTACAAAGGACACAACCTTGTCAGAATTGATATTGGTGTCCAGCGCGATAATCGGCTTATCCACTGCTGCAATCTGTGCCGCTACGGAATCCGACTGCAGCGGAGCGATAACATAGGCATCATAGCCGCCGCCATTGATATCGGTGTCGATCATGTTGGTCTGCTCATCGTAAGAAGTCTCAGACGGAGGTCCCTTGACATCTACCTTGACGCCCGGATTGTCCTTCTCATACTGCTCACAGCCTGCCTTGATGAGCTGCCAATGCTCAGATGCTTCGGTCTTGAGAATGACACTGATCTTCAGCTCATCGCCGGAGGAACCGGAACCTGCTGTGTTGTCGCCGGAGCTGCCACAAGCACACAGACCTGTCATCATTGCGCCTGCCAAAAGCATCGCTGCAAAACGCTTCATTTTCATAATTCTTCTCCTTTTCTCTCTACTGTGGATTTTTATTCAACAGCCCTACCTGCTGTTAGAATCCATTAGCAATGCTGCATGATTGCAGCTACCGCCGTCTTGGTGTCGGTCTCCGGGAACAGCTCATATCCCACTCTGCCCGTGTAACCGCACGCCTCCAGATGGCGAATTACCTTGGTGTAATTGATTTCACCTGTACCCGGCTCATGTCTGCCCGGTGCGTCTGCCACATGAATATGACCGAATTGATCGGCATAGTTCGAGATCGTATCGCAGATGCATCCCTCATTGATCTGCATATGGTAGACATCATACAGCAGCTTGAGCCGCGGAGAACCAATCAGGCGACAAATTTCTGCACCCATCTGTGTCGTTGCAAGGAAGTTGCCGACATGATCAGTCGTGATATTCAGTGCCTCAAGGTTCAGATTAATTTCCTCTTCCTCAGCCAGCTTTGCACAAGCCAACAAGGTATCATACATCGAGCACAGCTTGACGGTATGAGACAGGTTGTCATAATGGTTGACAACGATGCCGCCATCGCCCAGCGCGTTGGAATGAATCGTCACACTGGTTGCGCCAACTTTTTTTGCTGCGTCAATGGACTGCTTGAGATACGCAAGATACGGCTCCTTGTGTGTCGGATCTACCAGAGAATAATCTGCATCTCCGTTAAAACCGGAAATCGCAATGCCAGCCTTCTGTGCGGCTTCTCTCGTTGCATCCAGATCACGAATGCGCCAATCCCAGAATTCTACTGCTTCAAAGCCGTCATCCTTTGCTGCCTGAAAACGATCGAGCCAATCCAGCTCGGTGTACAGGGTATCAATGCACGCGCATTTTCTCAGTGCCATTATTCTACCTCCGAAATTTTAACCGGACGGCCTTCATGCAGCGACTTGGTTGCAGCTGCTGCCATCAGTACCGGATACAGACCATCTTCGCCGGTAACCGGAGTCTCCGTGTCGTTTGCCACTGCCTGTGCAAATGCCTGCATCTCTGCGACAAATGCGCCAGTGTAACGATCCCACATGACTTTATACGCGGTACCATAGGTCGTGCCCTCTGCGGTGGACAGAACGGCTGTGTTCGGAATATCGTTCTCATCCTGTGCACAACCCTCAGAGCCAAATACTTCTACTCTCTGGTCATAGCCGTAAACAGCCTTACGAGAGTTGTCAATGACACCAATAGCACCATTTTCAAACTTCAAGGTGACAACGGCAGTATCTACGTCGCCTGCTTCTCCAATGCCCGGATCTACCAGAACGGAACCGTATGCGGATACTTCAGTTACTTCAGAGCCTGCCAAGAAGCGAACCATATCGAAGTCATGAATCATCATGTCATAGAAGATGCCGCCGGATACCTTGACATAAGATACCGGAGGTGGCTCCGGATCGCGGGAAGACACTTTAATCAGATTGACCTTGCCAACCTTGCCCTGCTGTACCATATCGTATACAGCGCGATGGTTGTGGTCAAAGCGACGGCAGAAACCGATCTGGAGCTTGACGCCAGCATCCTTTGCTGCGTTGATTGCCTCATGTACCTTATTCAGATCATAGTCAATCGGCTTCTCACAGAAAATGTGCTTCTTTGCCTTTGCCGCTTCAATAATGAAGTGCGAATGGGTGTCCGTGGACGAGCAAATCAGGACTGCTTCAATTTCCGGATCCTCTAAAATATCAGCCGCGTCAGTCGTGACATTCGGGATATGATACTGTGCAGCGAACTCTCTCGTTGCATCATTTGCAAATGGGTCTGCAATAGTCTTAATCTGCATCTCCGGAACAAACATGGAAATGTTCTTCGCATGTACTTTGCCGATACGGCCAGCACCAATAATGCCTACTTTCATAGATGAATGGTCTCCTCTCACATAATCACAACACAGATTGTTGTTTTCTCTTGTGATGCTATTATATCTCGACAAAAATAAGGAAAAAATGCGGCTCTCTTTGGATTCTGCGCAGTTTGTCTACAACTGTTCTCTGTGCAACCTGCCTAATTCCCCCAAAAATTCTCTTATTTTTAGAATTTCTCTCAATATTTCTCGGATATTTTGTCGTCTCTTTTTTGATGTTGTGTTATTTTTTGATTTCCGCATCAAAAAATCTCCGCATCACGCACTTGGATACGGAGATTTTTGTTTTGGAGAGATTCGGCGATCTGCCTTTCGGCAAATCGCCGATAAAAGGATTGGAATTATCAAAGAAATAAATTTATGCTGCACCGATTCCCAGCGGGGAGAAGAAGATATATACAGCGACAACACAAACCAAGACAACTACTGCGACAACCTTGCTGTACTTCCACGGAGTCAAATCGACGGCCTTTACGTCCTTCTGCTCCCATGCCTGCATATCCGGATGCGACTTCTTGTTGCGATAGTTCATTACAGCCATGATAATCAGCTCAATCGGCCACAGCACAGCAACCGCGTATAGATAATGCATCGTGCCACCGCCCGGATAAGCCGGCGCAAGAATCATAAACAGACCATATACCACGATATGGAATACCATAATGACCTTTGCCGCATACTTTGGCAAATACTTGAAGAAGAAGCCGCCAAAGACTGCGGACAGAACCGGCAGACCAATCAGCATAACGAAAGAATCCAAGAAGGTCTTGAGTCCTGCCGGGAAGAAATATACCATCGGACCTACGATTGTGGTGGCAACAGCGAACACAATGCCGATCTTCTTGCCGACATCAACGAGCTTTTGTTCCGATGCCTTCGGGTTAATATACTCACGATAAATATCCATGGTAAACATGGTGTTAACTGAGTTGAGTACCGAGTTAAACGAGGACAGAATCGCACCAAACATTACCGCTGCAAAGAAGCCCATGAGCGGTGCCGGAATCACCTGTGTCACCAAATGCGGATATGCATCATCCATCATGGAAACCTGATCGCCCTGCAATTCAAACAGTGCGTAGGCAATGACACCTGGCAAAGCAAGGAACATAAAGCCCGCAATTTTCAGGAAGGCACAATACAGTGCACCCTTCTGTGCTTCTTTCAAATTCTCTGCAGCGAGAACACGCTGAATAAATGACTGATGCGTGCACCAGGACTGCAAGCCTAAGAACACCAGACCGGTAAATACAGTCGGCCACGGAACAGCCGGAGCCTCTGCATTGATTGGCGCAATAGAATTCAGCTTATCGGCATGATTTGCAACGAGATACTTCCAGCCATCCAGAATGGCAACTGTGCTCTCGCTGCCTGCGGCATGACCCAGCACATTGAGTGCAAAGAACGGAATCATCAGACCGCCAATCAGCAGACCAACGCCGTTTACCGTATCCGAAACGGCAACTGCCTTCAGGCCACCGAAAATTGCATAGATAGAACCTACGATGCTGATTGCAATGCACAGAACACAGATCGACTGGAATTTGGTGATACCCAACAGTCCCGACAGATTGAAAATATTTTCAAATACGAGCGAACCGGAATACAGGATAACCGGAATTTGTACAACCAGATACAAGATGATATAGGCAATACAGAACCACAGCTTTGTCGAGCGGTCAAAGCGCAGACCGATCAGCTCCGGAATGGTTGTGATGCCGCTCTTTAAGTATCGCGGTGCCGCCCACAGTGCCAGCACAATCAATGCAGTTGCTGCAAGCACCTCAAACGCCATCGGGCTCATACCAACAGCCCATGTCTGTCCATTGGTGCCAACGAGCTGTTCGGCAGATAAGTTGGTCAGCAGCAAGGAGCCTGCAATGACGAATCCCGGCAGACCTCGTCCTGCCAAAAAGTATCCATCCGCGGTTGTCTGGTCATCTCCCTTTGTTTTCACATAGGAGATCACAGCAACCAAGATGGTAAATGCGACAAAGGTAATTAACGTAAATGCCATAGTTTCACTTTCCCTCTCTTGATATGATTTCACACACTTTTTAAACAAGGAGAGTTTCGCTCTCCACACGAGCTCTCCCGTTTGCATGGTTATCATATCGCAGTTTTTATCATGAAAAAACAGCATTTTTTTTGGATTCTTCGAATAATTTTTACAATATAGTTTGGATATGTTCTTGATTTTTATCGATCTTTGTGTTTCTTTTTGCTGATTTTCTCTGTTTTTCGAATTCTCTCTCTTTTTCCTTTATATGGTGTGTTATTTTTAGGTGTTGTTGGATTCGATATATGCTTTGATGTCAGCCAGTGTATCAAAATGAGCCAGTGACCACATGAGCTTCATGACAATCGCTTCTGTTGTCATAGTTCCCGCTACAATGATTGGCTGCTCGGCAAGATGTTTTCCCACAGCGTAAATATCCAAATCTACGCCTTCATACAGGCACTGCGTTGTAATGACAATCGCGACGCCCGCCTGTGCGAGCTCTTGAATTTTCGCAAGCAAATTTGGTTGCTCATCAGGGATACCGCCAATACCAAAACTCTCTATCACCACACCGCGAAACTGCTTTCCGATGCAATCAAAAATCTCTGTTGCTATACCGGGAAACAATTTTAGGACAAAAACATCGGTACACAGTTCCGGCTGCACAGCAAATGCCTGCTGGCTTTTTTCATGCATGAAATTCCAATATGTCGATTGTTTGATGTCTTGTGTGTATTGTACAGTTCCGTCTCCAATCTGCGCGACAACAGGAAAATTGATGCTCTCAAAGGCATGTCGGCTGCGTGTGCGGCATTTCATCGCATGGGCACCCTCTATCAGAATCCCATCAAAGGCGACAAAAACGCCGCGGATGTCTTCACAGACAAATCGAATGGCATCGGACAAATTCTTCTTCGCATCGGTATCCGGTGCTTCCATGGGAATCTGCGAGCCTGTGAGCACAACTGGTTTGTTGAGATGCCGCAGCATGTCGGTCAGTGCCGCCGCGCTATATGCCATCGTATCCGTTCCGTGTGCAATGACAAATCCATCATATGCATCATAATATTGCTCAACAGTCTGTGCGATGATTCCCATACGCTTCGGGTTCATATTGGTGCTGTCAATGCTCATAATAGAAACACCCGCCAGTTGGCACAACACCTGCATCTTGGGCAAATACGACACCAGCTGTTCAACATCTAACGCCGGTGTCAGTCCTTCCGCTGATTCCGATGACGCGATTGTCCCGCCTGTTGCTATGAGTAAAATACGTTTCACAAAAATTTCCTCCTCATCTCCTGCTCTTATGTATGTTCATCGTATCATATTGTTTGCACTTGTGCCATCAAAAAAGACGAGACTGAGAAAAACTTCTCAATCCCGTCTTTGCTTTGTTTTGCTTACAGCAGAGATACCGTATCCTCTGCCATCTGTTCTGCCGTCAAACGATTGCGCTTGACTACTTCTTCTGCATCATACCGATCCAAAAATTCCTTCTTGAGACCATAGTTGAGCACCTTCATGTCAGAGCTTCCATAAAAGCGAGCAATCTTTTCGCCAAATCCGCCGTCCAAAATGCCATCTTCTACGGTGATAACGACATCATGGTCTGCCTTCAAGTTCTCCAGCAACTCTTCATCTATACCGGTAATATACATCGGATTGATAACTGTCGGCTGAACGCCAGTCTGCTTTTCAATCTCCTGTGCTGTAGCCTGACCCAGTGCATAGAAATTGCCAAGACCAATGACAGCGACACGGCTGCCCTTCTGCGTCACTTCATAGGTGTTGAGTTTTGCAAAATCCTTGGTGCACGGCTTGCCGGAAGAAACAACTGCCATCGGTACGCGAATGGCTACCGGATGTTCCTTCTGCTCTACGCTCCAATCCAGCATCGCCATGTATTCTTCCTTGGTGGTCGGTGCCAAATAAACCAAATTTGGAATATTCGCCATCATCGGAATATCATAAATACCCAGATGGGTCACATCATTCATGCCATATACCGATGCCGCAAATACCAGAATTGTCGCGGCATTGCTGTTCACGCAAAGATCCTGTGACAGCTGGTCGTAGGTTCGCTGAATAAATGTACTGTACACGCCGTATACCGGTTTGCCGCCATTTGCCGCAATACCGGATGCCAAAGCAACCGCCGTTTCTTCCGCAATACCAACATCAACAAACTGTTTGCCCGCCAGTTTTCTTCTCTCCGGTGTAAAGCCAAGAATCGGCGGGGTCGCAGAGGTAATGCCAACCACTGCCGGATCTTTCTTCATTTTCTCCAGCAAATACTGCGCTGTCAGTTCGGAATAATCCTCGCCTTCAAATGTTATCAGCGGCTTGCCGGTTTCCAGATCAAATGGCATACACCAATGCCATGTTTCCTTGTCCTGTTCTGCTGGTGCATATCCCTTGCCCTTCTGTGTGCAGATATGCACGACAATAGGATATGTGCTGTCCTTTACCTGCTTGAATGCTTCTACCAAAGACGGAATATCATTGCCATTCTTGACAAAAACATAATCCAGCCCCATTGCACGGAACAGATTGCATTCTGCCTTGCCATCGGTATCACGCAGCAGCTTGAGATTCTGATACAAACCGCCATGATTTTCTGCAATCGACATATCATTGTCATTGACGACAATAATCAGATTGCTGTTCAATTCCGATGCAAAATCCAGACCTTCCAATGCTTCGCCGCCACTCAGAGAACCATCACCGATAATGGCAATAATATTTTCCGTGCCGCCGGTAAGATCTCTGCCCTTTGCCAAGCCACAAGCCAAGCTGATAGAGGTCGATGTGTGACCAATGACAAAGAAATCATGCTCACTCTCACTCGGCTCACTGTAACCGGATATATCGTCATAATGCTCTTCATACAAAAAAGCATCTTTTCTGCCAGTCAGCATTTTATGGCAATAGCTCTGATGAGAAACATCAAAGACCATTTTATCTTTCGGAGAGTCAAACACAGCATGCAAAGCAATTGTCGCTTCAACCATGCCAAAATTCGGTCCAAAGTGTCCACCATGCTTGCTCAGCTTGTGAAACAATGCTTCACGCATTTCCTGCGCCAACACATTCATTTCTTCAAAGTTCAGCTTTTTCACATCATTTGGGCTATCAATTCGTTCCAAATACATGAGATGTCCTCCTTATTTTCGTGTTTTTTCATTACAACAATGGCATTATAGCACCTAAAGTTAAGTTTAAGTCAATAGGTCTTCCGAAAAAAAAATCACCTTGCAAAAAAACAAGGTGATTGCTATTTTATCTGATAAAATCTGTCAATACCTGCACCACACCTGCTTGATGCAAAACCGTATAATATAATCCCAGCTTGTCTACGCGCAGTTGTTCAATCACATCTTCCTCCCCGCAGCGATCCCATGCGGAAGTATATCCACAGGTGGGATCTGTATCGGGCTGACAACGGGCAATCTCCGCGATAACCGGATATGCTGTACGAAGCTGTGCATCCAGCTGATGCGCCTCAGCCGAATCATATAAATATCCAGCATCATATCGGCGCAGCACGCGGGTAATTTCTCCTACTTGTTCTCGCATAACAGGATTTGTTTCAAGCAGAGTCTCTGCTCGTTCTAATAGCTCGTGTGAAACCGCAGGCATATGTTGTCACTCCTTTTTTATTACTATATAAATCAAATCCATGCCCTCCCTGCGAGGGCAACGCGGCAGGCGCACAGCACATATATGCAGCAGCATTTCAATCCACGCCCTCACGAGGAGGGCGACTCTCCGTCAATGCGCACCAGCGTGACACGGACAGAATTTCAATCCACGCCCTCACGAGGAGGGCGACAACGAAAAACATTCAATATAGAAAGTTTTTTATCCATATTTCAATCCACGCCCTCACGAGGAGGGCGACTTATTGATTAGGTAATCTGTGTTACTTGACACACCTATTTCAATCCACGCCCTCACGAGGAGGGCGACGAATGGCTGGCAGACAAAGCATCCGATTCTGATATTTCAATCCACGCCCTCACGAGGAGGGCGACGTTTGCAGTTTCAGAAACAGATCATTCGGATCGTTCACATTTCAATCCACGCCCTCACGAGGAGGGCGACCTGATCCAAAATATAGCCGTATTCCGCCGCGTTATTTCAATCCACGCCCTCACGAGGAGGGCGACAAGTATACGCGGGCGTTGGGATACGGCTGATCCATTTCAATCCACGCCCTCACGAGGAGGGCGACGAAGTATCTCGCTGCATTGACCTTTCCAGACGCATTTCAATCCACGCCCTCACGAGGAGGGCGACGCAGTATGCCGAGTGCATGGCGGCAGGGCAGCAATTTCAATCCACGCCCTCACGAGGAGGGCGACCAAAGCTGATTGGAGATGCGATTGAGACAATAGAAATTTCAATCCACGCCCTCACGAGGAGGGCGACTGCGCCGGAAAATCCGATGCACAGATTTTGACCATTTCAATCCACGCCCTCACGAGGAGGGCGACCAGCATGGGTATCTGCTCATACAGTCAAGCGGAAATTTCAATCCACGCCCTCACGAGGAGGGCGACGCTGGCTCGTCCGGAAACAAAATCTGACAGCCATATTTCAATCCACGCCCTCACGAGGAGGGCGACGTCCTGCTGACCTGCTCCAAGGCGGGCATTTCAATTCATTTCAATCCACGCCCTCACGAGGAGGGCGACAATGACTATTTGACCAAACCATTTAACACGCGCATTTCAATCCACGCCCTCACGAGGAGGGCGACCCTTGAATTTGGGTATGAAAAAGCGCCACTCGAAAATTTCAATCCACGCCCTCACGAGGAGGGCGACAAAGTTAAAAAGATTGATGGAAGCGAAAAGCTCAATTTCAATCCACGCCCTCACGAGGAGGGCGACCTATTTGGGTGTGCTCAAGGAAATGCAGATGGATATTTCAATCCACGCCCTCACGAGGAGGGCGACGTTTCTCCAGATATAATTGGCAGAATGCTTCTTTATTTCAATCCACGCCCTCACGAGGAGGGCGACGCCGATGAAGGTTTCCGAATGCATCATGCAGGTAATTTCAATCCACGCCCTCACGAGGAGGGCGACCATGCTGCCTGCCAGCTGGAGCTGATTGAAGATATTTCAATCCACGCCCTCACGAGGAGGGCGACGTCAGACTTGGAACGGCGCGCAGCTGGAGCGTTTGATTTCAATCCACGCCCTCACGAGGAGGGCGACAACCGTGCACACATCCGATTCCAATTTTATTTCTATTTCAATCCACGCCCTCACGAGGAGGGCGACGTGGCTGACCTATTTCCAAAAAACACACTCGATATTTCAATCCACGCCCTCACGAGGAGGGCGACATTTTTTCTAAATCTGACTTAACGTTAAACGGAATTTCAATCCACGCCCTCACGAGGAGGGCGACCATTTATCAGGACGGCAGTTTTGACATCATTCAAATTTCAATCCACGCCCTCACGAGGAGGGCGACAGCAAACAGTCATAAAAACCATTTGCTGAAATGCATGTTTATTAGGCAATATGTCAACAAACATGCATACAATTGGCAAAGAAGAGAAAACTCCCGCCTGTTTTCACCTTTTTTGCCCTTATTTTTTGGTGCGAACCTCCCAGTGTTTTTATGTACACATCGGGTTCGCATCTAGAAGATCAGTGGTTCATCTACTTGTATGCCACGTTCGACTCCGTAATGTTCCACCTTACTCTTATAGCGATTTCCTAAGGAATAAAAACGAACACTGTCTGTCTCTGGATTCATTTCTTTTAATACACGATGCTTGAGTTGTGCATATTGCGCGGCATCGACTTGGCATTCAAAGACAGAATTTTGTACCCGTGTACCATAATTGATACACTGTTTTGCAACACGACGAAGTCGTTTCTTTCCCTCCGGACTCTCTACGTTTATATCATACGTGATTAAGACAAGAATGACAACCCCTTCTTTCTCTTATTTCCACATAAATGGCGGATACGCATCCAAATCCCCTCGGATATATCGTGCCAACAACATAGCTTGTGTATGAGGGACCAGTCCCCACTGCATTTTCTCTTGCAAATAAGGATGTGTCAAAGTTTCCTGCTTCTTATGAAACCATGCATCTAAAAACGTTCGTCTGCCTTTATCCGTCAGATATACTGCACCATTTTCTTTTTTGTCAAAATCTTTTTCTGTGATTTTTCCTAAATTAATAAGGGATAACACAAATCGATCTGCTAATGGTGCTCGCAGTTCTTCTAACATATCTAATGCCAAGGAAGATCTCCCAGGTCGAAGTGTATGCAAAAAGCCAACTGCCGGATCTAAGCCCACAGTTTCTAATGCTCCCGCGATTTCATTTCCCAACAATGTATAGACAAATGATAACATCGCATTGACCGGATCAAGCGGCGGCCGACGCGTTCTCCCATCAAAAGAGAAAAATGACATATTTTTTAAAATCAACTGTGGAAACGCTTCAAAATATGCCTTTGCTGCACTTCCTTCAATGCCCATTAATTCATCTCTTGACTGTGCGTCTTTGATTCGGTCTAAAGCAATCTTCATTTGCTCAATATCTGTCGATAATTTGTCCACATCTACACGCATAGCATGATCTCGCTTTGCTCGCTCTATGCTCCATCGACCATTATAAATTTTTCCGATCAGAAACATCTTTGCTACTGGCATAGCAGACGGTGGTTCCGCAGTCATCTGATACTGTGCTGTTCTCAACAGAACATTTCCATTCACAGGACCAGAAATACGCGCTAAAAAACGACCATGCCGCGTCAAAAAGCTCAAGCTAATCTGTCGTTCTGCGCATGCGCCCATCAATGCAGGACTAGCACCTCGGTATCCAAATGAAACAATGCCGTTTATGTTGTGAAAGGGAAATCTGCCCACAATCTTTTTGTCATCTTGTATCACGACATTCTCTCCATCCAAGGATAAATAGGCAGTTGGAATCGTAACATAGAGTACATTTTGTATCGTTTTCATTCCATTCATTCCTCCGCGAGCATGTGCTTTACATACTCAGATGCGCGCATCCTCTTGTTCAATTTAGGTAGACATATTTCCACTAAAGAACAGTTTTTACAGGCTCTCGTCCATTTTGCTTTCGGTGTATATCCTTGTGCAAACAACCGATGCATCTCTGTCAGTGCGTCTTTGGTCTGTTTTCTCAGATCCTCCGTCAAGGCAACCGTCATACGATGCCGAGTCTTTCCGTAATAAATTGCTCCCTCAGGAATTTCCGTCACAAGCATTTCTTCCAAACACATCGCCTGTGCACACAATTGCAGCTCGTCTGCACCGCGTTCATCCGGTTCTCCGTGCTTGTACTCTACAGGATATACCTGCCATAGTCCCTCTCTTCCCTGAATCGGAACGCCGATTTCGCTTTTATGTAATTCTACCATATCACATTCTCCTGTGATTTTCAGCATCTCAGAGCGAACCGGCATGCCGCGGGACAGCAATACGCTGCCCCGCAGTTCCGTAAAATTATCATCATGGACACGCTCGTGCATGTAATGCCCTTCTAACGTCAACGCATTTTCCTGCCACTGTTGCTCCAGATGAACCAATGCCCATCTGCGCCGACAAAAACGAAAATGCTTTAACCCAGACAGCATCAGAAAATCTGCATCATTCACCATCAATAACCTCAGGCTCCAATCCCGGCGTCTGTTCTTTATGAACGATGACTTCCGGAATCTCCGTTCCGTGACAGGTTACTTGCAAAGAACGATGTACCTTAGCGGAGGAATACTGTCCGCTTGCACAATTATGTTCCCACCAAATCAGCTTGATAACCTCCATGCTTCCCTCCGGTCGAGCAGAAGTTGCATCATTGCGGAACAATGTTCTCAGTGCCTCTTTGAGCAATTCCGCATCTTCCTGACTAAATCCCGTCTTTTGCGCCGTCTGCACATTGATGGATCCGAAGGTTTTGTAAACACCAAACGCAACACGATGCTTCATACCCATCGTGTCTGCTCCCTTCTTATTCGGATCAGCGCCTGTTTCCAGATTCACAGATTTTGTGATCTGTGTACTGATAATCTCTACCACATCTTCGCTAAAGGCAGGCTGAATAGTAACCGGACCGCGAATACCAATCGAGTCTCCCTTTCCTTTTTCATTTTTAAAGGGGAATACCTGTCCGAAAGCTCGAACATCAAACCATGTTTCGCACGCAATGCGCGCATACTCCTCTTTGTCTTTCTTCTTCAGTTTCTCACAGCCTTCAGCGCAATCCTTTAGGGAGCGATATTCGTCCACTCTTCGATCGTCCGACTGTACAAAAATCAGGGCACCTTCATCAAGCAGGCGATTTCTCACTTTTCGCTTTAGACAAACATCTGAAACCTCTCCATGTCCATCCAACGTTGTGCGCGGTCGATTTCCATCCAACGGATCGCCGTTGCAGTTCGCGTTTCTTACCGTAAATACCAATGCAAAATCAATCTTGTGATCCAGTACAGCCATCATTCTTCTCCTTTTCTGTCTTCGTAGTAAACATAATAATCATGCAGCCATCTTGCCTTCAATGGCGCATCGATATTCCATTGATTTTCTTCCAATTGTCGCTTCAGCTCATCAATTTGTGTGCGGAAATCGTTTGCCAATCCGATACTTTTTTGCCGAATTTTCTTTTCATACGGCAGCAATCGTTGCTCTAAATACGCCCAGTTAGATGCTGGTCTCTGCGAAAATCCACGCATAAACCGCACTGCATTGCTGGAACGATTCTCATCCTCCGATTTTTCCGCATCTAAAACCCAACGTTCCATTCTGTTTTCCAATGCCAGCAGTTTTCCATACGCCTCTTCCCGACACGTAATTGCTGTATTCTTTTCTCGTCTTGGCACTTGCAGTTTACAATCCTTTGTCAGAATGCACTGTCTCATGCCATAATATCCATGCAAAACCATGCTGTCCAGCGGTGTATTATCCAATCGCTGCTGTGGATCCATCGAGGCTTCCAACTGATGCAGCAGGTGTCCATAATATTTTTCCGCTTTTACGCCAACTTTTTGCAAATACGGAAGAATATCACAATAAATCTGTGTCCACGTATCTGTCGGCCGCATAACAAAGTGCTGCATCGTTCGCAGCGCTTTTGTATTTCCATCGCGTTCGCAAGTTGTCTGTTTTTCTGTTGTCTGACTTTCTGCTCGTCGTTCGATACAGTCTGCGACAGCCAATAGACAGCCAAACCATTCACTTCTATTCTGCTCCGGTGTATAAAACGCTCTTGGCTCTGGTTGTGTTACGCGCTGCTCTTTTTCGGTAAAAAGCTCTCTATTTTGCGCATACAAACCAATCAAAAACCATTCTGTCACCGGTTGATTTTGCATTCGCTGTTCCGGCACAAATATCTGCTCAATCTGTGCAATGATATTCTGGTAATAGCCAGCCAGCTGATCTTCCCCCAGAATACTCAAATATGGAATCAACTGCATGTGCAGCTTTTTCCAAGTTTCTGCAGGACGCTGTACAAACAGCTTCATCAAGCGAATCGCATGGGTTGGCAAAGATTTATTCGTTTTCTCCCGCTTTTTTTGCGCTTGTTTTTCTATCGCATCTGCAACAGCAAATAATCTGCCGTACAGATAAGATCTATCTTGACACGCAGCATGCAGACGGTTATCCGGAACGGCCTCTGTCGAATGTCTATCTATCTGAAATTTCCGAATGAGAGCGCAGGTCGTCTCCACGCACTTTTCCCATTTATATCTACTCCAGCTATCTTTTTCTTGAAAAGATAATGGAAATTCTGCTCGATGAACAGCACTCATCACTATATTTCTCGGCAACGCCTGTCCATCCACCATGCAAAACAGCAGTCGTTTATATAGCTCTCGCATTTGCTTGGCATCGGCTTTTTTGCACTGTTTATCTTGCCAAGCACGTGCTACACTTTCTTCTCCCATCACCGCTTTGGCAATCATCAGCGGTGTCGGTGTAAACATTTTCCATTGCTTATAATAAGTCTCCCAGCAGCATGTTCGATACCATGTTTCCAGCCGTTCTACATAGGTATTCCCTTCCAGTTCCTGATAATAATCAATGGACATTCGGCCATCTGTCGCGGCCTCCATGCCAAGAATGACGGTTTCTGCAACTCGCTGCTGTGCATCTAAGCATGAAGCAATTTGTTTTTGAAAATTCCGCAGCTTACTATTTTTTCCCATTGTTGCATCGCGCAGAGCAAGAGCATACTGTTCAAATGTATCTGGCTGATCCGGTTCTTCCTCTTCCCAGCCTTGCTCCTCTATGGGAACTGCTATCGGTCCATTCTGCACATTCCATGCAACGATATTCAAGCCATATTTCCGGAAGCCTTGCTTGTCAAGCAGCCAATTTAATGCATTATGTGCCCTGAGCGATGCCTCTAGGCTTACCGTCGCAGCACTTCCATCTTTTTCAAATCGACCTTTATACTGAAACGGATAACTGGCATCTTTCGCGGAAATTAACTTCGGATTTCCTCTTATCTTAGGATGATTTTCCAGTGGAACACGTTGTTCCCCTGTCGCATAGCACAATGTCTTTTTTGCATCAGCACTCTGTTTATTAAAGTATCTGCTCCAGCTCTGCTGGACATCTGACCGTGCACATAATTCTGTTATTTTTTCTGCGCTCTCTACCGAAAAATGCACAAGCATCTTAGCGTCTTTACCATCAGCATCCTTTTTTGCATCATCTTTGTTGTACTGAACAGAAAGTCCAAATGAACGCATATCTTGCAATAGCGTCTTCTTTTCTAAATAACTGTACAGTGTTTTTAACACTTCCGGTGCATCCGGCTGCTCGCGCCAATCGTTCAGCTGACTTAAATACTGATTCAGTCTTGGATTTTCCACACCATCATATGCTAAATACTTTAACTGATCTGCCAACGGAAATGGCGTACCATTGCTTCCGGTTCTCGTCTCTGCCTGCGGTGTTGTGGGAATCATGTAAACAGGACCATTTTTTTCTTTTTTCCCGCTCAGATCGTAAGCCGCAGAGAACGTTCCATCTGGATGTAATGCCACCAGATATTTTATCGGCTTTTGTGTAAATCCTACCGGTATCAAACCTTGTCGCTCTGTCTCCGGCAACTGCATCATTGTATCGTATACTTTATTCAGTTCCTGTATCCAGCCCATCAGATTCACCACCTTTGAAATTCGCGTATTTTCCTCCAAACTTTTTCGGTTTCATCGGACGAATATATTTTCTCATGCTGCATTCCTCGGGTGCACAGAAATGGATCATACCATTGTGCATCTTCGGATGCCAAAACCGCACACCAAGTTCCTCTTTTCCCGTTTCGTCTGGATAATCAAATCCATGAAACATCACACCGAAATCGATTTCTGCTCGGTCATAATACGCACTTTGCTTTGCTTCTTGATCAAAATCGCACGGCTCTACATATCCTTGACACTCTCGCGTCCCCAAGAAAATATCTCTTCGTCCGCCTCGCTCTATCATGCGTTTGGCAATGCTGTAATGTTTTTTCGTATTCTTCCCATCTGCAATTAAATCTGCTTCCTCCCGATATGGATTGGGAACGAAATGGGCACGAACTAAATAGACTGGATTGACCAAATACGTATAGACAGAAAGCGTGTTCTCCTGCTTATCATAGCTGATAGGCCGAATACTTTTGGATTCTGTGCAAATCGGATTCATAATGCACACTTCATCTATAACCCACAAAATAGAAGGTTTCCAATAGATGCTTTCTGTAATGCCTTTTAGTGCTTGATACGTAGGAACCATATATGAACATTTTTCACCGCCCATACGGGTAATCGGATCGCTAAACAACGCATAGCGTCCATATACCTTATATTCAATCTGGTTCTTTGCTGTCTTCGAGTGATTTTCCAACTGTTTCACCTTCTTATAATATATTAAATTATCATTGCATCCAATTCTTCCGCCTCTGTCACAATGCCAGCTTCGTCACTGTAATATCCCTCTTTTAGCGCCACAACGCCGCTTTCACCAAGCATCACAAGTGCCCCCTGCTCGGATAATCGCTGATACATTGTGTCGTATACATTGACACAATATGATTGTGCTTTCCGCAGCAATGCAATTTCTTCCTCCATGCTGTGTTCTCCACAAAGCTGCTGAATCAATTGTTTTCCTTCTTTATATGGCACCAGTATGGGCTTTGTATTTTCATCAATAACATGAAAGCGTTCGCCAGCCTCCTGAAAGCTCTGGCGCATATATTTTTTATGGATGTTGTAAACGTCTCTCTTACGATTATCGGATAGCAACGACACTAAATTTTCATCCTTTCCAATCGGATAATTCTCCACGCGCTCATCGTGTGCTTTGTTAAAATAAATCTTAACCGTATCAGGACTTCCCAATTGATCTGGCTGACTCCAGCAATTAATTGTTTCTCTACTATATCTCTTGCCCTGTTCAATCTCTGGCAGTCTTTTGAGATTTTCCTCTGTCAAATCCCAAATATAAACCGTTCCTAATTCTTGCTCTTTGTTTCGATTGCAACGCCCTGCCGCTTGTATAATACTCGGCAATCCAGCTAAACTGCGAACAACAACAGGAAAACTGATATTGATGCCAGCTTCAATCAGCGCCGTTGAAACGCAAAATGTTTTACCACCTGCTTTCGTCCAATTTTTTATCCATCGAATATATTCCATGCGATGTTCCGGACACAGCAATGTACTTAAATGAACACAAAGAATTTCAAAATTTTCCGACTGTCTCGCTCTATCGCAAATTTCTTCATCAGTTAATCCTTCTATGATATGTACTTTCTCATATCCACTCTCTTCCAAACGATGGCAAGTCTGTTCATATATATTCCAAGCAACGGCTTTTGTATTTACAATCATCAATACAGCTACCTTTTCTTCTATTCGTTTTTCCAACCTTTCTGCAGCTTCCTGATTGTCTATTCCGGTGTTTA
Source organism: Anaerotignum sp. (assembly GCA_963620595.1). Lineage (GTDB taxonomy): Bacteria > Bacillota > Clostridia > Oscillospirales > Butyricicoccaceae > Butyricicoccus_A. The sequence goes on along the minus strand of CAVFAY010000038.1, from coordinate 1,580 downwards.
TTTCAGGTACATATGTCACACGGTTTAAATCTCGATGTAACGTATATACCTCTTCTTCACTGCCCATAATTTCTATCGGTTGCAGTTGTTCCGGTAAACAAAATTCCATTTGTGTCGCAGTGCATAATACTATTGTTGTATGACAGATTGTAGCTAAAAAAATAATTGCCCGTTCAAATAATCCTTTGCACTTTGGTGGAAGCGCTTGAATTTCATCAAAAATTAAAACAGCATTGGCCAGTCGATGCATTCTGCGAGCATTCGTATTTTCTTTGCGAAACAATGCATTTAAAAACTGCACCATACTCGTCAAAACAATTTCGCTATCCCAACGTTCCGTTAATTGTTTATGTACTTCTCTTTCTTCCTCATCCTCTATAACAACATTAGAATGATGTTCCAGTATTCCCGAATACTGATCTAACGCACACCGAATGTCATGTGCATTTTGGTCTAAAATTGTATTATAGGGAATAATATAAAAAATACGATCTTGTCGATTAATTTGGGCATGTTGTAAAGCAAAGCGCAGGCTGGCAAATGTCTTTCCGCCGCCTGTTGGAGCTGATAATCGATAGATTCCTATTTTTCCATCCGCTCGTTGTCTACATACATCTGAAATTTGCTGCCTTTTCTTATCTAATATACTCTGACCATTAAATGTCTCTCGTGCAAATGTTTCATATATCTGTAACAGTGTTGTCCAATTGTTTTCTGTCTTTTCCGCCATAGAATCCTGATGATATTCAAAGCAAGCAGAATCCCATCGATCTGCATCTACCAAAATACTAAGCATCAATCGAGTCAACATTCCTAATTGAAAATCTCTTCGCGCATGATCTTTATTTCCATAGCTTGACAATCGTATGGAATCTTTATGATATTTTATTTCCTCACATGCCAAATCAAACAATCGATCTAACTTTTCTCTCGAGCAAATATGTTCTTCAAAATACTGAACTGCCTCTTGATAACAAAACTTTGTTTTATCCTGTTCCATGCGTGTTTGAAAATTCCAATGATAATCCTTATCAACACAATCCATTAAGCCTGAGTGATGACCATAAATGCACAACGCAATGATTTGAGCTGTTCTTCTTCTAAATATATCATCCGTCTGCATCCAACGCTCATACACATAAACAGCACCTGTCGGTGCATGTTTATGATGATGTATTTCCTTTGGAATTTCTTTCTCTCCATGTTCTGCTCTCCAGATTACATATTGTGAAAAGTCCTGTGTTCCTTTTCCCATATCATGCATGAGACCAATCAATTCTCCCAGCGTTGGAAAGCCTTCTATGTCAGCATATTTCTTACACAATGCACTGACATGCTGTGTATGTTCCAGCAAAGTCTGTTTTCGTATATATTCTCCATTCTTTATCGCACGTGCCAATATATTCATCTGTTTTCACCCAAAATTATCTATTTTGTACAACCAAATTATATCACATGCGTTCTTATCTGTAAAGCAGAAGGTAAATCAGGAATTATTCCCGTTTGTCCCCCCCAAATATTCCCGCGAACGAAAGCCCCATTTATTAAATAGCTTCAAAAATACCAAAAAAGCCTGATTT
>CAVFAY010000037.1:0-20673 GCA_963620595.1 Anaerotignum sp. | reverse complement strand
TCTCCACCTATTATTTTGTAAACCAAAAAACAGCCCATATCAAAGACGGAACACTCGCGGCAAGTACCGTTTTCAGGGTTCTCCCAATCCAAGCATCCGTGTCGGGTCTGGTTGCCACATATTCGCCCAAGCACACAGCTGCCAGCTCCTGCAAGGCAATCGGAATCACGCCTTGCGCCGTGCGGCTCAGTGCAAAATTTCCCTGCGCAAATCGGACAGCCAGCACAACCGCCGCAGCCATGCATACATATCCTACTGCATGAAATATTTTCCTGTCCGTCAATACTTTATCTTGTTTGTTCATGATTTGTTCTTCCCTCATCAAATCAATTCCCCACCTCTCGTGCGAGAAGTGGGGATTGATTTGATATTTTTCCAGATAGTATCTCGTTTACTCTTCTAGCGAATAACCGCCCATCTCATTCCAGAGCGGGAACGGGTTGATCTCATTCGGATCAATGCTTTCCGCGGCTTTGAGCGCCTCAGAAAAGCTGTCGTATTCTGTGAACAGCGTCTTTTGTTCGTATTCGTCGAATGCCTGCAGCTGTTCCTGCTGTTCTGCGCTATAGACACTCGCCGCAGATCGTCCTTTTGCACTGGCTTTCTGCTCCGCTTCCTGCAAATCAGAAATCGCATCCGCTCCAAAATAGGCTGTCATATCATGAATAGCTTGCAATTTCCACTGTCCATCTTCTTTCACCATGGTTACAGACATAGTATTCTGCCCCGTTGGTGCAGTTACTTCCATCTGACCCTCTTCATTTTGCTCTACCCAGTTGCCCCATTCTACCAACACAACATCCATCGTAGCAGATGTTCCATCCGCACTGAGTTTAATATTGCTGCAAGTGCAATCTAAAACGCCGCCATCTACCTTGTACAGAACTGTGTCTTTTGCGTCTTTTCTCAGACGCTGTTCGTTGATTTCCTTATATGTTTGTCTGCAAACATTATCCGAAGAGTAATATTTGTCCATCTTCGCGTTGAAATCATCAATGTATGCCTGAATCTGTTCTTCGCTCAGCTGATCCGTTTTGCCGTTGTCCGACTCAAAGTGTCCGATCTGCTGAGATACATTCTGAGATTCGATAAACGCTTCCTTGATTGCTTCATCTTCGGAATCTGCATTTGCCCACATCGTGCTGCCAGCGATACAAGCGGTCAGCGCGACTGCTGCAATGCCAAACTTAAAGCCCATCTTCATAATGATTTCCTCCTCTTGTTTAGCCCTTCAACTCAAATGCGTATATTCTAGTCGTATCTCTTGTCTGATTTGCTTTATTTCGGTGCCAGATAACGTGATAACGGTTCTTCGTATGAGCATTTATCAGATCGCCCGTAACATTTCCATCAAGTGTTTTGTCGCTAGTGTTCGCATTATCAACAACATAAAGTGCACTGTGATCCATTTCTCCATCGCCTGTCCAATCATAAAAAATCACGACTTTTCCTGTATTGCTCGCTGTAAGGTTAGCACTGTTATCGCGATATGCATACGATGGATACGGTCCGCTTGTTCCTTTTTTCGTCCAAGACCCCAGCTTTTTTGCTCCAACGTTATTTTTTAAGTAATTTTTTAATGCATCGGCGTTAACCCATGCATCTGATCCATAAAATTTGCCGAGTTTCTTCGTTGTATACCAAACCTTATCTTGTTTCATTTTTCCAGAATATAAGCACTGGGAGACAAAATTTGCGCAGTCTTTATCCTCGTAAAAATTATAACCACTGCTCGGATGTAACGCCTTATCATCCGAATACTTGATAGCGCTCGCTCTATCATACGCAAACGTCTGTGTCATCAGACAGCCAACCGTACACATAAGGCACATCATTCTCTTCATCCATTGTTTCATTATTACCTTCCTTTCCACAAAAGACTCCACAGATTTATAGTCTCTCTTTTCTGAATCAGAAGCACACCTCCTTCGTATGCTGTCATTTTATCATCCTACTTCTTTGCTTGTTATTGTCTTTCTATAAGACAAGACAATTTGGTACCACATTGTGCAACACATTTTCACGAAAAATTTTTTATTTCTTTCTCTTGATATATACGGCCAGTATCCGCAACGCATATACAATAATGGCTATAACCAGACCAATAATTAACAACTTTTTCTACAATCTCGCGCCGTATTCCCTTTCCGTACGTCGTTGACATTCGTTATTTTCTAACACAATAGTATCATCTGCATTTTCATTTGTCAATGATTTTTTCTTTTTTATAGCAATTTTTATGTTTTGTATAATTTTGCTATGCAAATTTTGTCTATTTTACGAAATTTTTCCTGTGCTGCTGCACGTCAAGGTTAAACTTGCTGTCCGTGTGCCCGAAGAATTTGAAAATTTTCCTGTCGCATACGCTTTGTTTCCGGAACAATAATGGTTATCTGACTTTTGTACCCAACCATTACGCACAGCATTATAGCTCGTCATAGACCGTCTAGCAGTAGCTGTCTTCCCTGTATAATTAAATTCTCCCTTCAAGGCATATGTAAACTCTATCAAACCTGACGCATTTTTCTTTACATATGACTTTGTTCCTGTTTTGGATGTTCGCGCCATTTCTACCGGCTCAACGTCCAAAATAACTTCCGCATACGAACCATCATCATAACGAATTACTTCTTGCACAACTTCTACTGCTTTTGCATAGTTCCGACTACTGCACAAGCAAGCGAGGACTATCAATCCTACAAATATATTTCTAATTTTTTTCATAATCTACCCTCCAATTCCATACCTTTCTCGGTCAATTTTCTCTTTATCTTCTTCCGTAATATAATATTTTTCCCGATCCAACGGAATTCCCGCCACATTGACAGCTATAGGGTTCATATCGTTATCTGTAGCCTTATAAATAATTCCATTTTCTCCGCAGGAATAGTTAATCCCATATTTCCAAGCATAATACTCATTGGCAGGCACGTTTTCTCTCGTTTCTATCAAAGAAGTCGTTATCACTTCATCTACATGCGTGCCATGAAAGTACTCATATACAGAGAATCCACTTGTTGCAACAATAGCGACCAATAAAGTCACTATGACCTTCAAATATATACCGTTCCGATATCGAAAATAGCAATCGTCTACATCCTCCTCTCCCAACAGTTCTTGTGCAAAATGTTTCGGTGTTCCAAACGCCCATACGATTTTAGGATATACTGCCAATGGATAATCTCCTAAAAAAGCATCCATCATCTCCCATGCTTCTGCCAATAGTCTCTCTCGTTCTTCTGATGGACAAAAGAGATATTTTTTCACCTTTCGCAGATATACCAGCGCAAATATATTATATGTTCTCATTTTTCATTTCCAAATTCCAGTTCTCTGTTCCGAATCCGTTCTTTGTCTTCTTCCGTAATATAATAGATTTGTTTGTCAAGAGGAATCCCCTTTCGATCTACTCTTACTTTGTTTCCCTGATAGTCTACAGCAGATACAATTCGATTTTCATCATCACAAATGTAACCCAATCCATATTTCGCAACATAATCCCAGTTTTCCTCTTGCAGTACAGTCTCCCTCACGATAGGGTCTTCTTCTACGATGCATCTTGGATGTCCATGTGCATAGACAGCAAGACCCGCTGCAAGAACAAGCAGAATACTAAGAATAAAAATAACCCGTTGATAGGCTTTCTCTGTTTGTCTATAATCATCTTGTTCCGCCAATGTTCTTGCCATGTATTCAGGACTTCCCAATGTCTGTTCTAAGTCAGCATATACTGCATTCGGTTTCTCTGCCAAAAATGCTTGTATCATCCGCTCTAATGTTTGCATCGCTTTCTTTCCATCTCTGCCACACGGCAAACAGTTTTTGACCATCTGCATGTATTTTTCAACAAAAAAATGTTCTTTCCTCATCAATCTCCCTCCGTTCCTAATTGTATCTATTATACCACGCTAATTGCTATTTCGTCAAAGAAAGTTTATTTTTATATTAAAAAATACCCACTTGCTCAAGCAGGTATTTTATCAATTTTTTCCTTCTGTCAAACGGTTAGTCGTGCTATCTTGCCGCAGTCTTGTTCTTTTTGATTTGCCGTGTGTTCCTGCGCATCTCCCGACTTCAGAATCAGCTCAATGCACTGCATAAACTGTCCAAAAGTGTCGGTCAGCTGCACCAGATACTCTCTGCCTTTTGGCGTGATGCCGTAATACTGGCGCTTCCTGCCATCCGGCGCCACGCGCTTTTTCAGCTCGTCAATATATTCAAATTTAACCATGCGGTAAATCACCGAGTACGGGAACACGATATGGAATTTTCCATTGCTGCGCCGTTCCAATTCCTCCGGAATTTCGCCTACATACATTTCTCTCTCGTTGAGCAAAAACAGAACGAGCATTTCAGATACTGCCTTTTTGAGGTTTTCTTCTAATCCCTGCACTGAGCCACTGCGCTCCGGTGCATCTGTCATATTCGGCTGTCTTCCCATTTTTTCTGCCTCCTCTTCATTGTTACTATTAGTATAACATACTTCATGTATTCCTGCAATAACAAAAATTTTAAATGGCAGATTTTTTACCGATCAACCAAACCGCTTGAGTGACAAAACAATGCGTCCTTTTTTGCTCTCTCCCAATATCTCCTCGACTTCACCGCGTCCGGTACCACGCAGCGTAATGCGGTCATGCGGCGCAATTTCTTTGTCTGTCCGGATACATTCCTGCTGATTGACAAACACTTTTCCTGCACGGATGGCATCCGCCGCCTTGGCGCGCGACATGCGGAACAGCGATGCCGTCACGGCATCCAGCCGCATGGACGCAACTGTATCGCGCAGCATGGTGATCTTTTCTTCCGGCGTGACCAAATCCGTCAGCGAAATTTCTTCTGTCTGTAAATGCTTGCGTCCCGCTTGGCTGTAGTGCATCAGCAGATACGGCGCAATGTCCTTGAATACCAAAATATCCGCGCCGTGGCTACTCACCAAAATATCTCCGATTCCATCGCGCCGCAGTCCCAAACCCATCAGAGAGCCCAAATAATCTCGATGGGTCAGCGCATCATTTTTGCTCCGCAGACAGCGAATGGCTGTGATGGGACAATCCTCTCCCTCTGTCGGCACAGCGTCCATCCAGTCCGGCACAAAAAAGAGTATGCGGCGTTCCGCCTGCTCGTATCCGCCCCAGAAGATGCCGTGTTCTCCCAAGCTGCGCAGCAGCCGATCTGCCAATGCCGCTTCATGCATATCCAAAAATTTGGTATACGTTAAATAGCATTTTTCGCGGCAGGTCTCCGCCTTTTGCGCGATTTGCGTGAGCAAAATGCGTTCCTCCTGCGTGCGTGCGATGCTATGGATACTTTCGCTTGTACTTGCCATATTTTTCCTCATTTCTTCGACTGGATTTATGAATTTTCCTCGTTTTCAAGTAAAATCTATTGTACTGCGTTAAGATCTGTATTACAATAAGAAAAAGCTAAAAAGACCCCGAAAGGATGATTGGATGGTTCGAGATGACGTGCTTCGCACCTTGGAAGAACACCGCGGAGAGTTAATTTCCGGCGGTACCTTAGCACGAGAATTGGGTGTATCCCGCACGGCAATATGGAAAGCAATTTCCTCTCTGCGCGAGATGGGGTTCCCAATTACCTCTACAGCCGGCGAGGGCTATCGCTTAGATGAAGCAAGTGATGCGCTGTCAGAAGCCGGTATTACCATGGAGCTGACAACGCAATATGCCGCACGAAATCTCTGTGTGCTTTCCACTGTCGATTCTACTAATAATTATCTCAAACAGCGAGCTGCTAACTTGCCAAACGGCTATGCCGCTGTTGCCGATTGTCAAACTGCCGGCCGCGGCAGATTAGGACGAAATTTTCTGTCTCCTTCTGGCAGCGGTATTTATATGAGTCTGCTTCTGCGTCCCAAGATTCCGCTGGAGCACATTCATCTGCTGACCGTTGGCGCGGCGATTGCCGCCTGCGAAGCAATCACTGAAACCGCTGGTTTTATCCCAGACATCAAGTGGGTCAATGACGTTCTCATGCATGGCAAAAAGCTGTGCGGTATTTTGACAGAGGCATCTGTCGAAGCAGAAACCGGACAACTGTCCTATGCCATTATCGGCATTGGCATCAATGTCCGCACCCCCGCAAGCGGTCTTGCGCCGGAAATTTCAGAGATTGCCGGTTGTTTAGAAGATTTTGCTCCGCATCCGGTGCGCCGCAATGCTCTCGCGGCATCGTTTTTCAATCATATGGAATCATGCTGTGATCTCATTGCCGCCAGACAGACTGAGGCACTTATCGATCGCTATCGTTCCTTTATTCACTTCCTTGGTCAGCCTATCACGGTCATTCGTTTTGACAAGCGCGAGGAAGCAATCGCCATCGGTATTGATTCCAACGGCCATCTTATCATCGAGCAGAACGGACAGCGCAGCACATTGGTTGCCGGAGAAATCAGCATCCGGCTGCCAGAGCAATTGCGCTGATTCTCTGCGCCCCTATTTAATAAGGAGTTTTATTTTCATGAAAGATTGTATTATCATCGGAAAAGGTCCAGCAGGTCTCTCTGCTGCTCTGTACGTTCGACGGGCAGGCTATACCCCGCTTGTGATCGGTCGAGATTCCGGCGCTCTCGGTCAAAGCCACCGCATTGAAAATTATTTCGGTCTGGAAGAACCAGTCAGCGGCGATGAACTGTTCCGCCGCGGTCTGGTACAGGTCGAACGGCTTGGCATTGAAGTTATCAGTGACGAAGTGGTTTCCATCCGTGAATCCAATGGATTTATCGTCAACACCTCCTCCGGCAACAGCTACACGGCACGTACCGTTCTGCTGGCAACCGGAAAGCAGCGCATTGCCTCCAATCTGCACGCCGATCATCTCATCGGCTATGGTGTCAGCCATTGCGCCCAGTGTGACGGCTTCCTGATGCGCGGACGCTCGCTTGCTGTTGTCGGCAGCGGCGATCATGCTGTTGCCGAGCTGGAGCATTTGCGTCCTCTGACAGAGCATCTTCGTCTGTTCACAAACGGTGCAACCATTACCACCAATAAGATTCCATCGGATATTCCCATTATCACGGAGCCAATTACAGAACTGCGCACGGATGATTTTGGTATGCTGTCCGGTGTGCAGACCGAAGAGCAGCTATATCCAACAGAAGGGTTATTCTTGGCACAGGGTGTTGCTTCTGCGGCAGACTTTGCCGGACGCATGGGCGTCATCATGGATGGCTCAGACGTCAAGGTAGACCGCAGTTATCAGACCAATGTTTCCGGTCTGTTCGCCGCTGGCGACTGCGTCGGCGGTGTCCTGCAAATTGCAAAGGCTGTGGCAGACGGTGCTATCGCCGGACTCAACATCAGTGAGTTCCTGCGCAATACACCTAATCAAGAAGAAACTCACGCATAACAGACAACAGCGGCAGAGTAAATCCTCCGCCGCTGTTTTTCTTATTTTTGCAATCGCTGCTTGACTTGTTCCAGCGCCTGCATCCAAATGTCATATCCGCCTTGCTGCTTGATATACCGATAGGCACTCTCATTGAGTCCGCCCTCGGTCGTATCATAGCACAGCTCGGCAACCGCAGCGCTGTTCGGTGCCTGCCGCGCCATCACAGACAGTGCCTCAAAAAACGACGTCATGTAATCGACAGCGGCGCGGTCTGTCATACCATTTTGTTTCCCCCACTCCGCCGCATGATGAATCAGCAAATAAAATGGACTCATGAGCGATGTCAGCGTCAATATTGTATTGAGCGCTTTCTCATCGCTCAGTTCTATCAATTGTCCCAACGGTGCAAACAGCTCTCGAATCTCTGCATCTGCTGGGCAATAGGCAATCGGGCCGATATGCATAGCGGCAAACGGCAGCGGCACCATGCGAACAGCTTTTGCCTTTGTTCCCGTCCAGCGGACAATATCCTGCATCGGATGATCGCTGATGAGCGACAGAATTTTCTGTTCCGGTACAAATTGCAGCTCTTGGATAATCCGTTGGGTATCGCGCGGCAGCAGTGCCAAGATCACCCAGTCTTTTGCCCGGTCAAGCACCTCTTGGTTAGAAGCACACACGGTCACTTGTTCCGGAAACTGCTGTGCCAGCGCGGCTGCTTTTTGTGCATTGCGCGGTGAAAGATAAAAATGCAGCTTTTGCTTGGATACATCCTCCGTGCAAAAGCCTGTGACAAGGGCGGAAGAAATCTGTCCTGTTCCCAGAATACCAATTTGTATCGTCATGATATGTCTCCTCTCTTGTCACCAATTGAAACCAGATACAGTATAACATAAAAGCGCTGATACCGTCCACAGTAGACGGCATCAGCGCATCGTTTTTTTATTCGGATAAAGCTAGCAAAGTTTAAATTTCCATGATGACCGGAAGGATCATCGGGCTTCTCTTGGTCTTGCGATATAGGAACTCAGACAGATCGTTTTTGACATTCGCCTTGATGGTCGTCCAATCGCGGACATTATCATCCAAGCAGCGATCCAGCGCACGCTGTGAAATGCGGCGCAGCTCTTCCATGAGATCCTCTGCCTCCTTCACGTAAATGAAACCACGGGAGACAATGTCTGGTCCTGCGATAACAATACCGCTCTCGCTGTCCAAGGTCACAACGACAACGAGCAGACCATCTTCGGACAGATGCTTTCTGTCGCGCAGAACAGCCGTACCGACATCACCGATACCCAAACCGTCAACCAGCACCTTGCCGGACGGAACCGGATTGGCAAGACGCGCAGACTTTGCGGTAATCTCCACCGGTCGTCCGATGTCTGTGATAATGACACGGCGCGGATGCACGCCGGTCTGTACAGCCAATTCGCCATGACGGCGCAGCATACGATACTCACCGTGTACCGGAATAAAATACTTCGGCTTAATCAGCGACAACATCAGCTTCAGCTCTTCTTGGCAAGCATGACCGGAAACGTGAATAATCGCGGAGCGGTCATAGATAACTTCTGCGCCCTTCTTGCTCAGCTCGTTAATCATCTTAGTGACCGATTTCTCGTTGCCCGGAATCGCAGATGCGGAAATAATGACCTTATCGCCCGCGCCAACGTCCACTTGTTTGTGGCTGGAGAACGCCATACGGTACAGCGCACTCATTGCCTCGCCCTGCGAACCTGTGCACAAAACAACGACCTTGCTCTTTGGATACCGGTTTACCTCAGAAATATCAATGAGTACGTTCTTCGGCACATTGAGGTACCCCAGTTCCAGCGCGACATTGGAGATATTCTCCATGCTTCGACCGCAAATCGCAACCTTTCTGCCGTTGTGATGCGCGGCATCTACAACTTGCTGGATACGATAGATGTTGGAAGCAAACGTAGCAACGATAATTCGCTGATCGCAGCCCTTGAACTGCGCCTCAAACGTCTTGCCAACCTCCATCTCGCTCGGTGTATAGCCCGGACGCTCGACATTTGTCGAATCACTCATCAGTGCGAGTACGCCCTTCTTGCCCAACTCACCAAAACGAGTCAGGTCAATCATCTCACCGGATACCGGTGTCGGATCAATCTTAAAGTCACCGGTGTGGATAATCATGCCAAGCGGAGTGCGAATTGCCAAAGCGACTGCATCTGCAATCGAATGGTTGGTATGAATCAGCTCAATGTCAAAGCAACCCAGCTTGATATGATCGCCCGCCTTAACGCAGTTGATCTTGACCTGCTTGGTCATGCGATGCTCCTCAAACTTCGAATTCAGGATTCCGGCAACCAGACGAGTACAATAAACCGGTACATTCAGTTCTTTGAGCACATACGGCAGTGCACCGATGTGATCCTCATGGCCATGCGTAATGACGATGCCGCGCACCTTGTTCTTGTGCCGACGCAGATACGTGACATCCGGAATAACCAAGTCAACGCCCAGCAAATCATTGTCCGGAAATGCCATGCCGCAGTCAATGACAAAAATGTCCTGTCCATACTCGATAACTGTCATGTTCTTGCCGATCTCATTGAGTCCGCCCAACGGTATAATCTTCAGTTTTTCTTTCATAAATGCGTATCACTTTCCTTTACATGAACGCGCCCGCAGGATGCATTGCCTCTGATACAGGCACAGCAAAACAGCGCACTGGCAGCTTCCAGTTCCGCTTCATTCGGCAGCCTACCGCGCGAAATAGATTTCAATTTATCGTATTTGCTATTACTTTATCCTCAAACCGCTGTGGTCCACACACAACAGCCAAACGTCAAAAACTATTACATAGTATAGCACAGTTTTTTCTCAATGTACACCCATTTGCTGTTTTTCAGGTTCATATACCCTCCGAATTTTTCCGACTTCGCGCGATTTTTTTCGTCAGAGCAGTTCACCGTTTTGTAACTATTTCGCGATTTTCGTAACCATTTGTTTCTTTTGAAGTTTTGTTATTTTTTCGAATTTTTGCCGTTTTTATTGCCAAATCGACCAGTTTGCTCCGTTTATTCTTGTGTAAAATGCCTGAAATTTTAAAAAATCCCAAGAATTGTTTGACAAATGACAGCTGTTCCTGTAAGATAGGTTACAGTTCAGTTACACAACCGTAACAAACGGTTACACGAACGTAACAAATTGATACCCCGCTGCTCCGGCAGCCCCGCGTAATAAAGGAGTTACTTACATGTTTCAGAAATTAAAGAGAAATCTTATTGTTGCCGCTACCGGCGTTATCGTTACCGCATCTCTGACCGCTGGTGCATTCGCTGCATCTGCTACCGCTACCACCCACGTAAACATGCGTGCAGGTGCCGGCAACAGCTACAAGGTCGTTTCCGTTGTCGCAAAGGGACAGACCGTGACCACCACCGGCAAGTCCGGCAACTGGACCAAGGTCACTGCAGGCGGCAAAACCGGTTATGTACACAGCAAGTACCTGACCAGCGGTTCTGCTTCTACCAGCACCGCAGTTTCCACTGCCTCTACCACGAGCACGACAAGTTCCACAGTATACGCTGTTTCCGCAGTAAACGTTCGCTCTGGCCCGAGCACCAGCTACAAAGTAATCACCTCTATGAGCAAGGGGCAGATTGCTACCAAGACCGGCGTTTCCGGCAATTGGGCAAAGGTTTCTGTAAACGGCAAGACCGGTTATGTATCTTCTAAGTACCTGACCACTTCCAAGCCGTCTACTTCTCAGACCACTACCACACAGCCGACCACCAGCAGCAGCAACAAGCAGCTGGTAGGCAACTTCAAGCTGACCTTCTACGCTGGCGACAGCACCACAGCTTCCGGCAGATCCCCGCGCGTCAACCACACCATCGCAGCTGATACCTCTGTTCTGCCGATGTACACTAAGGTTTACATCGAAGGCTGGGGCACCTACACCGTAGAGGATCGCGGCGGCGCCATCAAGGGCAAGCGCATTGACATCTTCGTAGCAAACAATTCCATTGCAAAGAAGAACGGCGTCAAGTACGCAAACGTTTACATCGTAAAGTAAACCAATTTCAGACAGCAAAAGACCGATGCATCGCGCATCGGTCTTTTTTGTTATTCTACTACCATGGCAAGAAAAACTGCCGGCTTATCTGAGGTGTTTTTGCTGTAGTGCACGGCACCGTCGCCGCACATCCAAGCATCTCCCGGATATACGGTATGTTCCTCGCCGTTATCCAAGATCGTCAGCTCGCCCTCCAGCATGTAACAGAATTCTGCATCCGGCTGATGGCCGTGCTCACCAATGGAACATCCCGGTTCCAGTGTGATTTTCGCACACATCTTGAATTTTCCGCAGGAATCCTCCGGTGCAATCAACGTGCGGCGGATAACATGACCGTCACCATTCCGCATGTGTTCGATGACATCTGTTTTTTGATCGTTGTTTTGATTCAGCATGATTTTTTCATCCTTTCCTGTCTCGCAGCACAACAACGGTAATACCGTTGTTGTGCCGGTCGATGTCGTGATCTTTTCGGAAATCCGGACACATCTGTAATAGTCTCCGTGTTTCCTCCTCAAATATCGTCAGTCTTTCTCCGGGAACGAAAAAACACAGCTTGCCGCGTTTCTGATATTCCGGCAATGCCTTGCGCAGTGCCACGCGAATTTTTCCGCCGTTTCCTGTCGAACCAAACCCATGAATGATTTTCAGGACACAGACGCCCTGTTTCTTTGCCAGCCGAAGCTCCAGCTCCAGCCGATCCATGGCCTGTTTGACCGTTGGTTTTTCGTCTTCCAGATTGATGAGACGTATTTGTTCCATAAACTAGGTCGTTCCTTTCTCCGCCGATAAGGCAAGAAATGCCGCAAACAGCGGCAGCATATCCACCTCTGCGTCCTGACACAGACCATCAATCATGCGTTCTGGGTGCCATTGTACCGCCATTACCGGCAAGGTATCGTGTTCGACCGCTTCAATCACGCCGTCCGCATCACTGACCGCTGTGACATGCAGATTGGCTCCCAATGTCCGAATCGCCTGATGGTGATAGCTATTGACGGCAAGTTTTTCTCCTAAAAGCGGGCGCAGTCGTCCGCTCTCCGCGGTAATAATCGTATGAAGCGTATTATCATGTACATGCGCTGTCCCCAAATGGCGAAACAGTGTACCGCCAAAAAAGACATCAATGACCTGCATCCCTCGGCAGATCCCCAGTACCGGTTTTTTGCTTTCACAAAACCAGCGCATCAGTTCCCATTCTCGTTCATCTCTGTGCTGATCGACACTGGTATCCATCCCGGTCAAATGCTTCCCATAATACAGCGGATGAATGTCTCCACCGCCGGACAACACCAAAGCATCCATGCGCTGTGCCAAAATTCTTGCGTCTCCATACCCTGCATCATGTACCGCCGTACAGCCCAATCGTGCCAACGCACGCGCGTACAATTCGCTCTGCGCAGTCTGTCGGCTCCTCATGCCGGAGATACTTCCGGCTGATACCAGTATAACAGTATTTTTCGTATTTTTCACCTCCTCAGCAGCAAATATTTCTCATGCGCTGCCCTTTCCAGCATGACATGAAAGCCCCGCGATGGAAGGCGAATTGAGGAGAAAGAAAAAAATTATTCTGTTTGAACGTGCAAAAGACTTCTGCCGGAGCAGAAGCCTTTTCCCTTTATTTCACGAATTCGGTTCTTTGACAATCCAGCCATTCGGGATATGCCGTCCCCGCTCGGAATTGGCTGCGGAAGAGTGCGTGATGATTCGTCCGCGATAGTACATGACAGCGGATGAACCACCGTCTAAATTGCACGCCTGATATGCACCGTACTGATACAAAATATCCGTCAAGTCGCCAAGCGTGATGCCGACAGAATAGCTTGGCTGTCTGCCGTCTACGATCGCCAGCAGCATTTCACCTTCCTTTGTCTGACCAATGACAGAGCGCGGCTGTAAGCCCCAGCCGGACGAGCCGCTGATGAGCTGTTCGCCGTTGACCACGAGTGCCGGACTAAACTGCATGGCATCCCGTGCTTTTTTCGGCAGCGTATTGGATATTTCCAGATGATCTTCTTGATCCAGACTAATGACCTTCATGGTCGTGTCTAGGGATTTCCGATGCAATTCTCCGTCAGACAAAATCATGCCGAATGCCTCGCCGCCATTTCCTGTTCCCTCCGGATCAGAGAATCCGCTGGCATTGATGCCGAGCACGGCATCATTTCTCTCGCAAATTCGGTCGAGATAGCTGCCAGAAGATCCGAGATTGGCTGCGGTTGCCAGCTGTACCTGTTCGGAGTTTTTGACAATCGCCATGCGGCCAGAATAACCGTCACCGGTCAGGCTGACAATGACAATGCCATTGTGTGTATCGATGGCGCAGACATCATCGCCGTAAACGGTCTTGATACCAGTTTCGTCATCATCATAGTCTGCTTGATCAATGAGCAGGCATCCGTCACTATCCAGTAATTTCTTGTTTTTATGTTTTTCCAGATATTTTTTCAGCGAATCCTGATCAATTTCCGGATACTGTTCCGAAAAATGTTTTTTCACCGTTTTCCACGAACCAATGGCATCGGCATGGCTCGGAAACGCTGTCTCCTCTGTGCCCCAAGAAGAATTATATTCTTCCTGCTGCAATTCTATTGCCATGCGTCCCTTCATTACATCGTCAATTACCGATTGCGGAAGAAACCGCGTTGCCAGCCATTGATGGTTCATCGTTCCCATCGCTGTTTCAATATAAATAGTTCGCCATTTCTCAAGCAGTGGAATATTAGAAAACACCAGCACACAATATACTCCCGCAAGCAATGCCGCTGCAATAAACCATCTTGTCAGTCTCTGTGCCAGACTGCGCTTTTTGTGCTTGCGGCGCTTGCCCGCATGTTTGGCTTTGCGCTTGGCTCGTTTCGGATTTTTTACCCTTTCTTCTTCTACGACCTTCCAGCCGGATTGTCCTGCATCATTTTTTCCGCCCAAGGATGCACTTCCTCCTCTGCATTGTTACAAAATTCGTTTTATTATACCATATCTTTCGTTCCAGTCATATGGACAAACACATAAAAAATTCTTAAGATATTGTATCAGTCTTCGAATTTGTGATAAAATGTCGAAAGCAGGAGGGATGTATCATGTCAATCACTACACAAGACAATAATCTGATCGTCACAAGCGCCAGCCCATTCTCTGCCCATCAGACCTTCACCTGCGGTCAATGCTTTCGCTGGACGCAGCAGCCGGATGGCAGCTATCTCGGCATCGTCCGCGGCGTACCGGCTCGCGTTACCGATTCCCATGGTGCGTTGGTTCTTTCCTCTGATATGCAGCAGTATGAACAGCTCTGGCGCGCGTATTTCGACTGCGACACGGATTATGCCGCAATCTGCGACAGCTTCGCCGTCGATGCGTTTACCTCTGCCGCCGCAGCGTTTGGACGCGGCATCCGCATCCTGCGTCAGGACCCTTGGGAAGCCCTGTGCACGTTTATCCTCTCCCAATGCAACAACATTCCGCGTATCACCGGCATTGTTGACCGATTGTGCACGCTGCTGGGCAAACCGATCGTATTCGAGGATCAAACACTATATATGTTTCCAACGCCCGAACAGCTTGCTGTTTGTACAACCGAAGATTTGGCACCTCTGCGGGCAGGCTACCGCACACCATATCTGATCTCCGCCGCACAGGCTGTGTGTTCCGGCGCGATTGATTTTTCCGCGCTGGAACAACTGGATACCGACAGCGCGCGCCGCGAAATCATGCAGCTGCGCGGCGTGGGAAGAAAGGTTGCGGATTGCTTTTTGCTGTTTGGTCTGCACAAGCTGGATGCCTTTCCGGTGGACACCTGGATGAAAAAAGCCGCCGCATATTACAGCGGCGACATGAAACGATTCATCAACAGCCCGTATGCGGGCGTGTATCAGCAATATTTCTTTTTCTATACCCGAGAGCATTATCAATAATCAGTCATCTTCATTTCGACTCTCACACAAATATGTTGCTTCGAGGTCAGACAAATGTACTTTGACTGCCAGCGGATACTGCTCATACGCATGGGCAATGGCAAACGAGCCTGCCTTTGCCGTGTCGTCAAATCCGCCCATATGCCAGCGAATGGCAACCGCCTCCTCATTTTTCAGGCGCATAAATCGCTCGATGAGAAAGACAGACTTTTCGCCATGACCATACGGAAAGCGGTCATTGATGGTATAATATGGAACCTTTTCCCACTGACCGTCCTCATTTTTTCGATTGCGATACGAGACCTCATAAAAGCCCGCCTTGCAGATGTCATGCAGCAGCGTGCAAATTGCTACGCTCTCCGGATCATCTTCGCCCTCTACAAAGTGCTTTTTCATAAAGACCTTATAGACATTCAGGCTGTGTTCCACCAAGCCGCCCTCATACGCCGAGTGAAACCGTGTCGATGCCGGTGCTGTAAAGAAATCCGAACTGAGCAGCCATTCCAGCAAACGATCTGCACCGCGCCGCTTGATGTGCTGTGTATACTGATCGACAAAAATCTGTTTATAATCCAAACTCATATTACCACCTCAAATCCCGCCGCTGACAGGGCATTCCGCACCTGTTCCAGCGGTATTTTTTGTCCATATAATACAATCTGTCCGCTGTCTAGGACAATATCTACCTTTTGCACCTGCGGAATGCGTTCCATGCGGCGGCGTACTTCGCGCACACAGCATCCTGCACTCATGCCGCTGACCGTCAGTTCGATTCGATCCTGATGCGCTCTCAGCTCGTCAAAAATAGCTCTGAGCCGGTCACGGGTGTTATTTTCTGGTTCGTCTAAGACACGATTGAGCATTTCAGACAAGAAAAATCGAATTTCTCGACCGGAAACGCCCCACTGCTGCAAGTCATGTCCATTGACCGCCAAGTCCCGCCGCGTCAGGCAATTGTCCTGTTGCAGTGTTTCTTCCAGCAATTGTTCGGTTTGCAGCAGCTCGGTCTGATTGCGCGGTGTTGTTCCCTGCCCAATGCAATCTGCTTTTTTTATTGCCAACAGCTGCCGAAAGGCCCGCTCGCCGTGCACCGCCAATTTGCGCCGGACGCTGCGCGGCGTTTGTCCCAACGGCGTATCGTGATGCCGCACCAAATACAGCAGCTGCTGTTCCATCTGTGCAGATAACCGCAAACGCTGAACAGCCTGCTTGGCAACAACATACGACTGCGCCGGATGTCCATAAAAATGGCCGATCCCCTGTGCATCTACCGTAAATGTTTTTGGTTTGCCGCAGTCATGAAACAGCATCGCCAGCCGCAATAGCGGCTCCGGCCGAATCGCCTCCATAGCACGGACAGAGTGCTCCCATATATCATATTTATGATGCGGATTGTGCTGATTAAACCCAATCATCGGTGCAAGTTCCGGTAAAATTTCCGTCAAAATATCCGCAAACTCCATGCACACAGCACCGGCATACGCGCCGCAGACCAATTGCAGCAGCTCTGCCGTAATTCGTTCCGCAGAAACATGCACCAAGCGGTGTCTGTTATCGTGCAGGGCTTGTGCGGTGTGCGGTTCTACCGTATATCCTCTTGTCGCAGCAAACCGCAGGGCCCGCAAAATCCGCAGGGCATCCTCCTGAAACCGTGTTTCTGCATCGCCGACACAGCGAATGCATTTGCGTTTTAAATCCTCTTTTCCGCCAAATGGATCGCACAATCCGCGCCGCGGGCTCCATGCCATCGCATTGACCGTGAAATCCCGCCGCGCCAAATCCTGTGTAATATCCGTCACAAATGCCACGGCATCCGGCCTGCGTCCGTCAGAATAAGCACCTTCTGTGCGGAATGTCGTGATTTCTATTGGTTCTCCATCCAATACAATGGTCACGGTTCCATGCTTCAGACCGGTCTCAATCACCTGTACATCAGAAAAAATCTGTTCCGTTTGTTCCGGTTTGGCTGCCGTACACAAATCATAGTCATGCGGCTTTCCGCCTGCCAGCCAGTCGCGCACTGCGCCGCCGACAATATAGCAGGCAAATCCCGCCTGTTCCAGCCGCTCCATGACCATACCGATTTGCTTCGGCACAGAAAAATCCGTCGTGTTAATGGCGCCGCAGACCATTGTACGGCTTCCGTTTCAGCGGGTGCTTGGTGCCGTCCGGTTCTACAATTGTCGTGTTGTCCAGCTGTGCCTTGAGATTGGCACGATACTCGGCAATATATTCATCGCGCAGCTGCTTCTGCTCGGCCTTTTCCGCATCGGTCAAGCCCTCCGCCTTTGCCTTCTTCGCCAGCGCATTGATGCGCGCAATTTTCTCTTTTTCCATCATCCTGCCTCCATCTATTCCAAATTCCTTTATCTTTTTATTATACTAACTTCGTGCAGGTGTGGCAAGTACAAAGTATCTCTTCATTTTCTGTATCAATAAAATCTTAAGGTTTCTTTCATATTTAAATGATTGCAGTCTGCCTCCGATTGTGCTATCATGCAATTAAAATTTTATAACACATGTATCAGGTATCTATCTGAAAGACTACAATCTTCCCATATATATTACATCACCCGACAAAAAATTGAATGCGAATTTCATTAGTTACAGTGATTATCCTCCTAACGAAATTCTCGCTCAATTATCTAATAAAAAACAATTATCCAACGCTAGAAAACGAGACATATGCGATACTTGGAGACAATTATTAGAAGAAAATAGGAATTTACGGCTCTGGAAATCAAATACTCTTGTCAGTGCACCTGATGACTATTTCGATTCAGATATTCAAAACATCCTGCAACTCAAAACAAATTCTGATATACTCTTATCTATTCAATTATTATTACGCAGCAAATATCATATTAGTTTAAATTCCAAATACCTAGAATGGAGACTGATGAAAATCGGAATCCTATAACTCTTATCAGCCAGCTAAGAATTTGATTTCTTAGTTGGCTTTTATCTTTTTCAGACTGCTTGACAGCAATTCCCTCATATGGTACGGTATTAGTATATTTTGTTGAAAACGTTCAAGTTTTTCCCACTAGAAAGGTAGGTTTTGTATAATGAGACCAGAAACCATGTGTATTCAAGCAGGTTACGAGCCGAAAAACGGCAGTCCGCGTGCCCTGCCGATTTACCAATCCACGACGTTCACCTTCGATTCCACAGAGCATGTCGGTGCACTGTTCGACCTGACCGCAGGTGATGCATTCTACACCCGTCTGGGCAATCCGACCATTGACTATGTAGAGAAAAAAATCGCCGCACTTGAAGGCGGCGTTGGTGCGCTGTGCACGAGCTCCGGACAGGCGGCCTCTATGCTCTCTGTCATGAACATCGCAAATGCTGGCGATCACATCATTGTGGCATCCGCTGTTTATGGTGGTACCTTTAATCTGTTCGGTGTGACACTCAAGAAATTCGGTGTTGATGTAACCTTTATCGATGGCGATGCGCCGCTGGAGCAATTACAGAAGGAAATTCGTCCGAACACCAAGGCTGTTTTTGGCGAGACCATTGCCAATCCGGCACTGCATGTGCTCGACATCGAAAAGTTCGCCGCTTTGGCACATAACAACGGCATTCCGCTCATTGTAGACAACACGTTTGCCACGCCAATCCTGTGCCGTCCGTTTGATTTCGGTGCAGATATTATCGTACATTCTACGACAAAATACATGGACGGTCATGCCGTGCAGATGGGCGGCGTCATTGTAGACAGCGGCAAATTCGATTGGGGCGCTTCGGGCAAGTTCCCGGGACTGACAGAGCCGGACGAGTCGTATCACGGTCTGCGCTATACAGAATCCTTCGGTGCTGCCGCCTACATCACCAAGGCGCGCGTACAGCTCATGCGCGACATGGGCACCTGTCAGACACCGATGGGCGCATTTCTGCTTGATCTCGGCTTGCAGACCCTGCCGCTCCGCATTCGCCAGCACAGCAAGAACGCACTGGAAGTCGCGCAGTTCTTAGAGCAGCAGCCGGATGTAGAATTCATCAACTATCCGAATCTGCCGTCTGACAAGTATCACGCGCTGGCACAGAAATATCTGCCGGAGGGCACTGCCGGTGTCATCTCGTTCTCCATCAAGGGCGGCCGCTCCCGCGCTGCTAAATTCATTGACAGCTTAAAGATGATTTCTCTGGAGGTTCATGTCGCAGACATTCACAGCTGCATCCTGCATCCGGCAACGGCAACGCACCGCCAGCTCAGTGATGAGCAGCTCGTTGCCTGCGGCATCACGCCGGGTCTTGTGCGTCTGTCTGTCGGTCTGGAGCATGTCGATGACATTCTCGATGATCTCAAGCAGGCATTCGCCGCTATCGCAGAGTAAAAACAGCAGAAGAAAATGCCATCCGAAATCGGATGGCATTTTTTGGTTGTCTTATCGCTTTTTTGTTATCAATCAGCCGGTAATTCCCAGATACTGAGACAGCATGCGCGCTGCCTGTGCACGGTTGGTAACGCCCTGCGGCTGGAGATACAGGGCACCGTTTACCGGAACGCCCTGAACGATTTGACGTGCATTACACCAAATCATTGCGTTCTTTGCCCAAGAAGCAACATCCTTAAAGTCTGGATGCGGCAATACAGCACCGTTTACAATCGACGGGCTGCCAGCAGCGTAGTACAGAATCTTTGCGAACTCCTGACGGGTAACATCCTGATACGGACGGAAGGTACCATCGCTGTAACCAGCAATAACACCTCTTTGTGCTGCCCACTGTATTGCATCATAGAACCAAAGATTCTTGTTGGTAACATCGGTAAATGCCGGTGCGGCACTCTTGTCAAAGCTCTTGTCGCTGGAACGATTGTACATGGTCTGTACAACCATTGCGCGGTTAAAACCAACTTCCGGTGCGAACTTGTCCGCAGAAACACCAATCATAACATCATGGTTATATACGTACTGCACACTTGGTGTGTACCAAGCATCTGCCGAAACGTCAGTAAACACCTTCGATACTGGTTCCTTTAAGGAAGCTTCTTCGTTCTTTGTCTCTGCCCCCGTTGTATTTGCTGCAAATGCAGAAACCGAAAGCATTGCTGTCATGCATCCCGCTAACAGCAGACTTATTAATCTCTTTTTCATATCAGCCACTCCTTTCAGCGTTTTGTACACGCTTATAAATTTATTTATATTATACAAAAATTCTTTTTATTTGTCAATCAATCAATAAAGATGTGTCCAACATTATAGCGAAACACTATGCACAGAAGGCTCGAAAATCCCTCTGCGGAATCTTCGAGCCTTCTTTTTCGATGACTTAATTACAGTCCATTATAGCTAACAGTAATCGGATCGGAGAATGCATATGCAAACTCACCGTTGCTGTCTGTATACT
>CAVFAY010000036.1:0-24825 GCA_963620595.1 Anaerotignum sp. | reverse complement strand
AATACACCTTTTTCGACACAAAGTCAACTCTTTTTTCGCTTTTATTTGCGTTTTTTTGTGTAACTCATTCACTTTTCCTTATTTTTTACACAAAAGACTGTCCTCCAGTGCATTTCTGCACCAGAGGACAGTTTTGTCCAGTAAGTAAATAGATTTTACTTCTCTACCTTTTTGGACTCGCGCTCCAACAGTTCCTTCATGATCTGCGGATACTCCTTGTCCAGCTTATAGAACAGCATGACAAGAATCATGATGCAGCCGAGAACCGTAACGCCCCAGATAAACATATTAGAGATTGTTGCGAGTGCAGCCTCCGACTGTACAGCCAGTGCGCCGTCATAGCCAGCAGAAGCCATGATCGTGCCAATTAGTGCATTACCGATGCCCTGACCAAACTTCTGACCGGACGTAGCAGCTGCCTGAATAGCACCAGCAGTACGAATACCAGTCTTCCACTGACCATATTCAATCGCATCAGCAATCATGGTAAAGATAAGCCCTAGAATCGGTGTCATACCGATACCACGCAGCAGACCGCCAATAGTAACTACAGTTACACTAGTCGGCCCAACCAAAACAATCAGGGAACCTGCGATAACAAACAGCGCACCAATGATGCACCAATTGCGTTTGGTTGTCCAATGCATGATTTTGCCGAGAATCAGAGTTGCAACAATGGTAATGCCGTAGCAAGCTGTGTTAACATTGCCGATAATAGACATATCACCGATGATCCACTTGCAGTAATAAGTAGTAACTGTGCCGGAGAAGGTCTGATACATAGCAAAAGCAACAAAGAACAGGAACAGCATAATAAAGTATTTGTTCTTGAACAGAGCCGGAATTGCCTGCTTCAGCGGTACCTTTTCCTCGCCAAAGTCGTCGAGTACCTGTACACGTTCACGAGTGGATGCAAAGCAGAACAGCATCATAGCTGCTGCGCCAATTGCATAAATTGCAGTCAGAATGATCCAGTTTCTCTGGCTGTCCATGCCGCCGTTCGGCATATACTTCAGAATCTTGGTGAATACCAGAGTAATCAGAATGTTGCCGATCGGGCTCATTGCCATACGAATGATGTTGATATTTGCACGTTCCTTCTGATCACGTGTCATGTAAGACAGTGTCGTAGCAAACGGCAGCTGGAACATCGTGTAGACAACGGTCAGCATCAGGTTATAGGTGATAAAGATATAAATTGCCTGTGCCATCTGTCCAACCTGCGGGACTGTCATCAATAGAATGGCTGCGACAGCATACGGGACAGACATCCACAGCATCCAAGGACGTGCACGGCCGTATTTGGAACGTGTGCGGTCAATAATAAATCCTGCGGTAATATCAGAAATACCGTTAAATACCTGAGAAATCGCAATAATCAAGCCGATAATTGCCGGATTTACATGCGCAACGTCAGTATAGAACGTTACCAGAAGGCTAGTTGCGATCGTAAATACGATGTTGGTGGAAATCTCACCGCAGCCAAACGCGAACTTCTCAAAGCCTGATACGCGATCTTTTTTAATGAATCTTCCGTATCCGTTTAAGTTCATTATTCTCTCCCTCTTTTATATTTTATTTTTACTTGCTGATAGTAGCCTTCAGTGCATCAATAGAGGTCTCCAGACCAGCTTCAACAGACATGGTGAGATCCTCCATCTCCAGAGATACATAGCCATTATAGCCCATCATGCGGCAAACGGAGAAGAATTCCTTCCACCACTGGAGATCACGGCCGCAGCCAACAGCAACGTAGTTCCAAGTACGATCCTTGGAGCACTCTACCGGCAGGTTCTCCAGCAGACCGTCAACATCTACATTGTAGCGCTCCGGACGAGCATCCTTGCCGTGTACATAGAAAATCTTGTTGCCCAGTGCACGAGCAGCTGCAATCGGCTCTGCACCCTGAATCATCAGATGGGACGGATCCAGATTCAGACCCAGTACATCGGAATCTTCGCCAACTACTTCACACAGCTTGTTGAAGGTGCGAACGTTGTGAACCAGTGCGCCCGGGAACTCCTCGATAGCGATGCGCTTGACACCGTTTTCCTTAGCGATGCGGCAGGTTTCCTTCCACCATGCAGCAGCGGTCTCCCACTGATACTTCACGCCTTCCTTCATGTAAGAGAAGCCGTCGAAATCCGGCCACGAAACGGTAGATACAAACCAGTTCGGGGTCTTATCGCCCGGTGCGCCTGCCGGCAGACCGGACATGGTAACAACGGTGTCAACACCCAGCTTGCCAGCCAGAACCATGGTATCACGCATGGTCTTGGAGTGCTCATGACCCATCGGGGTGTCGATGAGCGGGTTGCCGGAGCAGTTCAGAGCGGAGATCTCCAGACCGCGGCTCTTGATTTCCTTCAGGAATGCTTCGCGCTTTGCATCGTCGTTGATGTACTCCTCAGCGGACTCGATAAAGTTGCAGCCGCCCCAGCCGCCAGCTGTCAGTTCTACAGCGTCCAGACCGTAAGCGACGACCTTATCCAGCATCTCAGTCAGCGGGATCTTGCCAAATACATCGGTACAAATAGAAAGTTTCATTTCAAAACATCCTTTCCTGTATATTATCTATCTTTTTGTATTCGCCATACTTATTTAGGAGAGAGTGCACCGGGAGAGGAGAGATTCTCCCGGTGCAAGAAAAAGGAGGTGAAAGTGTTTTCACTCCAATATAGATAGTATATAAGAGAATTCCTGTTTTCTCTTATATAGGTGAGATAAGCAAATTACTTGTACAGCTCCGGCTTCTCGTCGTATACAACCGGCTGAACAGTCTGGGTCTCACGAGCCTTGGATGCAGCAGCTGCTGCTACCTGGCACGCATAACCATCCCAAGCGTTCGGGCCATCAACGCGGCCTTCCTTGGTTGCATTGATCCAAGCCTGGATTTCTGCATCATAAGCATCAGCAAAACGCTGGAAG
This sequence comes from Anaerotignum sp., assembly GCA_963620595.1. Classification (GTDB taxonomy): domain Bacteria; phylum Bacillota; class Clostridia; order Oscillospirales; family Butyricicoccaceae; genus Butyricicoccus_A. The sequence continues at coordinate 21,897 of CAVFAY010000036.1, read as the reverse complement.
CAATCGGTATACTGCTTTCTGCCCTTCTGTGCGCCTGCGCTGACAGAAATGTAGTTCGGCTCCGGCATATTGAGAACAGCGCCGTCACAAACGATCTCGCACTTGATGTCGTAATCCTTATGGTTGTTGACAAAGGACTCTACATCAATTCTAACGCCGGACTTGGTGGTCAGGATCATGATCTGCGGGTCATGCAGATCCTTCGGGCCATTGTTGGTGGACTTGCCGTAAACAACCTGAGCAGTTGCATAGTCCTCGCCGAGCAGCCAACGCAGAACGTCAATCTCATGAACCATGGAGTTTTCTACTGCCATGCTGTTGTCCCAATCGTCCGGAACAGCCGGATTACGATGTGCGCAGTGCAGCAGCAGAGCCTCACCGTATTCGCCGCTCTGAACAGCTGCCTTCAGCTGCTTGTAGCCCTCATCGTAACGACGCATGAAGCCAACCTGTACCATCTGCTTGCCTGCAGCGATCTCAGCCTCTACGATTTCCTTGCACTCGTCAGCCTTTGCAGCCAGCGGCTTCTCGCAGAATACATACTTGCCAGCCTTGATAGAAGCCAGAACATACTTCTTATGGAACGGATCAGCGGTGGTGCACATGATTGCGTCAATCTCCGGATCGTTAATCATGTCAATCGGATCTTCATAGCCCTTGATGCCAAACTTCTCAGCAACAGACAGGCCAAATGCGCCAGCCGGATCAGCACAAGCAACAACCTTGCCGCCCTGCAGCTTGGTATTCACGCGCTCAATGTGGGTACGGCCGATGCCGCCAGTTCCCACCAAACCAATTCTCAGATCACTCATGATAATTACCTTCCTTTTCTGAATATTTTTCACTTTTTCCCGCGAGAACGATACCGGTCTCGCAACAGGTTAAAATTTTTGGATTTGATAGAATCGTTCATGTTTCTTTTTCCATCAAACCCTAAATAAGTTATTACGATACCGAACTCTTTATTTACGATACCAGTCTCTTAGTTGTGTTTATATTATATTCCCTGTATGCTTATTTTGTCTACTGTGAGTTGTCACAAAACGCTTCCGGTTTTTTGTGCATTCTACACATGAATTTTATTTCTGCATATAAAAAATCACAGTGCATCATGCACTGTGATTTTTCTTAGATATTTTCTTTGAGCAAAATCTCATTTGTCGTATAATATACCTTTTTCTCCGGCTCTCTCTCGTAAATCAGCTTCTCGAAGAGCAGCCGCATGGCAAGCCGTCCCTGCTCTCGCAGGTCTCCGCTAATTGTACAGGCAATCTTTCCATCTTTCACCAAATGGGTGATCTCTTCATAGCGTTCATAGCACAAAATGGTGAGGTCTCGTCCGGCATCTCGCACGGCACGGCAAATATCCGGCACACAACCACAGGTAATCATCAACGCCTGAATCTCCGGATGCTGTTGCAGCCATTCCACAGTCTGCTGATAGGCATATTCCGGCTTTTCCACAATATCCATGGAAGCGCAAATCGTGACGCGCGGACACAATTCCCCGATGCTGTTCCGAAAGGAATGCTCGCGCTGTTTTACCGCACGCATATTGTTGCTGGATACGATTCCCAATTGTCCGCCATTTGGCAGCAGCAATCCCATCATGTGTGCTGCCACTCTGCCCGCCTGTACCATGTCTTGTCCCACATAGCACAAGTACGGCTCTGTCTGCAAATTGGAATTGACTGCCACGACCGGAATCTTCTGTTCCTTGAGTTTCTGCATGGCCTGTACTACTTCCGGCACTTCAATCGGCAGAACAACTGCTCCGGCAATATCCTCTTTCGGCAATCGTTGCAAACATGCTACCTGTTCTGATGCTTCAAACGGGATATTATAGTACGCAATGTCAACATTAAAGCTATTAAAATCTTGCTGTACCAACTCCATACCCTTTTTGAGCGTTGGCGTTGCATCAACCGTCGGCATGACAACGGCAACCGTCATCTTTTTCTTCTGATAGTTCAGCGCCTTCGCCAACGGATTGGATTCATAGCCGTATTCTTCCAATAGCTTTTTGATTTGCTGCCGTCTGGCATCACTGACACCCGGACGATTATGAATCACTTTATCTACGGTCGATTTATGCACACCGGCAAGATCCGCGATCTGCTTGAGTGTTACACCCATCAATTAACCCCTCCATGTGTTTGAATGCCTCTATCATATCGTATTTTTCCAAAAAAAGCAAGATTTACAGCTGCTTTGCCGCTTTTTCATACGCCTGATAGGTCGTCTGGTCAAAACAAACCATGGTTACGTGCTCCATATCCGGATGCTCGTCCAGAAATTGCGTAATTGTCTGCAACGCGATCTCTGCCGCCTGCTCCAATGGAAAATGATACACGCCGGTGCTGATAGACGGAAAAGCTACAGTACGGCAGCCATGTTCCCACGCGACGGTCAAGCTGTTTCGATAGCTGTTGGCAAGCAGCTGTGCCTCGTTATGATTTCCGCCGCGCCAAATTGGTCCTGGCGTATGCACCACATATTTTGCCGGCAAACGATAGCCCTTTGTGATTTTCGCCTCTCCTGTCTTACAGCCGTGCAGTGTGCGGCACTCCGCGAGCAGCTGCTTTCCCGCTGCTCGGTGAATGGCACCATCCACACCACCTCCGCCGAGCAGAGAGCAATTCGCCGCATTGACAATTGCATCCACAGCATATGTCGTAATATCGCCCTGTTCAATGGATAATTTCATCGTTTTTTCCTCCTGACAAAAAACGGCACAGGAATCCCTGCGCCGTTTTGGTTTATTTTGCATTGGAAAGCATCAGCTTGATGCGATTTTCCTGATTGATGCGCGAAGCACCCGGGTCATAGTCTACACTGACAATATTGGCGTTTGGATAGACTTCTCGAATCTTACGAATCATGCCCTTACCTGCAATATGGTTCGGCAGGCAGCCAAACGGCTGGGTCAAAACGATATTCGGCACATTTTCCTCGATCAGTTCTACCATTTCTGCCGGAAGCAGCCAGCCCTCGCCCATCTTGACGCCAGGGCTGATAATTTGATGCGACAGCTTGCGCACGCGCTCAAATTCCATCATCGGACGGAAATGTCCATCGCGCTTGATGACATCAATCATGTCCTTCTGCTTGCTGAGCAGGAAGCGATATACCGCCTGCATGACCGCTGCACTCTTGATCGAGCGACCATATAGCTGAAAGTCAATAATCCCGTTATAAATACAGTACAAGCAGAAATCCAGCAAGCCCGCCAGCACCGGTTCTGTGCCCTCGCCGAGCAGGAACTGCTCCAGATTGTTGTTGCCGAGCGGAGAAAACTTTACATAAATCTCTCCAACAATACCGACCTTTTTCTTCGAGCCAAAATCCTTCATTTCAATCTGCGCAAATCGCTTGCAGATGAGCACGTACATCATGCGAACGTACTTGTAATGAATGAATTTGTCGCCGCGAAAATCTTTTGTGATTTTATTAAACAGCTCATCTACTGCCTTCTGGCAGTCTCCCTTGTGCACCTCATACGGGCGGCACTGGTTAAAAATATGCATGATAAAATCACCGAGCAACACACCGTATGCGACCTGAATAAACGCCTTCGGTGTCAGCTTAAAGCCCGGATTTGCATTTTTCTCCAAACCAGAGAAATTGAGCGAAATAACCGGAATAAAGCCCATGCCATTTTTGATGAGTGCCTTGCGCAGCAGATGAATATAGTTAGACGCACGGCAGCCGCCGCCGGTCTGCGTAATCATCAATGCAACCTTATGCAAATCATATTTGCCGGATTCCAGTGCATCAATAAACTGACCAATGACAAGCAGAGCCGGATAGCAGGTGTCATTATGTACATTTTTCAGACCGCATTCCGCAATTTGCGGGCCTTCTGTTTCCAAGACCTCCATATTATAGCCGTAGTTCTTCATAATAGAGGTAATCAGCTTGAGCTGTACCGGCAGCATATTCGGAACCAGAATGGTATAGTCTTTTTTCATGTCCTCCGTAAACGGAACATGTGGAATTTCACGCGTTTCGGGCATTCTGTTTTCCCTCCTCTACTGCGGCGAGCATACTGCGAATACGAATCTTCGCAGCACCCAAATTGTTAATCTCATCAATTTTGAGCTGGGTATAAATTTTGCCGCCCTCTTCTGTAATGGCACGCATTTCATCGGTTGTAATAGCATCAATACCACAGCCAAAGGATACCAGCTGAATGAGCTGTGCATCCGGTCTGTGCACTGCCCAGTTGGCAGCTGCATACATACGGGAATGATAGGTCCACTGATTGAGGACATTTACCGTCGGCATCTCTGCCAGCGGTGCAACAGAGTCTTCGGATACAATGACCATATTATACGACTGAATCAAGCGGTCAATGCCGTGGTTGATTTCCGGATCAATATGATACGGGCGTCCCGCCAGCACAGCAATCTCCAAGCCATGCTCTTCCGCATAGGCAACCGCTTTTTTGCCTTCCGCAGCGACATCTGCATAGTATCGATCCAATTCAGCATAGCCTGCGGCAGCAGCCTGCTTAACCATGCGCTTATTGATATGCGGATATTTCTTTACAAACAGCTCACACGCCGTCTTGAGGAACTCCTTTTTTCTGTCCAGCTCAATATACGGCATCATAAAGTCAACGCCCTGCAAGTGCTTCATGTTTGCCTTGAGCAGTTCCGGATAATACGCAACAACCGGACAGTTGTAGCAGTTCGACGTGCGGTGTTCATCCAAATTATATGTCATACACGGATAGAAAATCGCGTCCACGCCCTTGCTCAGCAGATTTTCAATATGGCCGTGCATGAGCTTGGCCGGATAACATACGGTATCCGACGGGATCGAGTTCTGTCCCAATGCATACATTGCACGCGTAGATACATCTGACAGCACCACTTCAAAATCCAAATGCGTCAGGAACGTGTGCCAGAACGGCAGCAGTTCAAACATGTTCAGTCCAAACGGAATACCGATCTTTGCCTTGCCTGGCTGACTCTTGCGATATTGCTGCAAGCGTTCCAGTTTGTATTCATACAAATTCGGCAGCTTGAGCTTATCTCCGCCGCCGAGCGGACGCTCACAGCGATTGCCGGAAATAAACTTTCGTCCACCAGGGAACAGTGAAACTGTCAGCGAGCAATGGTTCGTACATCCGCCGCACTTTACCGAGGTCGTTTTGTGGTCAAAGTCTTTCAGTTCTTCCAGAGAAATCAGCGAGCTGGCTTCCTTTTCATTTGCCATAGCGTGCAGTGCTGCACCATATGCACCCATCAAACCTGAAATGACCGGACGGGTGACATTTCTGCCGATTTCCATTTCAAACGAACGCAGAATAGCATCGTTGAGAAACGTGCCGCCCTGTACAACAATATGCTTGCCCAGATCGTCCGGCGAATGCGCGCGAATGACCTTATACAATGCGTTTTTTACAACACTGACAGACAAACCGGCAGAGATAGCGTCAATACCTGCGCCGTCCTTTTGTGCCTGCTTGACCGACGAGTTCATAAAGACGGTACAGCGGGAACCAAGGTCAATCGGATGCTCCGCGAACAGACCCAACCGGCAGAATTCTTCAATGCTGTATCCCATAGAACGGGCAAACGTCTCGATAAACGAGCCGCAGCCAGAGGAACATGCCTCATTCAGAGAAATATTGTCGATACAGTTGTTGGCAATTTTGAAACACTTGATGTCCTGACCGCCAATGTCAATGATAAAATCGACATCCGGTTCGAAATGACGCGCCGCCTTAAAGTGCGCCATGGTCTCAACGAGACCGTGATCGACACCGAACGCATTGAGAATCAGCGCTTCACCGTAGCCCGTCACGGCAGAGCCTGCAATGCGGATACGATCGCCGCACAGTTCATACAGCTTGATGAGCTGTTCTCTGACGACATCGACCGGATTTCCCTTGTTCGGGCTGTAGTAGTTAAACAAAATTTGATTGTCTTCGCCAATCAAAACAAGCTTTGTCGTTGTCGAGCCACAGTCGATGCCCAGATATGCTTTGCCACTGTACATCGTAACATTCTCACGCATAATATCGTGCGAATTATGACGGCGGCGGAACTCAGTATATTCTTCCTCTCCGCGGAACAACGGCTCCAGCGTTGCTGTCTTGACGCGGATATTAGCCGTCTTTTCCAGCGTATCCAGCAGTTCCTCATACGTATACGTCTTTTCCGAGGTATCCTTTGCATAAACCGCCGCACCGGCAGCAATGGCATACGGTGCCAGCTCCGGAAAATGTGCGTGCTCATCAGGCAGCTTCAAAGTCTCCTGAAACCGCTTCTGCAAACCCTTAAAGAAGAACAGCGGGCCGCCGAGGAAAACAACATCGCCTTCAATCTCACGACCCTGTGCCAGACCGGCGACCGTCTGGTTGACGACTGCCTGAAAAATAGAAGCTGCCACATCTTCTTTGCGTGCGCCCTCGTTGAGCAGCGGCTGAATATCACTCTTGGCAAATACGCCGCAGCGCGATGCAATCGTGTAAATGCGCTCCGCTTTCAACGACAGTGCATCCAGCTCATTCGGCTGTACATCAAGCAGTATAGCCATCTGGTCAATAAAAGCACCCGTACCACCGGCACAGGAGCCATTCATTCGTTCCTCCAGTTGTCCGGTCAGGAACACAATCTTTGCATCTTCGCCGCCCAGCTCAATGACAACATCCGCCTTTGGCACAAAGGTTCCGACGCATTTTCTCGTCGCAAAGACTTCCTGTACGAAGTCCACGCCACTTGCCTTTGCCACACCGAGGCCAGCTGAGCCGGTAATTGCCACACAAATATTCGCCTCACCAATCACCTGCTTCGCATCACGTAGCATTTCACAGGCTTTTTCGCGCACTTTAGAAAAGTGACGCTCATATTTCCGATACAAAATTTCAAGGCGTCCAGTCGCATCGTTTACGCCGGCCGCCACGAGTTTTACGGTTGTTGAACCGATATCAATACCTAAATACACATTCATACAATAAATAACCTTTTTTCTTCTCGCTCTGTCAGCACAGCAGAGCTATGTGACTCACATGAATTAAAAACTATTAGTATCATATTACTCATTTTCAAAAAAATAGTCAACATTTCTGCCGGCGGTTCCCTACATTTTCTGATTCTTTTACAAAATTATAACATGGTTCTTTCGGTATTGAGAACTATTTGCACAATCAAAAACGCCGACGTTTTCCATCGCCGACGTTTTTGTTTTTCATTATTCCAGCTGATCACGATCCAGTTTGCCGTTTTCCGTCATCGGAAGCGAATTCACGATACGGACAATACCCGGAATCATATGTGTCGGCAAATGCGGACGCGCAGCCGCGCGGATCTGTCCTGGTGTCATCTCGCGGCTGACGGTAACATAGGCAACCAAATGCCCATACCGCTCAACAACACCGCATCCGGTGACGCCATGAATGCGCACCATGTGGTTCTCAATATCGCCCGGCTCAATGCGCACGCCGCGCACCTTAATCATGCCGTTCTTGCGATAGCTCCAATACAGCTTTCCTTCCTCTGTGACAAAGCCAATATCACCAGTACGGAAGGCAGGCTGTCCGTCAATCGTGCAGAACCCACCCTCGTCATCATTGGTGTATCCACTGGTAACACTCTTGCCAATTAGGACAATCTCGCCTTCTTCGCCAACTTGGACATCTTCATTGCCCTTCATCACACGAATGGTCGTGCAGGCATCCTTGACAATGCCTACCGGCAGTCTGTCATCGCACATCTCATCAGTGATCTGTGCCGCGCAGACATTACAGGTTGCCTCCGTCGGGCCATAACCGTTGATGACTGTCAGATCTCCATCAAAGCACTTGAGCAAGTGGCGAACCGTACCCGGATGCAGCGACTCGCCGGACAAATATACCACACGCAGATGCGGCATCATTTTTCTGCCAAAGCTGTTGCTCTGCATCATAAAATGTACGAGAGTCGGTGGAAGCACCATCATTGCGGCATTGGATTTAATCAGATGCGGATACAGCATGGTCAGATGCTGCTGAATCTCCGAATTGGTTGTCACCAGCGTTCTGCCGTGTGTCAATGCATAATAAATATCCGTCAGCGACAGATCAATAGAAAACATCGCCAGATTCAACACAGTTCCCTCTTCCTCCGGCTCCAGAGGAATCGTCTTGTCCATCCAGTCAATATAGTTATTCAAATTGCCGCGTGTTGCCTGCACGCCCTTTGGATTGCCCGTGCTGCCGGATGTAAAGGTAATATAAGCCAGTTGGTCATCCGAATAAGATGTCGGCAGTTGTACCTCTTCCTCCGGCGGTTGATCCGATGCTGCCATAATATTTAAGGAGAGTGCCGAACCTGCGCCGGCAAAGCCACGGCCAACCGCGCACAAAATCAAACCGGCATCCGCCTGCGAAGCAATCGCCTTACGGCGACCGACCGGCTGCTGCGGGCTGACCGGAATATACGGCACACCTGCACGAAGACAGGCTACATATGCCAATATCATGCTGTATTCCTTATGACCATATACAATAACACGCTTTGTGCCAGATACGACAATATGCTTTGCCAGATTTTCCGATCTGCGATACAGCTCTCCATAGGTAATCGAACCGGAAGAAGAAGAAACTGCTACAACGTCCTCTGGCTGCTTATAAATTGTTGAAATATCCATTCGACTTCACTCCTGTCTTGCGTTTCAAAACAACGTAACACAAAATAACTCTTGCTATTAAAAATGATACCATGTCGCGCACATTCTTTCAACCAAATTTCCTGTATTTTCTTGTGAAACTTTGAAATTTATATAATTTTATCCTTGACATACTAGCAAAAAAGTATTAGGATAGTTGCATCAAGTAAATATCCTTATCAAGAGAGGCGGAGGGAACGGCCCTATGAAACCCGGCAACCTACTATCGCAAGGTGCCAAATCCGACGGTATTACCAGATCGAAAGATGAGGGAATCATTCGGCGCTCTGTGTAATCGGCAGAAGCGCTTTTTTATTCGTTAATTCAAAATATATCTCATAGAAAGAAGGTATCCCAATGGGAAAGAACTTATTTACCTCCGAGTCCGTTACCGAAGGACATCCGGACAAAATCTGCGACCAGATCTCTGATGCTATTCTGGACGCAATCATCACAAAGGATCCGACCGCTCGTGTTGCTTGTGAGACAACTGTAACCACCGGTATCATCTCCATCATGGGCGAGATTACCACCAACGCCGTTATCGATTACGGTACCATCGCTCGAGAGACTGTTCGTGAGATCGGCTACGACCGCGCAAAGTTCGGCTTTGACTGTGACACCTGCGCCGTTGTCACCAGCATTGACAAGCAGTCCGCTGACATCGCTATGGGCGTTGACAAGGCACTGGAAACCAAGGAAGACGCCGCTCTCGACCTGACCAATGGCGCAGGCGACCAGGGCATGATGTTCGGCTACGCTTGCACCGAGACGCCAGAGCTGATGCCGCTGCCGATTTCTCTGGCACAGAAGATGGCAAAGAAACTGACCGATGTCCGCAAGGCTGGCACGGTTGATTATCTGCGTCCGGACGGCAAAACACAGGTTACCGTTGAGTATGACGAAAACAACAAGCCGATTCACATTGACACCGTTGTTCTGTCCACCCAGCACAACCCGGAAGTTACGCTGGAGCAGATCCGCAAGGATATGATCGAGCTGGTTATCAAACCGACTCTGCCGGCTGACCTGTTCGACGAGAATACACGTATTTTCGTCAATCCGACCGGTCGTTTTGTTATCGGCGGTCCGCAGGGTGACTCCGGTCTGACCGGCCGTAAGATCATCGTTGATACATACGGCGGTTCTGCACCGCACGGCGGCGGCGCATTCTCCGGCAAGGATCCGACCAAGGTTGACCGTTCTGCCGCTTACGCTGCTCGCTATGTCGCAAAGAACATCGTTGCTGCTGGTCTGGCTGACAAGTGCCAGGTACAGCTTGCATACGCTATCGGCGTGGCACAGCCGGTATCTATCCGTGTAGAGACCTTCGGCACTGGTACCGTTGCCGACTCCAAGCTGGAAGATGCTGTTGAGCAGGTATTCGATCTGCGTCCGACCGCAATCATCCGTGATCTGGATCTGCGCCGTCCGATTTACCGTCAGCTCGCTGCTTACGGTCATATGGGACGCACCGATCTGGGCGTTACTTGGGAAAAAACCGACCGTGTTGACGCACTGAAGGCTGCTGTTGCAGGCTAATTCTTCTAACAAAAAACTAGCGCGTGTATCCAAAGATACACGCGCTTTTTTATGCGCCAATACAAAAGAGGCTGCAGACGAATCTGCAGCCTCCTGTGTACAAGAGAATGAGAGTCTATGTGTTGTTGAATAAACTTACGGGCGAACAGCGTTCTTTCTCATATCAACTACTACGGATACAACGATAATTAAGCCCTTGATTACCTGTGTCAAGTTATCGTTAACACCCAGAAGAACGAGACCATTGTTGATGATACCAAGAATCAGGATACCGGACAGTACACCGGACATACGGCAGATACCGCCTGTCTGAGAAGTACCACCGATAGTAGCTGCTGCGATGGCATCGAACTCGTACTGCAAGCCGTTGGTAGACGGGTCAGCAGAACCAGTACGTGCTGCCAGCATTGCGCCAGCCAGGCCGGACAGAAGACCGCACCACATATAGGTGAGAATCAGGTTCTTCTCTACATTGATACCAGCTACGCGAGCTGCCTGACGGTTGCCGCCGATTGCAAAGATATTCTTGCCGAAACGGCACTGCGTCATCATAAACCACGAAATAATAAAGACAATCAAGAAGATGAATACAACCATCGGAACTCCGGCAATCTTATAAACGGCGAAGTTACGGAAGCTCTGATCCAGATTGGATACCGGCTTATTGGAGTACATCTTTGCCAAAGCTCGACATATGAGCTGTGAGCCTAACGTCGCGATAAACGGATGGATATGTGTGCAAGCAACCAGCCAGCCACAGATGATACCAACGATTGCGCCGATTACCATAGCAACGATAATGCAGACAACTGCCGGCATATGTACGCTAATCAGACGAGTCGGCAGATCAGCTTGCTGTGCGAGGGATGCAGATACTACAGCGGACAGAGCTGCTACAGCACCAGGGCCCAGATCGATACCAGCAGACAGGATGCACCAGCAAACGCCGCAGGTAATGATGCCCTTGACGGACTCGGACGAAATCAGTGTGGTCAGGTTGCCGACAGTAAAAAACTTCGGACGAACCGCGGTCAGAGCAATTGCCAAGATAATCAGTACGAACCACATGGCGTTGTCTGACATGAATTTTTTAAAATCAAAGCCCTTTTTTGTTGCTTCCATTATGAGAGTCTCCCCTTTCTTTTACTTGGCAGTGGCGAAGTCATTCTTTTCGCCGTGTGCATAGGTCAGCAGCTCCTGTGAATCATACGGATCGCCGCCGTCACGGTTACGTTCGATAATGCCCATCATATGGCCCTCATACATAACCAGAATACGGTCAGCCATGCCGGATACTTCCGGAAGCTCGGAGGAAATCATGATGATCGCCTTACCTTCGCCTGCCAGTTGCGTAATAATCGAATGGATTTCAGATTTTGCACCGACATCAATACCACGAGTCGGTTCATCGACAATCAGGATGTCCGGATTCAACAGCAGCCAACGTGCCAGAAGCACCTTCTGCTGGTTACCACCGGACAGGTTCATAATGCGCTGACGCATAGACGGCGTCTTGGTGCGCATTGCCTGATTCCATTTGATCGCATCCTCTTCCATTTTCTTATGATTCTGGGGGAAACCATAATTTTTCAGGGATGCCATAACGGTATTTTCTGTAATATCAAGCAGTCCAAAGATACCATTGCCGCGGCGATCCTCTGTCAGAAGACCAATCGAGTTTGCAATCGCATCCTCCGGGCTCTTGATGTTAACTTCCTTGCCATTGAGGAAAATCTGACCAGCGGTCTTTTTGCGCATACCGAAGATGGTTTCTACAACCTCGGTACGGCCTGCACCTACCAGACCCGCAAATCCAAAGATTTCGCCGCGGTGTACCTGGAAACTTACGTGCTCAAACGACTTGCCGGATGCCAGATCCTTAACTTCCAGAATAACATCACCGATTTCACAGTCAATCTTCGGGAACATGTTGCCAACCTGACGTCCTACCATCATCTCTACAACCTTGTCCACGTTGAGGTTTTCTGCACGGTCTGTGCCGATGTACTCACCGTCACGGAATACGCTGATGTCATCACTGATGCGGAAGATTTCTTCCATCTTATGAGAAATGTAAATAATTGCTACGTTCTTGGACTTCAGATCTGCGATAATATCGAACAGATGCTCTACTTCCGTCTCGGTCAAAGCGGAGGTCGGCTCGTCCATGATAACGACCTTGGTATCATACGATACTGCCTTTGCGATTTCTACCATCTGCTGCTGAGCAACCGTCAGATCTCTCATCATATCGTCCGGATTCAGCGCCAGATTCCACTTTTCAAACAGTTCTTGTGCTTCTTTGCGTGCCCGCTTGTGGTCACACATCAGCTTGTTCTTCATTGGGAAGCGACCGAGCCACAGATTCTCGCACACGGTACGATCCGGCACCGGAGAAAGCTCCTGATGGATCATCGTAATTCCCGCGCTCATTGCCTGCAGCGGGCTCTTAAATTCTACTTCCTTGCCATTGAAGATAATCTTGCCAGAGGTGCACGGCTGAATGCCGATCAAACACTTCATCAGTGTCGATTTACCTGCACCGTTCTCACCCATCAGGGTATGTACGGTACCTGGGCGAACGTTCAGCTGTACGCCTTTCAGAGCTCTTACGCCCGGAAATTCCTTGACAATGTCATGCATTTCGAGGATATACTCACTCACGTTTGTGTTCACCCTGCCTTTCCTACCTTCTTGCTTAAATGAGGGCGTCAGACTATGTCCGACGCCCCCAACGTCTCAACTCAAAACTTTGCGGTTATCCTTCTCTCTCAACAATAACCGTTTTCCCTGCAAATTAGAGATAATCTGCTACGTTGTCCTTGGTTACCGGCTCAAACGGAATCCAAACGATGGAATCGCTGTAGTCCTTGCCAGACTCGTCCTTGGTGAACGAGGTGCCCTCATTGGCAGCCTTGCCGTTAACGAGGTTCAGGGCGGCTTCGATACAGCCCTTGCCCTGTCCGAGCGGATTCTGGTAAACAGTCATTGCCAGCTTACCAGCCTGAACAGCTGCTGCGCCGTCCTTAGTGCAGTCGATACCAACAATCGGGAACGATTTCGGATCAACGCCAGCTGCCTCACAAGCCTCGATTGCACCGAGAGCCATTGCGTCGTTGTTAGAAATGATGCAGTCAAATTCCTGTCCGGAAGTCAGAACCGGGCTGATCTTGTTCATAGCCTCTGCACGGTCATACTTACCAGCCAGATCGACAACAGATGTTGCCTTGATGCCTTCGTCTTCCAGTGCCTTCAGAACACCTGCGCAGCGCTTGATCTGAGATACCTGACCCAGCTCGCCCTGAAGCAGAATGTACTTGATTTCTGTCTTGCCCTGCTTCTTGAAGTAGTCGGCCAGATACTCACCCTGGAAGTAACCGGAGGTGTCCTCGTCAGAACCGCAGAAGCCAACGTTCTTTGCTGCGAGAACTTCCATATCAGACGGCGGACGGTTTACGAATACCAGCGGTGTATCGCCAGCTGCATCTACGAGGGACTGTGCTGCATCGGAGTCTACCGGGTTCACGATAACAGCTTCGTCACCGCCGTTTACTGCGGTCTCGATGTACTGAATCTGCTTTGCAGAGTCGTTCTGTGCGTCCTGAGAAGTCAGCGTAACGCCTGCCTCTTCCGCTGCGGACATAGCCGCAGATTCCAATGTGGACAAGAACTCATCACGAGTAGACATAATCAATGTCATGGTGCCATTTTCACCGGATCCGCCGGAAGCCTTGGAGTCGCCGTCAGACGATCCGCAGCCTGCCATCATGCCCGCGCAGGTAGCACCTGCCAGGAGGACTGCCATCATTTTCTTCAGTTTCATAGTTTCTCTCCTCTTCTTTTCTGTCTTTTGCGTTTGGGATGACGCTCTCGACTTTTGATGTATCAAGAATAACACCACAATGTTACAATTGCAAGTATTTATTTGTTGATTTTGACCAAACACGAATTTTTCATGCAATTCTCATAAGTTTTTTGCAGATTTTTTATACAATATTCACATCAAATATATTGCTTATAATTCTTCTTTATCTCCCTTGTTTTCATCCTATTCATTTTTTATAGTACATTATCGTCATTTTTTTGTATTATTTCGTACTTTTATTCTCTTATTTTTATTTTTGCCCATAGATTTTTGATTTTTTGTTGCACGCGCTTTTGTGCATTTTGTCATTCACCTGTTGTTTTTTTCTGCGTTCCCGCACACGCTTTTGTCATTTTATCAGATAAATTGCTATTGTCTAAAATTTTTTCCTATTTAGGACAAGTGTTCTTTTTTCATTCGCCATCGTCTCTTTATCCATTCTTTGTTTATTTTTTCACTATCTCAAACAGCAGAATTTATTTGTATTTTCACCATTTTTCAATATTATATCATGTTTTATCCTCATGTTCTTCTCAAAGAAATAGCAGGATTTTGTCTTTTCTATGTTTCTTTTCACAAAAAATTTCCTTGTATTTTCCCTGCGTTCCATGTATACTTTTTTACAGAAATTTTTACACAGTCCAATCGCTATTTTGATTTAAGTCTTACACAGGAGGTCATCTATGAAGAAACGATCCATATTCATATATATTGTTCTGCTCGCAGCAGTCATCGGCATAGGATGTTTCGGTGCGTATCATTATTTTTTTGGAACGCTCCAGCATGATTCTTCCTTCGCAGATGCTGTAGATCACGCGGTAGATCGCCTCGCCGTCAACGAGCAAACCGATCTCAACAATGCAGACATCAAAAACATTGCTATTTTTGGTATCGACAGTCAAGACAGCAGCAAAGGACGTTCAGATGCGACTATGATTCTGTCCATTGACCGTGTGCACAACAAAATCAAGCTATGTTCCATTGCCCGCGATACTTTAGTATATATTCCAGATAAAGATGTATACGAAAAGTTCACGCACGCCTATGCATACGGTGGCGCAGAGCTTGCCGTGAAAACGCTCAATAAGAATTTCAATCTCAATATTACCGACTATGTTGCCGTGAACTTCAGCGAAATGACAAGTATTGTGGACATGCTCGGCGGCGTGCAGGTGAATCTGAGTGAGGCTGAAATTCCGTATCTCGGCGAATGTGGCAAATCTTTGACTGCCGGTGACAGTGTGACATTGAACGGTGAGCAAGCTGTTTCTTATTCTCGCATCCGCCATTTAGACAGCGATGACATGCGCACCAGCCGTCAGCGAGAAGTGATGGCTTCTCTGTTTTCCAAAGCAGGCAATCTGTCTATCACACAGTATCCTGCACTCATTCGTCAAGGGTTAGGTCTGTGCACGACCTCTTTGGACTATTCCGAAATTTTCAATCTGGCGCAATTTTTGCTCACCAGCAAACCGACTCTCGAACAGGATGCCCTGCCAGGCAGTCACGTCGATGCTTGGGGTGGTATTATGCCGTCTAGCCACGCTTGGTGCTACGTCTACGATCTGCGTGAAGCATCTGACTATCTGCTTTCCTTTATTTATGAGGATATTTATACCAATGCAGATATTCAACTGCCCGCTGCGACAGTAGACAAGAGTTTTATCAAATAACGTCAAATCTCTCATCAGCGGCTGGCCTGTGTCATGCAGGTCAGCTGCTTTTTTATTTTGCTTTACAAAGCTATCTGATTTTGGTACACTGAGGTAAAGATACGGGTAATTGCTGATGATAAAATCAGCACTCGTTCACATGGAAAGGAGTCCATATTATATGTCTTATGGTATCAAATCTCCTGCACGTTACATGCAGGGCAATGGTGAGCTGGCAAATCTCGGCAAAAACGTCAAGAAAATGGGCGAAAAGTTTCTCGTCCTCTGCTCTCCGAACAACAAGAAGCGCGTTGGCGCACAGATTGAAGAGAGCTTGAAGTCCGTAGAAAAAGAGGTTATTTTCTGCGAATTTAACGGAGAGTGCACCAAGGCAGAAATCTCCCGCGTCATGGATGTCGTCACCGAGAACAATTGTGACGTTGTCATCGGTGTTGGCGGCGGCAAGGTTATTGACACGGCAAAGGCTGTCGTCACCAATCTCGGCGGCTACCAGTTGGTTATCATCCCGACCGTTGCATCCAACGACTCCCCGTGCAGCGGCGTTGCTGTTATCTACAATGACGAAGGTGTTGTCATCAAGGCGCTGATGATGAAGCGCAATCCAGATCTCGTTCTGGTTGACACCGCTGTTATCGCTCAGTCTCCGAAGCGTCTGCTCGTTGCCGGCATGGGCGATGCACTGGCTACTTGGTTTGAGGCTCGCGCCTGCAAGGCATCCGGCGTCAAGACCATGGCACGCGGTCAGTGCTCCAATACCGCTCTGATGATGTCCAAACTGTGCTACGACATTTTGATCCGTGATGGTGCCGGTGCGCTGGAAGCTCTGGAAGCAAAGCAGTCCAACGATGCACTGGAAAACGTGGTTGAGGCTTGCATTTATCTGTCCGGCGTTGGCTTTGAGAGCGGCGGTCTGGCAGCAGCTCACGCCATCAACGATGGTTTTGCTTATGTTCCGCAGGCACATGGTATGTATCACGGCGAAAAGGTCGCTTTCGGCACCATTGCCCAGCTGGTTCTGGAACATGCTTCCGAAGAAGAAATGAACGAAGTTTTGTCGTTTATGAAGCTGGTTGGTCTGCCGATGACGCTGGCTGATCTGGGCATCACCGATGTCAAGGAAGACGAAATCCGCAAGGTAGCAGAAGCCGCTGTTGTTCCGACGCAGTCCACCAAGAACCTGCGCAAGGATATCACCGCTGATGAAGTATATGCTGCAATTTTGGAAGCGGATAAGATCGGCACGGCATTCAAGTCATAATTTTCTCTGCTTTTTTGTCAGACAGGAGGGAATATCATGGCAACGGCTTACAGTCCAGATATGGAATTTCACCTGAAAATCAAGACTGGGGACGTCGGCAGATATGTAATTCTGCCCGGCGATCCCGGACGATGCGAAAAAATCGCAGCTCTGTTTGACAATCCGGTAAAAATCGCATCCAATCGTGAGTTCACGACGTATACCGGCACGCTGGACGGCGTTCCGGTCAGTGTGTGCTCGACCGGCATCGGTGGTCCATCCGCAGCCATCGCCTTGGAAGAGCTGGTGCATTGCGGTTCCGATACGTTTATCCGTGTCGGAACCTCGGGCGGTATGCAGCCGGAGGTGTTGGGCGGCGATTTGATCATCGCAACCGGCGCTATTCGTATGGACGGCACCGGCTCAGAATATGCACCGATTGAGTATCCGGCAACACCGCATTTTGATGTCGTACAGGCACTGCACCAAGCGGCTGCGCAAGCAGGGCTGCGGTTTCACACCGGTGTTGTACAGTGTAAGGACTCGTTTTATGGTCAGCACGAACCGGAGAACATGCCAGTCTCCGCAGAGTTAGAACAAAAATGGAAGGCGTGGCTCGGTTGTGGTGCACTCGCAAGTGAAATGGAATCCGCGACGCTGTTTATCGTCGGCGCTGTGCGCCGCGTGCGCATTGGAACTATTTTGCTCGTACTTGGCAATCAAACCCGCCGCGCGATGGGGCTGGAAGATATTCAAGTACACGATACCACGCAATGCGTACAAACCGCAGTCGAAGCGCTGCGGCTGCTCATTGCATCTGACAAGCAAAAACGAGCATAATAAAAGGCAGGAGTGTTTGCTCCTGCCTTTTCGTTTCTCTGTATTACGGATCGACCAAAATACCAATACCAACCAACCCCGGACCGGTATTGATTGCCAGCGTAGCGGTAATCTGATCCTCTGCCACAATTTTGCCCTGCTTAATGTTCTTTTTCAAAATAGGTTTTATGGTAGCAGCCTCTTCCGGCGCGCCTCCATTCATCAGTGCCAACATCGCCGGCTTGTCATTGCAGAATTCTTCTACATGATGCAGCAGTTTTTCCTTGCCTGCCTTTGCGCCGCGAATTTTTTCCACTGTATAGTATGAACCTTCCTCATTGCACGAGATAATCGGCTTGATCTTAAGAAGGCTGCCTGCAACCGATGCAACGCCGCCAATGCGGCCGCCCTTACGCAAATATTCCAATGTATCCATATAAAAGAATACCTTAGAATCTTTGACTTTTCCGCTCAGCTTGGCGCAAATTTCCTCAAACGGAACATTTTTGCTCACCTGCTGTGCCGCCCAAATCGCCAGCAGACCCGAACCAATCGAAATATTTTTGGAATCCAAAATAAACGAGTTGAGTTCCGGATGCTCTTGGAACACCAGATGCGCCGTATGGCACGTACTGCTTAGCTTGCTGGAGATAAAGACGCCAATAACATTTTCATAGCCTTCTTCTTTGATCTCCTCGATCATATCATAATAATCCTGCATAACCGGCGTAGATGTATGCGGAATTTCTTCAGGAAAGCGCTTATACACATCATATGCCAGCGCAACGCTGTCCATGTAGTGTTCGTTTTCGTACGACACACGCAAACGCAATACCTTCATATTGTATTTCTGAATCAAAGACTGCGGGACATCACAGCCAGAATCAACGAGAACCACTGTCTTGTTTTCTTTCATGATACATTCCTCACGATAAAAATAGTTTTGATAACCATATGTTATAGTATTGCATATCCACTGTTTTTTGTCAAGTATCTCAAACATTCTGTAAACAACTTCTGTATTTGCTTGCCTGTCCATGTATTTTCTGTTACGATGGGTTCATAAAGGAGTTGATACGATGACGAATACCAAAAAACCGACCTTCAATCTGACACCGCAAGAAATCGAATTTTGCATTTCCGCCCTGCAAATCGAAATAGAAAATGTTGACCATGACACACAAATAAATGAACTTTCTGAGACCGACTGCAAAGAGCTAGACGCTTACGCACAGCGACTTGGTGATGTGCAGGATCAGCTGCTCATCGGACAGACTGACTTTCGTACAGACACGTTACTCCCAGTCTACGATTTGATTAAAAGTCAGCGAAACGCCCTCAATGACATTCTTGACAATGAAACCATGTCTCTGGACATGCGCCAACAGGGACAGCAGCACTTGCGCACAGCAAATGCCGTTTTGCGCAAGTTAAAAAAGTATTTTCGAGAATTTGAAATTGAAGTATAAATAACAATATACATATAGCAAAAACAGGCTCTCTCTGATTTCCAGAGAAAAGCCTGTTTTTCTTTTAGGATTTTACTTTTTCTCTATTGTCCAACCGATGTTCATACGCGCCCCAACGACCGCAGCTAACCAGTGATGCCAACAGCGCGAGCAGTGAAAAGCCAATCCAAACGAAAATTGCTGCTCCCCATCCAAAATTCTGTGCCACTGCGCCGACACCAAAGCTGGAAATCGCCGAACCGACATAGGCAGAACAGTTCAAAACGCCCGTTACAGACGAAGCGCGTCCCACTACGCCAAAGTGTACCGGAATTAGGTTAATCAGCATGATATTCGCGCCGGTCATGCAGGTGCTTGCCACAGTCAGCAGAATCAGTGACAGTATGGCACTGACATTGCACACCCAATCCAACGCAAACAACGATACAATCGTCACAGCGAAGAAAGCGACCGAGGCTTTCAGCTCGTTCTCCGTCCACTTTTTCGGCAGCGCCTTGGTGAAAAATACGCCGAGCATATTAAATACCGGAATAATAATGTCCAGTGCAACCGATGCCGAGGTACCAAAATGGAAATTCTGTGTCATCAGCGTTGGTAGCCATGTCTGAATGCCATCGCGCAGCATGCCGTGCGTCATAGCCGGAACTGTTGCCAGTACAATACCAGAGAGCAGCAGCAGGCGCAGCATATTTTCCTTTTTCTGCGTCTGTTTCGACTGCAGCTCAATGACTTCGATTTCTTCACTGGTTTCTATCTGTCTTTCAAACCAGCTCATGCGAATCATCCAGTTGATGCCCGCAATAATAATCATGCCTCCTGCCAGCAAAAATACGCCGCGCCAATTCCAAACTGTCAGCAGGACGGTTGCCAGCACATAGGCGAGAATGGTCGCCAGTGGATACGTCACTGCAATGTTATTGCAGCACTTTTTGCGCTCATCCGGCGGCATTTGTTCGGCAAAAATGCGCGCAATCGGTGACCACATGGTAGACTGAAACAAGCCATTGAGCGCCCAAACAACAAGCATCACCGCATATTGTCCGGTCAGTCCCATAATAAGATTCAAAATACCTGAACCAATCAAGCCCACAAAAATCATCTTCTTCGGGCTGATGCGGTCACCAATCAAGCCGCTGAAAATCTGCGACACACCATACACGACAAACAATGCCGTGCCGATCAGTCCCGCCTGTGCTTCGTCCATACTGCCATTGGCAATCAGAGCAACCATCACGGCAGAGTAGCTCATTCTGCCAAACAAGGCGATAATATAAGTAATGGCGCACAGCCAAAACATCTTGCCGGACACCGCATGCGGACACACACGGCGTTCAAGTCTCGTTACCATGTTTATACTCCATTTCTATTCTCTATTTCATCGTACAAATATAGAGTATAGACGCAGGCAAGTCTCCCGTCAATCTGCATTCCGCCGTTATTCCTGTATAGATTCTTGCTATTTTCCGGTAAAATGCCCACTCTTCTGTACCTTAGAAAAGTGGGCATTGTTCATCAATAAATCAAATTGTCCGGGTCAAGCTGAGACCAGCCACAGCCCTGCAAATCGCCAATAATTTTCATATCCGCTTCTTCGAGAGCAAAATCAAAAATCTGGCTGTTTTCCGCAATTCTTGACGGCGTTACCGACTTTGGAAGCGGAATAACACCGCGCTGTACATGCCAGCGCAGAACAACCTGTGCAACGGTCTTGCCATATTTCTTTGCCAGCTCCTGTACTTCCGGAACAGAGAAAATGCGTCCGGTAGACATCGGACTCCAGCCCTCAACGACCATATTGTGTTCGCGGCAGTATGCAATCATGTCATCCTGCGGCATACTCGGATGAATTTCAATCTGATCGACCATCGGTGCAATCTCGCAATGCTTAACCAGATTCTCGATATGACGCGGGCGGAAATTGCTGACGCCGATTGCCTTAATCTTGCCTTCGCCGTACAGCTCTTCAAATGCACGCCAGGTTTCCACGTTCATCTCTTCCCAATTGTCAAAATACTTGTGGTCATGCGGCCAGTGAATCAAATACAAATCCAAATAGTCGGTCTGGAGCTTCTCCAGTGAACGCGCAAAGGCATCCAGTGTGCTCTGATAGCCCTGATGCGGGTTCCACAGCTTGCTGGTCAGGAAAATGTCTTCTCGCGCAATGCCGGATTCTGCAATTGCCTTGCCGACACCAGCCTCGTTGCCGTAAGCTGTCGCGGTGTCAATGTGGCGATAGCCGACGCGCAGCGCCTCTGCTACGGACTTCTCCGCTTCTTCATTTGGTGTCTTCCATGTGCCGAAGCCCACGCACGGAATGGATGTCCCGTTGGAAATCGGAATACGTGTCTGTAAATTCATGGATATTCCCTCCTGTTGTTTGTTGCTAGGTTTAGTATAGCACAAGAGGATTTATTGGAAAAGAAGAATTTTATGGAGAACGATGCTGTCCCTATTCTGATTCTACTTTCATCTCTGCCGCTTTCTTTGACCAGCGCCACACTTCTTTCCAACTCTTTTGCGTGCCGATACCTTCTCTATAACAACGGATAAGATTCATCATTCCATCCATATTCCCAGCTTCTGCCGCCTTTTGATACCAATAGAATGCTCTCTCAGCGTTTTTATGCGTACCAA
>CAVFAY010000035.1:0-25238 GCA_963620595.1 Anaerotignum sp. | reverse complement strand
AAATCAGGCTTTTTTGGTATTTTTGAAGCTATTTAATAAATGGGGCTTTCGTTCGTGGGAATATTTACAGAAGAGGATCTGTGATCTCCGGTGAACATTTTAGTATACGAGAATACTTATGACTTGATTTTTTTGCAGCAATATGATATTATGACTATGCTATTTTATATTACTACGAGAGAATGCAGTTATTTCTATCTTATACCACTACGAGGAAATACAGGTTACTGCAATAAGGTAGTACACCACAAGCTCTGCCCCAGCCGTCAAACGTGCTGGGGTATTCTTGTATCTAAATAAAAAAGTAAAGGGGGACGTCCTTTGTCATTACGTTATACTTTAGGACTTGATATTGGCATTACATCTGTCGGATGGGCGGTGCTTGAAAATAATATTGATGGTGAACCGATTAAAATTGAACGTTTAGGTGTTCGAATTTTTGATAAAGCGGAACACCCTAAAACAGGAGCGTCATTGGCTGAGCCAAGACGAGAAGCACGCGGTCAGCGCCGTACCATTCGCCGCAGACGGCATCGCAAAGACCGTATCAAACAGCTGATTCAACAGAATGGCATCATGACCCGCGTTGAAATGGCTGAAATGTTTGAACATTCTCAATTTGAAACTTCTGTATATGAACTTCGTGTACAGGCATTGGAGCGTGTACTTACAAAGCAAGAGTTTGTTCGCGTGTTGATTCATCTGGCACAGCGCAGAGGATATAAGTCTAACAGTAAGTCAGAAGAAGCCAAGGATAAAGAAAATGGCAAAGTAAAGAGTGCGATTTCTGAAAACAAACAGTGCATGGAAGAAAATAGTTATCGCACGATCGGTGAAATGCTCCTGAAAGATGATCGGTTTTGGGAATGCAATCCTGACGGCACAAAAATTTTTGTGCCGCACAATCATCCCGATGATTACCGAACGACCGTCGAACGGTCTATGGTAGAAGATGAGATTCGATTGATTTTCTCACGACAGCGTGCATTAGGTGTACCTTATGCGATAGCGGAATTTGAAGAAGCATATCTGGAGATTTGGGGCAGTCAGCGCAATTTTGATGAAGGCCCAGGTGGAAAGAGTCCATACGGCGGAAATATGATTGAAAAAATGCTCGGCCATTGCACGTTTGAAAAAGATGAACCGCGTGCGGCAAAAGGCAGTTATTCCGCAGAGTATTTCCGGCTCTTACAGGATGTTAACCATTTGAGACTGGTAAAGAACAATGGAGAAAGCAGTGCTTTAACAACAGAACAGAAACAGATTTATATCGATCTTGTTATGAACTCGGCAACTGCTTCATATGCGCAGCTTCGCAAAAAATTAGGGCTGTCAAATGATGTATCTTTTAATATGCTGCGGTATGGTTCTGATGAGATCGGAAAGGTTGAGCGCAAAAAGCTCGGTCATATGAAGTTTTATCATGAAATGCGAAAAGCGTTAAATACGGTTCAAAAAGATGCGATTTCAACAGTATCATGGGAACGAAGGGACGAAATTGCGAGAATTTTACTCTGCTATAAATCGGATGATAAGCGAAAAGCGCAATTGGAAAAGCTCGATATTCCATGTGAGTTTATTCCGGCATTGCTGACATTGTCCACCTCCAAAACAGCACATCTTTCTGCAAAGGCTTTACGGAAACTGATTCCATATCTGGAAAAAGGTATGACATATGCAGAAGCGTGCAAAGAAGTTTATGGAGAGCAGAAGGACTCTGTAACCAAGAAAAACAAACTCAGTTTGTTTGATATTGAGCCGATTAACAATCCGGTTGTTCGCCGCGCGGTATCACAGACCATTCGTGTTATCAATGCGGTTGTGAGGGAATATGGCGCACCGGAGGTCGTGCGGGTAGAGCTGGCACGTGAAATGGGAAAACCACATGATGTACGAAAGAAAATTACGAAAAAGCAGGAGACCAATGCGAAGAGAAATGAAGAACTCAGACAGCAGATCAAGGAGATAAAAGGTGCTGAACCGACAGGACAAGATATTGTCAAGTTCAAGCTGTTTCAGGATCAAAATGGCGTTTGCCTGTATTCCGGTCAAAATCTTGATATAAATCGGTTGTTTGAAGCGGGATATGTTGATGTTGACCACATTATTCCGTACAGCATCTCTTTTGATGATAGTTATACAAACAAAGTGCTTGTTCGTTCTTCAGAAAATCGGCAAAAGGGCAATCGGATTCCGGCTGACTACTTGAAGAGTGCCCCTGCGCGTTGGCAGAGATTTGAAACACTCGTCAATACACAGGTACACAATTGGAAAAAGAAGCGAAATCTTTTGACACAATCGCTGTCGGAAGAGCAGAGAAACGGCTTTAAACAGCGAAATTTGGTCGATACACAATACATCGCTCGTGTCATTTATAACCTTATCAATGACCATCTGCAATTTGCAGAGACGGGAAAGTACGATAAAAAAAGACGAACACAGGCGGTAAACGGTGCAATAACAGCCCATGTTCGGAAACGGTTAGGGATTCAAAAGATTCGAGAAGATGGAGATTTGCATCATGCTGCGGATGCGGCTGTCGTTGCCTGCGTATCACCGGGTATGATCCAGAAAATTACACAGTATACGAAGCATCGGGAATGCATTCGCAAAACACCAGAAGGCTATCTGGATACAGAGACCGGTGAATTGATGACACGAGAAGCATATGATGCAAAATATTCTCCGAAATTCCCCGCGCCGTGGGAGCGTTTCCGTCAGGAGTTGGAAGCGCGGCTGAGTGATAACCCTGCTGAGGAGATTGCACGGCTGCATCTCGCAACCTACGATTCGGAGGAAGAAATCAAGCCGGTATTTGTTTCGCGCAAACCGGAACGCAAGACCAAGACCACTGGAGCTGCACATGAAGCAACGCTTCATAGAAAAGCGGACGGCGGATATATTAAAAAAGTGCCGTTAACCAAATTAACATGGGATAAACAGACTGGCGAAATTAAGAACTATTATGCGCCGGAAAGCGACCGATTGTTATACGAGGCATTGAAAAAGCGGTTGAAAGAATTTGATGGCAATGCGAAAAAGGCATTTGCTGAACCGTTTTACAAGCCGAAGCGTGACGGAACGCGCGGTCCACTTGTAAAAAAAGTGAAGCTTTATGAAACGCACAATAACACGGTAGAAGTTAAAAGAGGCGATGCAAGAGCAAGTAACAAGCATATTGGATGTGCGGAAAATGGTAGCATGATTCGTGTAGATGTCTTTTACGTTGAAGATGAAGGATACTATTACGTGCCGATTTATACTATTGATGTGATTAAAGGCAAACTGCCTGATAGAGCGGTAGTTGCAAAAAAATTGCATAGCGAGTGGAAAGTTATGGATGATAAAGACTTTTTATTCTCAATGTATCCGAATGATCTGATCTATGTAGAGCATAAAGAGGTTTTTGAATTAAGAGCTCCGAAAGGTTCTTCACTTGATCCGACTATTTCTAAGACGAAAGGACTTTTCTATTATCGAAGTTTTAACAGTAACTCAGGAAGCTTTGAGATTTACACGCATGACAGCAGCTATTCCAAGGAGAGTTTGGGTGGAAAAACACTTTCCTGTCTCAAAAAATATACTGTTGATGCATTGGGCAATTATTCGGAAGTTTCGCTGCCGGAAAAGCGCAAGCCGCTGAGAGGATAAAAAAGATGGAGTTTCGCAACATTGTCATCTCCAATCCGGCACGTTTGTCAATCAAGCACAATCAACTGTGTATTATGCAGGAGCGTGAAGCTTTGATTCCGCTTGAGGATATTTGTTCTGTGCTGCTGGAATCCAGACAGATTCAAATATCTGCGGCGGCATTGGAGCGGTTGGCTGTCAGCGGCATTACGGTGTTTTTCTGTGATGAAAAGCACCTGCCGTCTGCACAGCTTGTTGCGATGAATCAATTCAGCCGTCAGCACAAAATGCTGTATGCACAGTTTGAGATTCCGCGTCCGATACAAAAACAGCTGTGGAAATGTATTGTTCAGCAAAAAATCAACAATCAGGCGGCTTGTTTACGACTGTCCGGTAAAGCCGGCTTTGAAGAACTGGAAGAGATGGCGCAAACGGTGCGTTCTGGTGATGTCACAAATGTAGAAGCACAAGCGGCGGCATGGTATTTTCCTAAGTTGTTTGGTCAAGGATTTACGCGCAATGATTTATGCCTGCAAAATGCCGCGCTCAATTATGGGTATGCCATTCTTCGCGGTGCAATTGCGCGAAATCTGGTCATGCATGGATTAGAACCGTGTATCGGTTTACAGCATCATAATCAGCTCAATTCGTATAACTTAGCGGATGATTTGATAGAACCGTTTCGTCCGCTCATTGATCTATATGTTGCCAGTATTCCGGATACGGATAGTGATGAATTGACGCCGGCAATCAAACGAAAATTGTTCAACGCGACAAATCTGCTGATGCTTCAGAACGGCAAAAAAATGCGTGTTATGTATGCCATTGGCCGCTCCGCCGCGTCTCTGGCAAAGTCAATTGTAAATCAAGAAAATACATTGGAGCTTCCCAAATTGATCGGACTGGAGGAAGGCAGGTATGAGTAGGTTCATGCGAATTATGGTATTTTTTGATCTTCCGGTAAAAACAAAAGCACAGCGGCGAGCCGCTGCGCAATTTCGCAATTTTCTGTTAAAAGACGGATACCACATGGTACAGTATTCTGTGTATGCTCGCATTTGCAATGGATCGGATTCGGTGGAAACACATCGAGCGAGAGTTTTACAGCATGTACCATTACACGGCGCGGTGCGCATGATGGTAGTCACAGAACGTCAATTTAATGCGATTGATCTTTTGATTGGCGAAGAAAAAACATGTGATTTGCCGCAGAACAGCAAACAATTGATGGAATTTTGAAAAAAACGGTACAGACTTCTCATGCGAAATCTGTACCGTTTTTGCCTGTTTTCAGAGCATATCTATTGAATTTTCAACAAATATGTAGCCAAAACAAGCGTCCCGATATTGTCTGTTATACCACTACGAGAAAATACAGGGAACTACAACTCGCTTGCTTGCCGCTGCTGCTGCTTGTAGGTTATACCACTACGAGAAAATACAGGGAACTACAACCTGATTTCTTTATTCCCTTATTGCTTCTGCGTTATACCACTACGAGAAAATACAGGGAACTACAACTTGCTGCTCCGGCGGCGGCGGCTTTACGGGTTATACCACTACGAGAAAATACAGGGAACTACAACATATGCGTATAACATAAATAACAAACAAGAGTTATACCACTACGAGAAAATACAGGGAACTACAACACCGTGCATCAACCAGTCTAAATTGATACGTTATACCACTACGAGAAAATACAGGGAACTACAACCTTGGTTGTCTGTAGGCTAAATCCACCGGTGTTATACCACTACGAGAAAATACAGGGAACTACAACTTAAACACGGTAATCAAAGCGGCACACAGCGTTATACCACTACGAGAAAATACAGGGAACTACAACCTTTCCGCTGCACTGCTTTGGTCATCCGCAGTTATACCACTACGAGAAAATACAGGGAACTACAACATCGTCGGCAGCTTTACCGGCGGCATCCAAGTTATACCACTACGAGAAAATACAGGGAACTACAACCGTAAACCAAATACATCCATTGTCGCAGTCGTTATACCACTACGAGAAAATACAGGGAACTACAACTCCCAGAACTTAAACCCTTTCGTCCACGGGTTATACCACTACGAGAAAATACAGGGAACTACAACGATAGCAGATAACGGACTGCTGGCCGCCGTGTTATACC
Source organism: Anaerotignum sp. (assembly GCA_963620595.1). Taxonomy (GTDB): domain Bacteria; phylum Bacillota; class Clostridia; order Oscillospirales; family Butyricicoccaceae; genus Butyricicoccus_A. The sequence continues at coordinate 19,458 of CAVFAY010000035.1, read as the reverse complement.
ACTACGAGAAAATACAGGGAACTGCTGTCAACTACTATCTTTATATCTACGATTTAATGAAGAATATACTGTATCACTACAAACAGTATACTCTGCCCACTATTATATTTTCTTTAGTATACTACGAAATCTCCCTAAATACAAGATTGTTTATGTTTAATATTAGAGAACTTACGCCACTAGAGAAATTTTTCAAAAAGGGGTTGGCAGACGGAGAAAAGTATGGTATAGTAGTTCACATACTAAACATAGTAAGTAACTAGGAATAGGAGGAAAAGCAATGCGTCAATTACTTTGCTTTGGAGATTCCAATACATGGGGACTGGATGGCGACAGCGGCACACGGCTGCCGTGGGGCGTGCGCTGGACGAGCTTGCTGCAAGAACAGTTGGGACAGCAGTATCATGTGATTGAAGAAGGTCTGTGCGGACGCACAACAATTTTTGATGATCCACTGCGGGATGGAAGACGCGGTACGGAACTGCTTCCAGTACTGCTGGAAACACATGCGACAGTGGATGGTGTCGTGTTGATGCTGGGTACCAATGACTGCAAAACAGCATTTGGCGCGTCAGCGGAAGTCATTGGCAAAGGCATAGAACGGTTGCTTCGGCAGATTCGATATGCCGCACCACAGGCAGAAATTCTGTTGATTTCTCCGATTTATCTGGGAGAGAATGTTTGGAGACCGGAATGCGATCCGGAATTTTCTAAAAAATCCATTGTGGTTTCGCATCAACTGGAAACTGTATATGAAACCATCGCAAAACGATGGAACATCGGATTTTTGCGTGCGGCAGATTATGCAGTGTGCAGTGACCGAGACCAAGAACACATGAATGCGGCAGGACATGCGGCATTTGCTCAAGCGGTTGCACAGGAAGTACAGCATTTGTTTGCGCGTGCGGAAGCGCAGACAGTGGGTGCTGCATAAGCAAAAAAGAGAACTGCCGAAGCAGTTCTCTCAGCCTGTTAGGATTGTGAGGATAAAACCGAAGAAATGCCTTGCAGGCATCGCGACATCTGCGCACGAGTTAAACTTTGCTCAGATAGAGAATAATACTGCCCGAGGTCGTTATCCTGTAAGATCGCATGTTTGCGCATCCAATACATAGCAATTCGCGTGATATCGTCCAAGTCGGTGTATCCCACTTGGATACGAGCTAGTTGCTCGCTGTCCTCTTGTGTCAACGTAAGATTGACGTCTTGATCGGCAAGATAGTTCCAGAGCAAACGACTCATCGAGCCATAGGTCAGCGTGTCCTGCGCGGAACAATCAGATGAAATCAGAGCGTGCTCCTGTGCCCACTGCATGACGGCAGCATCGGAAAGACTGTCCGTGTTGCCTGCCATGCGATACAAAGCATGAAGCAGCTCGCCATAGGCGGCTGGTTGCTGCGCACCAAATTCTGTTTGGGAGATTGGCTGCATATAACCGTTTTCTACGGCAAACAACGCACTGGCTTCTTCAAATGGACTGGTGATGTCGGCAAAATCATAACTTTGCGTTTGCTCGGCTGCCGATTTTGAAAAGACATGGGCGTAATAATCCGTGTTTAGCACCTGCGTGGAAAAAGAAAAGGCATTGCTCACGTATTGACAGTAGGCCTGTACGTCAGCGGGATTCACAGCTGTGCCGTCATATGATTGTGCGGTGCCGGTTTCTGCATTGTAGCGGAAGGAATCCGTCAGATAGCTTTGATCGGACAAAACCGCAACATGCGGGCTGTCGGATAAAATATCTTTTCCGGCGAGCAGGCGGGAGTCATACGAGACGCCAAATAGATTGAGCAGAGTCGGTAAAATGTCCATGTCACAGCAATAGGCATCCACATCGACGGGCTGCATATTTGGAACATAGCACAGAAACGAATTGTGATATTTTTCAAATGTCGTGTCGATGCGCGTTCCGGCAAGTTCGTTGTATTGACTTTCCGACAGACCATAAGGATAGTGGTCTGCTGTGAGAACAATTACCGTGTTGTCGGCTTTCCCAGAGCGTTCTAATGCTGCAAACAAATCTTCTATAGCATATTCCAATTCCATGTTGCAGGCGAGATACGCCTGTACCGTTTCCGAATAGGGAAGATCCGAAACAACCTTGCGATTTTTGGCGCTCATGGCATTGTCCCAGTCATACTGATAATGACCGGAAAAGGTCATATAATACGCACAGAACGGGGTATCACTGTCCAGATAATCCGAGACAGAAGCGTCAATCATGTCTTTGTCCGAGGATGGCCAAGACAGCGGAATATCCAGTCCGTTGCCAACAGCTCGAAACGTATATCCCATGTTGGGGTGCGTGTGATTGCGATCATAGAACGTGCCATAATAATTGTGATAGGCGTAGGCGGGATAGCCGTATGAGGAAAAAACAGTTCCCATGCAGTATGGCAAATAGTTGCTGCGTGAGACATCAAAGCTGGAGGCTGTTTTAGTACGAGACATATCCGGCATCAGTCCCATGCACAGTGCGTATTCGCCGTTTGTCGTTGTGTTGAGAAAGCTGCAATAGTAGTTTTGAAACTGAAAACCGCTGTTTTCCAGCTTGTACAGCGCAGGCGTTCGTTCCTTGTCAATGAGATAGGGACTGAATGATTCGGCACAAATCATAATGAGATTATACCCTTTGATCAGTCCCGTGTATTGGTTTTTGCTGGTCGGTGCAAGAGATGCACAGTATTGATCGAGTGCGGATATATCGGCGTCTGTTGTCTTGCTTGCCAGAGCGGAAAAATCCAGAGATGTGTCAAGATTGGCGGTATCTGGATTGCTCTGCGTCGGATCGCCGTCCAAGGCACTGGCAGTCAGCGTAACAGAGGAAGTATTCCCCAGCGCCAAACCCTCTTCTATCATCGTGGCAGCGAGACCGGCGTGACGCACACTGCTCTCTGTGGAAGCACTGGTGTTAGTCAGCAGCCGATATACGGCACCGCCGTCCAGTACGTGCACACAGGCCAGCGTCAGCACGCAGATTGCTGTGAATGCGCCCAGCATAGTACAGAGCGTTTTTCGCGTTAAGCGCGGCAGTTGTACGTGGCGAGAACGCAGCATATACCAAGCAAAGGGAAACGGCAGGCAAAGCGCGATGACGGGGAAAAGCTGTTGCCAAATGCCATAGATGACCTGACCCTTAAAATTGGTCAGTGCATCGGTGCCAAGGGTCAGCTGCGACAGCGGCATAAAACTGCCGAAAATGCCATGATAGACGCACTGGACACAGAAACAGACACACAGGAAACCGAGACAGGCGAGTGCGATTCGTCCGCTGGCTTTTACCGGAAACAAAGAGCTGATGCAGACAAGTCCGCTTCCCACACACAGACCAAACAGCATCGGAATCATCAGATGCGTATCCACTGCGTGAAAGACAACGAGATGCAGCATCAGCTCTAAGTATGCACCGCTTCCGGAAAACAGAAGCCAGGCGAGAACAGCGTTATTGCGCCGCAAGGTCGTAAATCTGAATCGCTGCGTTTGTGACATATTCTGCCTTCAGCGCAGAGAGCTTCTGATAATGTGTCGTCGTGCCGTGAATTTTCTGTGCTTCACGGCTGTCCCACAGCTCCAGCAGGCACAGATCCTGTTCAGAATCAGTCGGATAGTAGTAGTTATACTTGCGGTTTCCGGCTTCTTCACGAGATGCTGTGTCGATGCCCTGCTCGACAATGTGACGATAAAATTCTTCGCGCTTGCCGTCCTTAACGGTATAGCGAACGGTGACAAGAATAGGATTGCTCATAAACAATCAACTCCTTTTTTGAAAGTATCTTTAGTTTACCGTGAATTTACTGGATTGACAAGAGGAAGTTTGCGAATTATATATAGATAAATACCTATACATATTGAAAAATATAGAAAGAAAAAATTATTTTGCAGTTGCAATGCCAAAGGGGCAGTGATACAATAAAAGCACGAACGAATTGGCAGAAATCTGCACGAAATCAAGAGAAAATTCAGGGATGAAACCATCCCTTCGAAGTGAGGAATTGTTATGAAAAAGATTGACCCGCAGAGCTGGAAGGCGGATATGCCGCTGTTCCGCGAAAAGGCGATCGCTTACTCCAAGGGCGAAATCAAGAAGGCAGAATACAAAGGGTTTTCCGGCCGTTACGGCAGCTATGCACAGCATGATCCATCTAAGAATATGTTGCGTCTGCGTATGCCGGCAGGTCGCGTGACTGCGAAGAAGCTGGCATATATTGCGGAATCGATTCGCAAGTATCAGGTGCCGCGCGCACATTTCACCACCTGCCAGACCATTCAGCTGCATGATATGGATGCCGTGTCCACCTGTGATATTATGGAAGGCGCATTGGATGTCGGCATTGTCACCATGGGCGGCGGCGGAGACTTCCCGCGCAATACCATGTGTGCGCCGCTGAGCGGTGTGCAGAAGGGTGAATACTTTGATGTCCTCCCGTATGCCGAGGCGGTCGGAGAATTCGCTATGAATTTTATCAATGCAGATCCGATGCCGCGTAAGCTCAAGGTTGGTTTCTCCAACTCGCCGGAAAATGTCACCCATGCGACATTCCGTGATATGGGCTATGCCGCCCGTCCAGACGGCAAGTTTGACATCTATACCGCAGGCGGTCTCGGCAACAATCCGCGCTTTGGCGTGAAGGTGGCAGAAGCGGTTGAGCCGGATCAGCTGTTGTTCTATCTCAAGGCAATGTGGCTAACCTTCCGCACCTATGGTGATTACAAGAATCGCGGCCATGCCCGCACACGTTATTTGCAGGAAATTCTCGGCGGCGCAGAGAAGTATAAGGAAGCATATCTGGAAAAGCTCAAGGAAGTCTATGATTCCGGCGAAGATCTGACGCTGCATGTAGAACCGATTGTCTTTACCAAGAAGGGCGATGGCAGCACGGTTTCCGATCCGCGCATTGTGGAGCAGAAGCAGGATGGTCTGTATGCTGTTGCATGGCATCCGATTGGCGGTATGCCGGCAGTAGAGGATCTGTGCGCAGTCAGCGATGCGATATCTGCTATGGATCAGGTAGAGATGCGTATTGCACCATATGAGACGGTATACATCATCAATTTGACTGGCACAGAGGCAAAAAAGATGCTGGAGTTGACTCAGAACACCGCAAAAACCGTTTTTGAGACTTCGGTTAGCTGCATCGGTGCATCGACATGTCAGGTTGGTGTGCGCGATTCGCAGGTGCTGCTGCACGCTTGTGTGCAAGCTGTTCGAGAAGCAAAGATTCCGGACGGTGCGCTGCCGCAGATTCACGTTTCCGGATGTCCGTCTTCCTGCGGTACACATCAGACCGGTGAGATGGGCTTCCGCGGTGCGATTAAGAATAAGCAGTCCGCATTTATGTTCTATCTGAGCGGCTGCGACCGTCAGGGAGAAGAAAAGATGGGCGCAGAGCTAGGAACGATTCTGGAGACAGATATTCCGAAGTTCCTGGTAGAGCTGGGTCAGACAATTGCTGCCAGCGGCAAGGATTACTATGCTTGGAAGGCAGAAAATCCGGATGGCGTGCAAAACATTGCAGCGCCGTATCTTGCAGATTAATTTTGATTTTGGATCAAGACAAAACGGACAGAGGCATCGTGCTTCTGTCCGTTTTTTTGACAAAAAATAAGATAAAATTATAGCAGTCGTCCGTTTTCCTGACCAAACAGCGTTTTAACGAGCTTTCCGTCTCGAATGAGCAGCACATGTACCGGTGTATATTCGTGAAAGCAATTGACGATGACATGCGCCGCGCCGCGTGATTTTCCGTCCCATAAGACAAGCACGGCATCACTGTACCGAATAATGGATAAATTGCGCTGCAATGGCGCAGACTTATGATAGACCTGATAATCTGGGCGAAAAATTTTCATTGGCAGATGGTTACGGTGGGCGTATTCCTCCGCTAATTCATCGGCACCGGCTGCGCCGCCGGATACAATTTCACTGGTTCCCCGCGGCATATAGCGCTCTAAAATTGGATAGGCATCGTTGGTCACAGAACGGGAACCGACAATGGCAATTCGCATAATCATCTCTCCCAAACACATGTTCTGCTTGTACTATACCATAAATTAAAAATTGGTTCAATATCCGAACGTGCTTTGATTTAAGAAATCTGTGGACATTCCACCAGACATCTATACGGATAGATTTTCGGCGCGGCGGAAAATCTAAAAAAGAAGGGAGAGGATGCGATGAACAGGCGGAGAACGTGTTGGTGTGGTGTATTGGCGGCGGTATTGCTGATTTCGTGCACAGCACAGGCAGCAGATGTGATTCCCTTGGGAATTCCGGCGGGCGTTCGTATGACAGCGGAAGGCGTGGTTGTCTCCGGCATGACAGAGATTGATACACCGGCGGGAGCTTTGTGTCCAGGAGAGGAGGCTGGACTGGAAACCGGAGATATTTTGCAGACAGCGAACGGCATAGCGATTAATTCGAGTGAAACATTGGCAGACATTGTGCGCAATAGTGAAGGAAAGCCGATGGAACTTGTTGGCTTGCGCGGAGAGACAAAAATTTCAGTCTCTGTGCAGCCTGTGCAGAGCACATCTGGGGATGGATACCAGATTGGATTGCTGATTCGGGACAGTATGGCGGGAATTGGCACGCTCACGTATGTCGATCCGAAAAATGGCGATTTTGGTGCATTGGGACATCCGATTACGGATGTTGACAGCGGCGCCCGCCTGCCATTGGAGACCGGTTCTATTATTCCGGCACAGGTGGTTCGTGTCGAAATGGGAACAGCAGGAAAGCCGGGAGAGTTAATTGGCACGTATGATTTCTCAACAGAGATGGGAACACTGAACGACAATACCGCGTGCGGCATTTTTGGCACATTACAGGATGTCGGTTTGTATGCAGGGCAGACTGTTTTTGCTACGGCGGAGCCGGAGGAGGTGCACACAGGTCAAGCGGAAATTTTAACCTGTATTTCGGGTTCACAGCCCGAAAAGTATGCGATTTCGATTGAAAAGATCACAACGGATGCTTCGGACAGCCGAAATTTATTCTTGCGTGTGACAGATGAAACTTTGCTGGAAAAGACCGGAGGAATCGTGCCGGGGATGAGCGGATCGCCAATTTTACAGGATGGAAAACTGGTTGGCGCAGTCACGCATGTGCTCGTAGATCATCCGGATCGGGGGTATGGAATTCTGATTAAAAATATGCTCGATGCGGCAGGATGATTGAAAAAACAGGGGCGCGGCGCATGGCTGCGCCCCTCGAATGCTGTTCATATAAAATTAGCAAAATATAAACATATTCATGGACTTGCTTGATGAAATATTGCACGAAAATATTCGCATATTGTGATGAAAAATGGCAAATTAACTATGAATATCGATTATTTGCTTTACGTATGTTGAAAAAAGACGAAATGTTTTTATGAAGAAATGAGTAAAATTTATTGTCTTTCGTGCGAAAATATGATACGCTGATGCTGCCGGAAAACGGTAAATTCTAACGGAAATGCTGGAAGGCAGGGAATGATAACATGGAGAACAGGATTCGTGTATTGATTGCTGACGAAGATAAGGAATTTCGCGCTGTGCTGCGGGAAACGTTGTGTGCTGATGAGCGGATTGAGATCATTGGGACATATGGGGATGGAAATGGACTGGTGCAGCATATTTTAGAAGATGCACCAGATGTTGTGCTGATGGATCTGATTTTGCCGGGAGTGGATGGACTGACGATCCTGCATGAACTGAACGAGGCAGCTCCTGCGAGAATGCCTGCGATTTTTGTGCTGAGCAGCTTCGCATCACAGGAAACAACAGAGGAATGCAATGCGCTAGGCGTCAGCTTTTATCTGCGCAAGCCGGTGGAATTGCACGCACTGGCTCAGCGTGTGTGTCGGCACGGCGGACAGCGGGGATATATGCGCACTGCCGCTGTGCGCGTGCCAAATGAGGAACTGGAAATTGAAATGCGCGTGACGGACATTATTCATCAGATCGGCGTACCGGCGCATATTAAGGGATACCAGTATTTGCGCGAGGCTATCATTATGACAATTCATGATATGGAGGCAATCAATGCGATTACAAAGGTATTATACCCGACTGTCGCAAAAAAATTCAAAACAACCTCTTCTCGTGTAGAACGCGCGATTCGACATGCCATTGAAGTCGCCTGGGATCGCGGCGATGTGGACACGCTGCAAGAATATTTTGGATTTACTGTGTCCGGCACAAAGGGAAAACCGACAAACAGTGAATTTATTTCGATGGTTGCAGACCGTCTGCGGTTGGAGCTGAAAATCGGCTAAAAGAAAGGAGCCGAAGAGGAAGATTTCTTCGGCTCCCAGTCAGCGATGATAATAATTGCTGAACAAGATTTGGTTGTTTGCCGCAAGATAGCGAGCGGTCAGCGCATTCATAGCTGAGATTTCGGTTTGTGAAGTGGTATGCTGGGGAAACTGGTACACAACGGAATCATGCTGATACACGGCGTTGTCTGTGATCCAACTGCCATCGCTGAAAATGGCATAGCCCGTATAGGTACTATCGAAAATGTCATGGCCAAGATAACCGGAGCTGTCCATACCAAATAGATTGAGCAGTGTTGGCACTAAATCCGTGGTATTACATGTTTTGGTAATCATCATTGGCTGCATATCTGCGGACCAGATAAAGCACGGTGTGCGCTCTAAAAGCAAATCTGTGTCTATCTGAGATAGTTCTCGCACGCGCTGCTGATTGGTCATGGTGTAGGCGTAGTGATCGGTTACGCCGATAATCACGGTATTTTGCAGCAAATCTCGTTGCTCAAGCTCTTGCAGCAGCTGAGCGAAAAAGTCGTCGAGCAATCGGATTTTTGCATAGTAATAATTGACTTCCGAGCAGCTGTCGCGATTGGCATACTGCGGATATTTCTGCATGGCATATGCTCCGACAGAATCGCCATTGCCATACGGCATATGTGCGTTGCGGGAGATGACAAAGTTAAAAAAAGGCTGGTCTGTGGGCAATAGTTTGTTTTTCAGTGCAGGATTTGTCAGGACAAAGCTGTCCTCGTATAGCTCGTCGGAAAAAGGATTGTCTGTGTAATCCATATAGCTGATGTACTGGTCATAACCCATGGCAGGATCCATCACACCGCGGCTGTAAAAAGACGGCCTGTTGTAATGAAATGCGTTGGCGGTGTAGCCGTTGGCACGAAACCGGCTCGGCAGACTTTCAGAAAAATCATTGGTCTGATAGGCTGTGACGAACTTCCCGTCTGTCGGAGAGAAGATGCCGGTGTTCATCGCAAATTCTGAATTAAACGTGCGGGCACTGCCGTATAACGGCGTATAAAAATTGGTAAATTGTATGCCATCCTGCATCAAACGCGTGATTGTCGGCGCAGAATCTGGGGTAATCGTCCAATCATCGACACTTTCCATCAGGACAAGAATCACATTTTTGCCGCGCAAGGTACCGGTCATAGCATTGGTTGACCCGGAACTGCCATAGGTATTGAGATAGGCAGAAACCTCGGCGCGCGCTTGCCCTTGCTGAGCATCGGAATCGCAGAGCATTGGCTCAAGAAAATGGGCAGAGACATCGTATAAAGCGGTTTGATACAGCCCGTTTGATTGATATACGCTGTAATCGTAAGAGGTATTCGCTGGCGTCTGATAGGACACCAGCGAAGCGGCAGTCAATGCACCGAAGCAGATGTACAGGGTACGTGCGCGAGAAGGCTGCGTGCGCGGACGCATTAGACATGCCAGCACGAGTAAGAGAAGCATACCAGCGGCACCGATGAAAAATCTGACAGACAGATACGAAAACAGGGAGTTGGCAAACGCTGCGCCGTCGCGCAGGTAAGCGAGATCACGCAGCCATAAAAATCGTTGGAAAATGCGATAATATCCAGCTTGTACCAAAGAATAGACGATGGCAAGCAGACCGATGACCGTGCCCAACAGGCGGGCGGCTGACTGCGGAAGCAACGATACCAATGCTGTGCAGATTGCCGCCCAGACGGCAGAATATAACAGCGGCAAAACCGCTGTCGTACCGGAACTATACAGCAAAAATATCTCTGGTGCGAAATACACAAGCCATGGTATTGCGTACAGTCGCACGAAGCGAGAAGACGACAAAATTTCACCTTCTTTTCATCAGGATAGTTGTATTATAAACGATTTTTGTAGGTACCGTCAACGAAGAAGAAAAACGCAGCATGGCTTGACGGGAAAATATTGCCGTGCTATAATATAGCTGATGAATGAGGAAATCATCAACCGGAAAAGACACAAAGCGAAACCCCCAGTAGTTGCCGCTACTGGGGGTTTCTATTTGCTTTTATACGGAGCAATCAACCGAGGCTCATTATCGCCGTTTTACTTCCAACTGTCGAGCCATTTGCATATGTAATGAGAAATTACACTTGCCGCAACAGCGAGAAATAATGAGGAAATCCATTCCATCAAAGACACCTCCCTTCCGTCACTGGCCTGTGCCGGAAAAAGGCGGTAACAGAACTATTATACCAAACCATTTCCAAATATCAACAGAAACGGACAGTTCACAGTTGAGCTGTCTTTTTTCCTTTGTATCCTCTAGTAAATGCTTGTGTATTCATGGTATAATAAACAATTAGGAAATGAATGGAGGACATGCAATGAAGCTGATGGCAATAGATGGCAACAGCATACTCAATCGTGCCTTTTATGGTGTACGGCTGCTGACCAACCACGAAGGATTGTTTACAAATGCCGTATATGGCTTTTTATCCACGCTGTTCAAATTACAGGATGAGCACAAGCCGGACCGCATCGTTGTATGCTTTGACGTCAGGGAAAAAACATTTCGTCATAAAGAATATGCGGATTATAAGGGAACGCGAAAAGGGATGCCGGATGAACTCGCGCAGCAGCTTCCGCTCATTCGCGAAGTGTTGGATGCAATGGGCATTCCGTATATGGAAAAGGCGGGATTTGAAGCAGATGATCTGCTGGGAACCTTGAGCCAACAGGCGAATGACAACGGAGATACCTGCCTGATTGTCACGGGAGATAAAGACTCTTTGCAGCTGATTGGCGGAGGAACCAGTGTGCTGCTGTCTATCACACGCAAGGGTCAGACGACGATTACCGAATATACCACAGAGGTTTTTCGAGAGCAGTATGGATTTGATCCCATTCATATGATTGATCTCAAAGCGCTCATGGGTGATACCTCGGATAATATTCCTGGCGTGCCCGGCATCGGCGAAAAGACAGCGATGGGACTGATTCAGAAATTTGGCTCTGTGCAGGCGGTTTATGACAATATTGATGATCCGTTTATTAAAAAAGGACAGAGAACCAAATTGCTGAACGGAAGAGAAGCGGCAGATAAGAGTCTGCACTTGGTTACCATCGTGCGCGATGTACCGCTGGAATGCAATGTGACAGAACTGCCGGAAATGCACATGGATGAATCGGCGCTGTACCGGCTGTTCACTCGGTTAGAGTTCAAAAATTATATTACGCGATTGGGACTGCACGCTCCGGATGAGGATTCTGTTCCCAAAAAGGAGGTCATCCGCAAGGAATTGCACAGCGGCGAGGAATTATTTGCTGCGATTGCGGACAAGCAGGAGTTGGTTGTCACTGCGCCGCATTCATTGGAAGCAGTGTGCGTGCTTGCAGAGGACACTGCGTATTTGCTGTGCGCTGACCAAGTGGGAACAGAGGGCTGGCATACGGTCTTGCAGCAGCTGTTTTCCGGAAAGTATCCGCTGACAGTACACGATGGCAAGCCGTATTTGCTGGCACTGCTCAAAGAGGGAATCGAAGCGGCAGATTTTGTATGCGATACGGCGCTTGGCGCCTATTTGCTTGATCCGTCTGAATCAAGCTATGGTTTAGAAAAAGTCGCGCTTGCGTATTTGAATCAAGAATTGGCACCTGTCTCTGATTATGAAGCAGAGGACGCGTTCTCTCCGTTGGGCGGACGGAAAAACGCACTGCGCACGCTGGCGGATCACGCTGCCGCTGTGCAGGAAATGGCACAGGAAATTGTACGAAATATCAAAAAACAAGGCATGTATGAGCTGTACCAAACTATCGAACTGCCGTTAGAGGGCGTGCTCGCCTCGATGCAGTTTTATGGTTTTCAAGCGGATGCAGATGCCTTGCGTACCTTCGGCGATGCGCTGACAAAGCGCATTGATGCATTGACAGCGGATATTTATCGAGAAGCCGGGCGGGAATTTAACATCAATTCCACCAAAATGCTTGGACAGATTTTGTTTGAAGAACTGGAACTGCCGGTAATCAAAAAGACCAAAACGGGATATTCTACTAATATTGAAGTTTTGGAAGCCCTTAAGGGCTATCATCCGATGGTTGGCATGGTAATTGAATATCGTCAGTTGACCAAGCTGCGCTCGACATATGTAGACGGCTTGCTCAAGGTTATTGGGGCGGATGGCCGCATTCATTCGACGTTCCAACAGATGGTGACAGCGACCGGACGGCTCAGCTCGACCGATCCAAATTTGCAGAATATTCCGGTTCGCACGGAACTCGGCAGTGAGCTGCGGCATATGTTTGTGGCAAAACAGGGTTGCGTGCTTGTGGATGCGGATTATTCGCAGATTGAACTGCGTGTGCTCGCAGATATGGCAAATGACGAGACTATGATCGAGGCGTTCCGCAGCGGAACAGATATTCACGCCATGACAGCATCTCAGGTATTCCATGTGCCGATGGAGGAAGTGACGGCATCCATGCGCCGTTCGTCCAAGGCGGTGAACTTTGGTATTGTATATGGCATCTCGGGATATTCGTTATCCAATGATATTGGCGTTTCCGTCAAGACGGCGACGGAATATATTAACAAATATTTGTCGGTATATCATGGCGTGCGTGAATATATGTCGCGCATCAAGGAGCAGGCAAAGGAAGAAAGCTTTGTGCAGACGAAATTTGGACGCAAGCGCTGGCTGCCGGAGCTAAAGTCCAAAAACAATAATATTCGTAAGCTAGGCGAGCGAATGGCACTCAATACGCCGATTCAGGGTACAGCGGCAGATATTATCAAAATTGCCATGCTGCGAGTGTATCGCAGACTCAAGGAAGAAAACATGCAGAGCAGGCTCGTGCTGCAAGTACACGACGAACTCATTTTGGAGACACCGGAGCGGGAAAGAGAGCAGGCAGAGCGCATTCTGAAGGAAGAAATGGAAGCGGCCTGCCAGCTCAAAGCCTCACTCACTGTCGATGTATCATCAGGTCACGATTGGTACGCGGCGAAAGGCTGAAGCTATGATTTTATTTGTAGATTACAATGATGTGTTTCGCGCGCCGTTGGCGGCCGCGTTCTATACGCAGACCTATCGAAAATCGGCGCACAGCGCGGGTGTCTATGCAGATGAAGGGGCACAGCTCGGCGATGCCGTGCGTCCGAGACTGCTGGATACGCATCGAGCACGGTGCTTGTCCGCATCTATGCTGGCAAAAGCAGATGCTGTTTGGTGTGTTACTGCGGCGATTGCGCAGCATTTGACGGAAGAGCATCCGGAAGCAGAGCAAAAGATCCATGCGCTGCCGGATATTCCGGATCCAACAGGAAGCGGGAAAGAGGGCTATGCGCAGTGTGAGCAGCACATTTGCCGAATCATAGAGGAGATGATGGGATGCCAATACGCATAGTTCCATTTACCGCGCAGCACGTGCACGCTGTTGCGCAAATCGAACAGGCTTGTTTTGCAGAGCCGTGGACAGAAGAGGGACTGCGCGAGGAGCTGGACAATTCGTGTGCGCGTTTTCTTGTTGCCGAGGCAGAAGATGGTGCTGTGGCTGGGTATATTGGCTGTCATACGGTGCTGGATGAAGGCTATATTGCCAATGTTGCCGTATCTCCAGCGTATCGCAGACGAGGTGTTGGCAGAAAACTCGTACAGGTGTTGCTGAAACAGGCTGAGGATCTGGCATTTGTCACTTTGGAGGTTCGTGTATCCAATCAAGCAGCGATTGCACTGTATACGGGCTGCGGATTTCAATCCGTCGGTGTTCGTAAGAAATTTTACAGCCATCCGACGGAAGATGCGCTGCTCATGACGGTGTTTTTACAGGAGAACTAAAAGGGAAGAAGTTACTATGAAGATTTTAGCAATCGAATCGTCCTGCGATGAGACCGCAGTTGCGGTTATCGAAGACGGACGAAAGATCTGTTCCAATATTATCAACTCGCAAGCGGAAGAGCACGCACTGTATGGCGGTGTTGTGCCGGAAATTGCGAGCCGTGGCCATGTAGAGGCCATAAGTGCGGTTGCATTGACGGCTGTGCGCGAAGCGGGTCTCACGATGGATGACGTGGATGCCATCGCAGCGACCTGCGCGCCGGGTCTGATTGGTGCCCTGCTGGTCGGCTCCAACTATGCCAAGTCGTTGGCTTGGGCATTGCACAAGCCGTTTATTCCGGTACATCATATTCGCGGCCATATCGCGGCAAATTTGCTGGCATTTCCGGAGCTGGAGCCGCCGTTTCTGTGCCTGTCCGCGTCTGGCGGATCATCTATGATTGTGCTGGTCAAGGACTACACAGACATGGAAATCCTCGGCGGCACCCGTGATGACGCAGCGGGCGAAGCATTTGATAAAGTGGCTCGCGTGCTCGGTGTCGGCTATCCGGGCGGCCCGAAGATTGATAAGCTGGCACAGGGCGGCAATCCGAAGGCGTATAAATTGCCGCATTCGCATGTAGACGGTGCGCCGCTGGATTTCTCGTTTTCCGGACTCAAAACGGCAGTCATCAATTTGGCACACAATGCGGAGCAGAAGGGCGAGCCGCTGGATCGTCACGATTTGGCGGCATCGTTTCAGCGGGCAGTCAGCGATACGCTGGTGCCGCGCTTGAAGCTCGCCGCAGAGCAGACCGGTGTGCGCCGTCTGGTCGCGGCCGGTGGCGTGGCGGCAAATTCTCAGCTGCGTGCGGATTTAGAAAAAATGGCGGAGGGTTTTGGCGTACCGATTTACATGCCGCCGCTCAGCCTGTGCGGAGACAACGCGGCGATGATTGGTGCACAGGCATATTATGAATTTCTTGCAGGAAATACCGGCACAATTTGGCAAAATGCCTTTGCTACAGCAGAAATCTCAGAGAAAATCTGTCAAAAGCACGGAATTGCAAAAAGACGGGCAAAAAGGTAGAAAAAATCGGTCAAAAGGTGTAAAATGAAAGGGAACTTCCAAAATTCTCTCTGAAAGGTTTCAGAGCACCCTGTTTGGATGGACGAAAAGCCTGTGCAGGATTGCACAGTTAAAAATTCAAAGCAGCGGCGGATAGGCGGAACCAGCCGCCGCGCACGGTACATAGGCAGGAGGAGACGATTCGTCATGGAAAAGATTAAAATGACCACACCGCTCGTCGAGATGGACGGCGACGAAATGACCCGCGTCATCTGGCAGATGATTAAGGACGAGCTGATCTGCCCGTTTGTTGATCTGAAGTCCGAATACTATGACTTGGGACTCAAGCACAGAAATGAGACCGATGACCAGGTAACCATTGATTCGGCTGAGGCGACCAAGAAGTATGGCGTTGCTGTCAAGTGTGCAACCATTACGCCGAATGCAGCTCGTATGTCCGAGTACAATTTGAAGGAAATGTGGAAGAGCCCGAACGGCACCATCCGCGCCATTCTGGACGGCACCGTATTCCGTGCGCCGATCCTTGTCAAGGGCGTAGAGCCATATGTCAAGAATTGGGTCAAGCCGATTACCATTGCGCGTCATGCATACGGTGATGTATACAAGGGCGTGGAAATGAAGGTTCCGGGCCCAGGCAAGGTTGAGCTGGTATACACAGCAGAGGATGGCACAGAGACGCGTGAGACCGTGCACAACTTCCAGTCCGCGGGTATTGTACAGGGACAGCACAATCTGGTACCATCTATTGAGAGCTTTGCAAGAAGCTGCTTTAGCTTTGCTGTAGATACCAAACAGGATCTCTGGTTTGCAACCAAGGATACGATTTCTAAGAAGTATGACCATACGTTTAAGGACATCTTCCAGGAAATCTATGACAACGAATACAAAGAGACCTTTGAGAAGATGGGTCTGGAATATTTCTACACGCTGATTGATGATGCGGTAGCCCGTGTAATTCGCTCCAACGGCGGATATATCTGGGCGTGCAAGAACTATGACGGCGATGTCATGAGTGACATGCTGGCAACGGCATATGGCTCTCTGTCCATGATGACTTCTGTTCTCGTTTCCCCGAAGGGCGTATACGAATACGAAGCTGCACATGGCACTGTACAGCGCCATTATTACAAGCATCTTAAGGGCGAAGAGACATCGACCAATTCTATCGCAACGATCTTTGCGTGGACGGGTGCGCTGCGCAAGCGCGGCGAGCTGGATCAGCTGCCGGAACTGTCTGCATTTGCGGACAAACTGGAAAAGGCTTGCATTGATACCGTAGAATCTGGTAAGATGACTAAGGACCTTGCACTCATTACCAAGTTGGAGCATGTCACAACTCTGAATACGGAAGGCTTTATCAAGGCTGTCCGCGAGACGCTGGAAGCCTCTCTGTAAGAGGAATATCAGGAGGAGTAATCAGTGGCTAACACAAAAAACGTATCCAAAGCAGTCGTAAACCGCTTGCCGCGGTATTATCGCACGCTTCGGGAGCTTGCCGATCAGGGCATTGGACGCATTTCATCCAAAGAGCTTGCCTCGCAGATGGATCTGACTGCCTCACAGATCAGGCAGGATCTGAGTTGTTTTGGCGGATTTGGTCAGCAGGGATATGGTTATAGTGTGGATAAGTTAATCGTGGAGCTGGAACGTATTCTCGGTGTTGCCGGAAGCCAGCGGGCGATTCTGCTCGGCGTCGGCAATTTGGGACGAGCACTGCTGCGCAATTTTGACTTCTCCTACTGCGGCGTTCGTCCGATTGCGGCTTTTGATATCGCACAGACGGTTGTTGGCAGCGATTTCCGCGGCATTCACGTGCACGCCTTGCAGGAACTCGAAGAATACTGCGAGCGCGAGCGGCCGGATATTGCGGTTTTGTGCGTGCCGGCAGATAAGGCGATGGAAATGGCACAGCGGCTTGTCAAGAATGGCATCCGCGGCATTTGGAATTTCTCCAATGTCTCCATGAAGGAAGACGTACTCGGAGTTCCGGTGCAGGATGTGCATTTTTCAGATTCGCTGATGACTCTGTGTTATCGGATGAAGGACACCGATCCGTTTGACGAGATCAACGAAATTGAATAAGATACGCAGTGAAAAACTCCCGCAGGTGATTGGCCTGCGGGAGTTTTGCGTCTAAAAAAATGTATCACCTCCTGCCTGTCCCCGCGATAGTATGGGAATGAAAAAATCGAAACAGGAGGAATCTGTTATGTGCAACAACTGCAACAATGGCTTTGACTGCTGGTGGATTCTCATCTTTATTGTTCTGATTTGCTGCTGCGGCGGCTCTGGCAGCTGGGGCTGCGGCTCTTGCGGTTCCTGCGGCGGTTGCGGAGGCTGCGGTGGATGTGGAAACTGTGGCGGCTGCGGTTCATGCGGCTGCAACAATTCCTGCGGCGATTGCTGCTAAAACGTGATGACTTTCTTGTGAACTCTTGATACAGAACGTTGCATCGCGTCATTTTCTGTGTTAAAATGATAAAAAATAAAGGAAAGTGTGTTTTAAACCATGGCTAAAAACAAAATAAAATTTTCTGAAGACAAAAAATATCATAAGTGGCGCCGCATCGGCTTTTACTGCCTGTATGCAGCACTTGCGATGGTCGTTGTCTGCATTGTACTGGGTCAGGTCTTTGGCATGGACAGCAAGCCGTGTCTGTATTCCGGCTATGCGGCTATCGTGCTGGTTATCTGGTTCTATCTGATTAACTTCTTTAAATGGCGCTGCCCGAATTGTCACAAGACGCTGCCGCTGCTCGGACCGGTGCTGGAGTGCCGTGTCTGCAAGCGCAAGTTTATTGATGACAAGGGCAATCAGGTTTGGTAAAACAGCTCACAACATGCGGTGCAGGCTTCTGTACCGCATGTTTTTTGTGCACAAATCCCTCACAAAATCTACGCAGAGGTACCATTGGCTTAATGTGCGCCGCTATGGTATAGTGCGGATCATAATTTGGTAGGTAATTACCACGAAAATATGATTGAATAGCGATAGAGTTTAGGCTGTGGATTAGACGCTATGAAGGAGAAGTTTGGTATGCCGAGACAAAGCAAAAATAAATTTGAAATTGTTAATAACGATGTTTATATTACAAAAGATGAGTGGTCAATTATAGGAATGACAACATATAGAGAAGATTACTATGAGGAGCTTACTTCAAAAACATGGAGACTCACTAAAGCTAATAGTAACACAGATGACAAAGGTTATCTGTCAAATAGTACTCTTGGTTTATTACATCGATATATTGCTGCTAAATGGTATGGTGAAGATGTATTAAAAGAAATGACTGAAAAGGGATATGTCGTAGATCATATGAATAATAATCATGTGGATTGTAGGATTTCCAATCTTGAATTTCTGAAAAAATCCTATAATACTGCAAAAGGACAAGCTTTTGATGTTGATTCTAAAGATATGAAGCGTCATATTGCTGTGAACCTTTTTAAAGATTTTTCTACCGGATATTATCAGATAACCATAGGATGTAATGACGATATTATTGGAATTGATGTAGATGGCCAAGAACATCATATAGCTGCCATTAAGTTATTGTATGCTTGTGACTATTCAATTGTCATAAATGATGCTGAAAACATTCTGCGCGTATATGAAACTGAAGGTCGTATTGATTTTAACAAGACATATGCGTGTGATTCTATGGTTGAAGAAGCGGTTGATATTAAATTGACAGAAGAAGAAAATAGCATTGTGACAATTCGTGATGGAGTTCCGTGTCTGATACTTGGAACAGAGAAAGCATTTATTAAATCGGTACCCTATCGAGAAGGTTGGACTCCGATTGAAAAAATGGGAAAGTAATAAAATACCCATCACCAGATTGAATATCTGCTTGCCCAAGAGTTGCATCAGTGATTTGTCAGATTCGATGAGAGAATGCTTTACTGTGCAATAAAATCTTACAGGCCGTTGTTTTATTTATCTATTCATCCCTTTGTGGTGGAATCAATAGTGGTCTTTTGACAGGCTTCTGTACCGCATGTTTTTTTGCACACAAATCCCTCACAAAATCTACACAGAGGTAGCACCGCTATGGTATAGTACAACCTGTAATTCGGTAGGTGAGGCTACCATAAGGATACGGATTGCTGCCGCAGAGTAGTGGAGACACTATGAGAAGGTTTGAACAGTCTATGTCGAGAAGGCATAGTCTAATGCAGTTACAAGCTGACAACAGCGTGCCTTATGGAGTTGAAGCTTGGACGGCGTGACGTTGTGCATAGGCATATCATCGACAGAATTGCGATGATATGCTTTTTTGTTGGCGCCGAATAGGCATGATAAAAACCACTCGTTGAACGAGTGGTAGGTAAA
>CAVFAY010000034.1:0-25803 GCA_963620595.1 Anaerotignum sp. | reverse complement strand
TATAGGGCCCTTATAGGGCCTGGTCAAACCACCGGTTCAACCGGTGGTTTTGATTGTCCGAAGGAGGTGCAGACATGGACAGTAGCTACGACGGGAAAACCATCAACCATTGGATACGAACAGGGCAAGGGCTGTCCGTGCTGTGCGATTATCTTTTGAGATAGAATCTGTGCGGTGCGCTGGCTTTGTGCGCCTGTTTCTCAAAAGGAGGGACCACAGATGACAAAGAGAATGATGATGACACGGCTGCATCATAAGAATCAGCCGCAGAAAACCGGCGAGCCGCAGACCTATTTGCAGATGTCTGCACTGCAGCACGCAAAGAGCCGAATTACTTGGCTGCTTGTGCTGATGCTGTCCTCGACCATTACCGGCTCGATTATCACGCACTATGAGGATGCGTTTGCAGCGATTCCACTGCTCGTATCGTTTATTCCGATGCTTATGGATACCGGCGGGAACTGCGGCTCGCAGAGTGCCACCCTGATTACCCGCGGCCTAGCGGTTGGAGAATTGACTTTCACGGATGCGCTGGCCATTATGTGGAAAGAATTTCGCGTATCTCTATTGGTAGGAGCTGTTCTTGCCATGGCAAATGGCGTGAGAATTTTTTTGCAGTATCATGACACGTCTATGGCAATTGTCATCGCCTGTTCTCTGGTAGCGACGATTGTCGTTGCGAAGCTGGTCGGCTGCCTGCTGCCGCTGTTGGCAAAGCGCGTTGGCTTGGATCCGGCCATTATGGCGGCACCGCTCATCACAACGGTTGTGGACGCGTGCTCGATTATGATTTACTTCCGCATTGCAACGATGCTGTTTGCTTTGTAAAATAAGAGATAAAAAATCCGCAGAGCTTTTTTGAAATGCTCTGCGGATTTTTGCGTGGAATTTAGAAATTTTGATAAAATAAACCGTGCTGATTACAGTACCAGACGAGAATGCCGTGGCGAAAGTACGGCAGGCGGGTTTCCATATTCCATTCCGGATACAGCTTGCGCGTCACGACCGTGTCGCTGGTGAGCAGTGTGACAAAGGCAATCGAGTGCTCTTTTGTCATGGGGTGATCGGAAATCACATGCCATTCGTTTTCCAGCTTTTCCAGTGTCAATTTTTGGTCATCGGATGCCTTTTGCGGCATGAGCGGAAGCAGCTTTTTGCCGCAGCAGCTCAGCTGTGCTTCACCGGAAGCGGTGATGAGATTGCCACACGTTGGGCAGATATAGAACAACAGCTTTTTCATATTGCCTGCCAGCACGCGGCGCGTGGGCAGTTCTCCGTCCAAGAGGGCGGATAAATCCAATTTGAGAATTTCCGAAAGCTGCGGCAGCAGAGATAAATCCGGACAGCCTAAGCCGCATTCCCATTTGGAAACGGTTTTGTCACTGATGTTCATTTTGTCCGCAAGCTCCTGCTGCGTCATGCTGTGTTCTCGGCGTGCGGCGCGAATGAGTTCGCCGATTTTCTTTTGATTCATGTCACATACCTCCTGCACCTATCATACTGCATATGGAGCAAAAATCCAATCTACGCTCCGCAGAGTTCTTGAAAAGCTGGAGAAAGTATGATATATTGCTATGCGGATTTAGAAAGAGAGGCATCTGAATGAATACGAGACAAGCCTTTGTCATCAAAGGCGATATTTGTTTTTGTCAGACAAAAGATCAATGGACAACGATGGAAAACGCCTATGCCGTGTGCGAAAATGGCGTTTCTCAGGGCGTTTTTGCCCAACTGCCGGAGCAGTATGCGCATTTTCCGGTATATGATTTCACCGGAAAGCTGATTATTCCGGGACTGGTAGATTTGCACATTCACGCGCCGCAGTACGCATTCCGCGGTATGGGGATGGATTTGGAGCTGATGGACTGGCTCGATCAGCAGACCTTCCCGGAAGAGGCAAAGTATGCGGATTTGGCGTATGCAGACCGCGCGTATACCATTTTTGCGGAAAACATGAAGCACAGCGCCACTTCTCATGCTTGTCTGTTTGCCACGCAGCACCGAGCGGCGACAGAGCTGCTGATGGAGCGCATGGAACAGACCGGACTGGTGAGCTTTGTCGGCAAGGTAAACATGGATCGGGAAGCACCGGACAATTTGCGGGAGAGCAGTGCAGATGCTTCTGCACAGGAGACCTTGCGATGGCTGTATGAAATCGCTGGAAAGTATCAGCGCACCAAACCGATGCTGACACCGCGCTTTATCCCGTCGTGTACGCCGGAGCTGCTGACTAAGCTGCAAATCATCCAGCAGGAGTACAAACTGCCGGTGCAGTCGCATCTGTCGGAAAATCCGGGGGAGATTGCGTTTGTGCAGGAGCTTTGTCCGACATCGAAATTTTACGGCGATGCTTATGATGCGTATGGATTGTTTGGCAGACAGCATCCGTCCGAGCAGACGTATCCGGCGATTATGGCACACTGTGTGTATTCTACGCAGGAAGAGATACGGCTTATCAAACAAAATGGTGTGTTTATCGCGCATTGTCCGGCATCGAATACCAATTTGTCGTCCGGCATTGCGCCGATTCGGCGATATTTGAACGAAGAACTGTCGGTAGGCTTGGGCAGCGATGTCGCAGGCGGTCATACAGAATCTATGCTGCGGGCAGTTTGCGATGCCGTACAGGTGTCTAAGCTGTACTGGCGGCTCGTTGATGACAATGCTGCACCGCTGACGTTCTGCGAAGCCTTTTATCTGGCAACAAAGGGAGGCGGTGCTTTCTTTGGCAACGTAGGCAGTCTGGAGTGCGGCTATGATTTCAGTGCTGTTGTGCTGGATGACAGCAGTTTGCAGCATCCGTTTGCGCTGACTATTGCACAGCGCATAGAGCGGGCAGCATACAGTGCGTTGGACAATTATGGCATTTGCGCCAAGTTTGTCTCCGGCACGCCGCTGTTTGATCGCGTGCATTCAAAATAATGCCATGGCTTTGGCATCCGGATAGACAGCGAGCAGGAATTGGATTCCCAGATGTGTCAACAGCTGTGCTTTGGCTTGCAGCGTATCGGCGTCATCAAATAAGACGAAATGCGCTTGGTCATTGCGCGTATAGGTAAAATATTTGGCGCATAATTCGCGGGAAAAAAAGACTGTGGATCCGGTCGACTGCCGCAGCGCTTGAAATTGTTCTGCGGACAACACGGTACCGGCGGGAGACGCACAGGGGAGAGGAAAATCCATGCAGGAGCAGGTGAGTTGAGCGGCGAGCCGTTCCGCGCCGAAACGCGAGAGCAAGTCGGAAAAGTATTCTTCCAGACTGCCGCCGGAAATGGCGGTGTCAGCGATGATCTGCGCGTGCGGCGCATAGTCGGCTAACGCGAGCGGGATAAACAGCGTGAGCTGCTGATGATGCGCTTCTCGGTCTAAACAGGTTGTCAGCTCTTGCAGCAGCGGACGCTCGAAATCCGCTAAAACTCCTGCACAATGGCGGTTTTGCGCGGCGGAAATGGCTTCTCGTGCAAAAGCGGCACAGTGCTTGGGAATGCCGCGGCTGTCCGCAATGCCGAGGTAATCTCCGCGAGAACTGGCGGGCAGTGCGGTGAGAGAAAATACGCCGTCCTCAGATAAGCGGGAACAAAAATGTACGCAGGAAAAACCGGCTTGTCTGGTGTGCTGTGCATCGGTTCCGGCGGCTGCAATCATCCAATGGATGTTTGATGTCATGCGATGTCCTCCATTCATTTTTTATCCGTCTTTGGTTGCAATTTAAAGGGAAATCCAGTACACTATATGAGGTGATTACATGAATATACGATTTGGCCCGGCGGGCAATTCTGCGTCCTTTGCACAGGCGGGCTTTCAGGCGACCAAGGATGCGCCGGCATGGATCGCTGCAAAAGGACTGACTGCCTATGAGTATCAATGCGGACGAGGGGTTCGCATCGGCTCGGAGACAGCTGCTCTCATTGGGCAGGAAGCGCGAAAATATGGGATTCAGCTGTCGCTGCACGCGCCGTATTTTATCAATCTGTCCACCGATGAGGCGGAAAAGAAACAGAAGAATATTGGATATGTGTTGGACAGCTGCCGCGCGGCACGCGATATGGGCGCGGATCGCATCGTTGTTCACACGGGCGGCGTGGGCAAGAAACGCACACGCGATGCTGCCATGGCGAACAGCCGCGTCAATGTCCGGGATATTCTGACAGCAAAAGAAGATGCCGGATATACGGACATTACGATTTGCTTGGAGACGATGGGAAAAATCAATGTGATTGGCACCGCACAGGAAATCATGGAGCTGGTCGCGTTGGATGATCGGCTGCTGCCGTGCATCGACTTTGGACATCTCAATGCGCGCACACACGGCGCCATGTCCACACAAGAGCAAGTCGCAGAATTATTTGATTTGATGGAACAGACCATCGGCATCGAACGGGCAAAAATCTTCCACAGCCATTTTTCTAAGATTGAGTACAGCAAGGGCGGCGAGGTTCGCCATTTGACCTTTGCAGACGAGATCTATGGCCCAACCTTTGAACCGGTTGCGGCGGAGACCGCTGCGCGTGGATACACGCCAAGATTTATCTGTGAATCCGCCGGCACACAGGCGGAAGATGCTGTGACCATGATGCACATCTATCAAAACTATATGAAGCAAACCGTTTGAATCAGAAGCAGAATCGAGGCAATTTTTTATGCTGAAGCAAATTCAGGAAGCCCTGCGCCAGGCTGATTTTGACGCAATTTTGATTACCAGTCCGCAGAATCGACGCTATGTGACGGGATTTCCGTCCTCTGCCGGTGTCTGCGTGGTGACACAGAAAGGCGGATACCTGTTTACGGATTTTCGCTATATTGAGGCGGCAAAAAAGCGCGTCCGCGAGGGCATTCAGGTGGATATGGTGCGCCGCTCGTATGCGGCAATGGTCAATGCGGTCTGCCAGCAGGACGGCGTCAAGACCATTGCATTTGAAGAAGGGTTTATGACCTGTGCGGATCATGCGCAGTGGGAACCGGCGTTGTCGGCAAAGATGCAGCCGATGGGTGCTCTCATCAGCGATTTGCGTGAAGTAAAGACGGAAGAAGAAATCGAGTGCTGCGTCAAGGCACAGCGCATTGCCGAGCGCGCACTGGCTGAGACGCTCAATGACATTCGTGCGGGTGTGACGGAAAAGCATATCGCATCGCTGCTGGAATTCCGTATGCTGGATTACGGCGGAGAGAAGATGTCGTTTGACCCGATTGTGGTCTCCGGCACCAAGTCCTCGATGCCGCACGGCGTACCGTCCGATAAAATGATCGAGGACGGTGATTTTGTCACGATGGATTTCGGCTGCACGTATGAGGGCTACTGCTCGGACATGACGCGTACCGTCGCTGTCGGTCATGTGACGGAAGAGATGGATAAGGTCTATCATATTGTGCTGCGTGCGCAGGAGGCGGGCATTGCTGCGGCAAAACCGGGCGTTACCGGCGCATTTGTCGATAAGGCAGGTCGTGACATCATTGCGGCAGAGGGCTACGGTGCGTGCTTCGGACACAGCTTTGGCCATGGCATAGGCATTGATATTCATGAGCTGCCGCTTGCGGCACCGCGCTATGAAAAACTTTTGCGCGCAGGCAACATTATTTCGGCAGAACCGGGCATTTATATTCCGGGAAGATTCGGTGTTCGTATTGAAGATATGCTGTGCATTACGCCGGATGGATGCCGAGATTTGACAAATGCGCCGAAACAGCTGACAATTTGCAAGTAAGACTTGCAAAAGCTGATATAATAGGGTAAAATAATAAGAGATTTACCGAAAATTTATAACTTGTTTTATATGGAGGAATTGTTTTATGCAGGCAGGCGAATTTCGTAACGGTGTTACTTTCGAGCTGGATGGCAATGTATTGCAGGTCATCGAGTTCCAGCATGTAAAGCCGGGCAAGGGTGCCGCTTTTGTTCGTACCAAGATGAAGAATGTTATTACTGGTGCTGTAACCGAGCGTTCTTTCAACCCGACCGATAAGGTTGAGGAAGCTTTCGTAGAGCGCAGAGACATGCAGTACCTGTACAACGATGGCGATCTGTACTACTTCATGGATACCGAGACCTACGAGCAGGAGCCGGTTTCCAAGGAAACCTTGGGTGACGACTTCCGTTTCGTAAAGGAAGAGATGATGTGCAAGATCCTGTCCTACAAGGGCAAGGTATTTGCTGTTGAGCCGCCAATGTTCGTAGAACTGGAGATCACCGAGACCGATCCGGGCTTCAAGGGCAACACCGCAACCAACACACTGAAGCCGGCTGTCGTTGAGACCGGTGCTGAAGTGAAGGTTCCGCTGTTTATCGATCAGGGCGAGAAGATCAAGATCGATACCCGTACCGGCGAGTACCTGGCACGCGCAAAGTAAAAGATACCATCAGCTGACTGTGCAGCATTGATCCGAAGAGGAGGAATGGAACCATGACAGTAACCGAACGCGTCGCATATATTCGCGGCTTATTTGAAGGTTTGGACATCGACGTGGATAAAAAGGAAGGCCGTCTGTTCAAGGAGATGATTACGCTTCTGGAGGATATGGCACTGTCCATCACCGATCTGGAGGAGGAAAACGATGCATTGCAGGGTGTTCTCGATGCAATGATTGAGGACATTTATGATGACGATGACTCTTACGATGAAGAGGACGTCGATGAGGACGATGCAATCTATGATCCGGACAATGAACTGTTCGAGGTTGTGTGTCCGAGCTGCAGCGAGGAAATCTACATCGATGAGGCGACACTGGAACAGGGAAATATCTCTTGTCCGGCGTGCGGCGAAGAGTTGGAGTTTGATATGTCGTCTCTTGATGAGGATGAACCGGCAGATCCCGATACGATTCCGGCAGATGATTTTGAAGATGCCGATGTACCGGAAGGCGATTTGACCGAGGTGTCTTTTGAAGAGGAAAACATCCCGGAGGATGATATGTCCGATGAGGATGATGACTGACGCTGATTGAAAATTTGTAAGGATCGCATGGCTGCCCGCGTGGCCATGCGATTTTTTGCCGAATAACAATGGAAAATCACAGCAAAAAAGTGTATGATAGAGACAGATAGGAAGGAGGGACTGCGATGACACTGGCTGAGGCAATTGTGCGCGCAAAGGCAGGAGAGCAGGACGGCTTTATCTGTCTGTTTTGGCATACGGTGCCGCATGTTTGGCTGGCAGCGGCAATGCTGGGATGTCCAAAGCCAGGAGAAGCCGTTGTACAGATTTATCGGGATGCACAGGCATCCGTACAGGCTCTGCGCTCCCCCAGCGATCTGCGTGTGTGGATCGGTACACAGTCGTATGCGTTCTTGCTGCGACAGGAAGAAGGTAAGGGAACCGGCATTCCGGCGTTGGCAGAACAGCCGCAGGCGGCGTATCAGCTCATGTGTGAGCTGCCTAGATTAGAACGGCTTGCGCTGCTTCTCTTGTGCGGAGAGGGGTGCTCTGCGCCGCAGGCATCGGAGATTCTTTCTCAGCCGGAGATTGAAATCAAGCGGGCGCTGCGCCGCGCCCGGCAGACGATTTCTGAACAGATGCAGGATACACATCCGTCTGTCAGTTGTAATATGAACGGGCTGATTGATTTGCTCGCACAGATGCGTGAGGCACAAACACAGGCTGACAGAGCGCGTCTCCAAGAGATGCTGCATTGTGTGCAGACCGGCGAAGCATATGTAGAACCGGAACAGGCTGTTTTGCAGCCAATCGCGGTCGATCATGCGGAAACAGAAGACAAATCGGAAGAAAAAAGCGGATTTTTTCAAAAGTTATTCCGTTCCCACCGATTTGGATAACAGGATTTTTGGAACGGAACGAAGGGAAGCCCTGCGTTCCGTTGCTTTTTGAGCGGAAAGAAGGAGTGGATGGAAATCAAGACGCAATATTTTGGGGAGACCGCCGACAAATCGAACCATTACGATGCGATAAAATTTGTGGCAACCTTCTTGGTTGTTTTCGCGCATGCATCCAGAATGTATACGGGAGCCGGCGTGGTCATTCCATACCATGCCAGTGCCGGACTCAACCATTTGACCAATATCATCTATTCGTTTCATATGCCGCTGTATATGTCAGTTTCCGGTATGGTATATGCGCTGTGCATTCATGACTATCAAAAATATCAGAATACCGCACAGTTTTTAAAAAATAAGGCGGTTCGTCTGCTGATTCCGTATGTGTTTTTTGGCGTTTGCTATGTAGCGCCAGTCATGTGTCTATTGGGTTTTACCGACCAATCCTATCTGCGATATTGCTGGGATGGCATAATTCTGGCACACAATAACAGGCATCTTTGGTATATCATTGCTCTGTTTGAGGTGTTTGTCATGTGCGGCGCAGTCAAAGCCGTGATTGAGAACGTGATAGCGCACGGTTTGCGTACCAGCGGAAAGATTTTACGGCATCCGTTGGTTTGCGTCTTAACCATTGTGCTGTTGTTTGTCGTTTCCCATGAATCCGGAAGAGCACCATATTTCTTTTCGCTGAGCAGCTGCGCATTTTATCTGATATTTTTTTATTTCGGATATTGTTTGCATGTGCAGTATGATACCGTGATGAAGTACCTCAAGCATCCGACAGTCATTGTAATTTGTCTGGCGGCATTGCTTGTATTCAGCGAACAGACGGCGTGGCACATGCGCATGATAAAAGCGCTGTTCGGCGGCTGTTTTGCCATTGGTGCAACATATTATATTCCCAAGCATATCACACAATGTGCATGGGTCAAAAAGCAAATCAAAAATGGATTTGGCATCTATCTGTTTCATCCAATGATTATTTATGTGTTGTATGTCTGGCTGGGACAGCGGGACATACAGCCGTGGGTATTGTGTGTTGGCATTGCTGTCGCGGCATATCTGGCATCGGATTATTTGACGCGTCTGCTGCGTTGGTGCAGATTGGGTGTTCTGATTGGAGAAAAACAAATTTCACAAAAATGATATAGGAGGAAATTATCATGTCTAAGACAAAAGAAGTTCAGCAGCAGATGATGGCTGCCATGAAGGCAAAGGATACAGATCGCAAGGCGGCGCTGTCGCTGCTGTTGTCCGCCCTCAAGGCAAAGGCAAAGGACAAGCGTGCTGATTTGACGGAGGACGAAGAAAACGCCATCATTCAGAAGGAAATCAAGCAGACCCGTGAGACGATGGAATCCGCTCCGGCTGACCGCGAGGACATCCGTAAGGAGTGCCAGTATCAGCTGGATGTATACAAGGAATTCGCTCCGGCAGAGATGAGCGAAGAGGAAATCCGCAAGCTGGTGCAGAGCGTACTGGATCAGTTGGAGATCACGGCGCCGACCATGCGCGATAAGGGTCCGGTTATGAAGCACCTGATGCCGCAGGTGAAGGGTAAGGCGGATGGCAAGCTCGTCAACAAGATTGTTGGGGAGATGCTGCAGGGATGAAACGCCTGATTTTTATCGGAGACCACATCAAGCAGGCAGCAAAGATTTTATTTGCAGAGGATGACCGCTATACGCCGCAGATGGCGGCGCGTTGGCCGGAGCTGGAAGTTACTGTACATCATGACGGCAGATATGCCGTTTGGGTGAATCTGATGGATGATGCTGAGCTGTTGCAGGATACTATCCACGATCACAAGCATCTGGTACAGCAGGTCGCAGGCTTTGCGGATGAAGTCATTGA
Organism: Anaerotignum sp.; assembly: GCA_963620595.1. GTDB lineage: Bacteria > Bacillota > Clostridia > Oscillospirales > Butyricicoccaceae > Butyricicoccus_A. The sequence continues at coordinate 16,181 of CAVFAY010000034.1, read as the reverse complement.
GGACTAAAAGAAAATACACAAGCAGCACGGGTGAATGAACAGACACCGGTGCTGCTTTTTTGTGTGTGAGGAATTGCTTCGACGACCTTTTTGTGCGGGGTATGCTACACTGAGAAGAAATCAGGAGCAAAGGAGAGAGTGGGACATGCTTACATATATCCGAACAGAACAGAAAGATGACCGCCAGCGCACATGGTATGGTGTACTGGCGCTGCAAGATGGTGTGCCTGCTGCGCGAGCGGATCAGATTACAACAAATGGATGGTCTGCACAGGCGCTGGTAGCGCGCATGAATGACTTTCAGGCATCACTGGTTCATTTCCATGAGCTGATCGATGACTACGTTGCATTGGGAATATGAAGGCGTAAAAAAGCCCCGCAGAGCGTACGCTCTGCGGGGCGACTGATTGCTCAGTCTAAAGGTCTTTTGACCGGATGAGTTTACTTGCAGTATCTCTGGATATGCTTAGCAGTCTCTTCAGCAGCGGTCTTGATGTTCTCGTCGGTGGTCATCTCGTAGTAATCCGGACGGAATACTTCCATGGTGATGAAGCCGTTCTCGAAGTCGTAACCGATTTCCTTCAGTGTGTCAGCGAAACGCTTGTGATCCAGGCAGCCGCGCGGGTCGGACGGCCACAGACGCTTTGCATCGGTGTTGTAGCCAGCACCAGCCGGAACGTCCTCAGTGTCATTCAGATGCCATACGAAGATCTTGTCGCCGTCAGCCTTCTCCAGCTTGGACCAGTCGGAACGCATGCCGTTGAAGTGATACTGATCGAGGGTAACGCCCATCAGTGGGGAGTCAACCAGATTAACGATCTCGTAAGCGTCATCGAACGTGTTGATGGACATGGACGGAGCGCCGCAGAACTCGAGGGACAGCTTCAGCCCAGTCGGCTCGCACTTCTTAACCATTTCCTTCAGAACAGCAACAGCGTCGTCACGGATTTCCTGACGGGTAGCTTCAATGCCCTTCTCGTTCAGGTCGCAGGACGGAACAACAACTACCATGTGGCAGTCCAGTGCAGCGCACTTCTTGATGATGTCGTCCAGCTCATCCATCACTGCCTGCTTCTCCTCAGCAGTCTGCTTCATGTTGAAGAAGCACAGCGCGTTGTAAGACAGCGGAACAATGTCGTTAGCCTTCATGAATGCGTTCAGCTCTTCCAGCGTGCCGCCTTCTGCCAGATACTTGTCGAGGCAGTCGAAACGGATGTCGATGCCCTTAAAGCCGTACTTTGCGCAAGCTTTCAGGTCAGCCATCAGGGACTGATCTGCACAACCGCGGTTGCCATCCCAAGTGCAACCCTCGTTAAAACCCATCTTAAGCATGATGTGTAATCTCCTTTTCCTTGTTGTCGGAGAGCAGATGCATTGGCATCTACTCTCGTGTATTCAGTTAAATAATGGTTTAAGTAAAATTACTTCTTGTAGAAGTCCGGAGTGCCGCCGGTAACAACCTTCTCAGCCTTGCCGGAAGTCTGGGAAGCAACCAGAGCGTCAGCGGTGATGGAAGCTACGTAGCCGTCCCAAGCAGAAGAACCGCCGGTCTCACCCTTCAGTGCGTGGTCAACCCAGTCCTGAATCTCTACATCGTAGGAATCCATGAAACGCAGGATCCAGTTGTCCTCGATCTTGGTGGATACGTTGTTAGCAAAGCGTACAGTTGGGAAGGACGGGCACGGCAGGTTGATAACACCGTTTTCACAAACAACTTCGCAGTTGATGTCGTAGCCGAAGCCGCAGTTTACGTTTACTTCCAGCATGGTTACGATGCCGGTCTTGGTCTTCATAATCATGACCTGCGGATCCTTCAGACCTGCATGAGCCTTGGAAGAAGTCTTCGGCATGATGCACTGTACTTCGTCCCACTCATCGTTAATCAGCCACGGCAGAACATCGATCTCATGAATTGCGGTATCAGTAACAGCCATTGCGGTGGTGTAGTCATCAGCAACGCCGTCAGCACGATGGGTGCACTTCAGGATCATCGGAGCACCGAACTTGCCGTTGTCGATGAGTTCCTTAACCTGGTTGTAGCCACGGTCATAACGACGCATGAAGCCAACCTGTACCAGATGCTTGCCGGAAGCCATCTCAGCGTCAACGATTTCCTTGCACTCAGCAGCGGTATTAGTCAGCGGCTTCTCGGTGAATACCGGCTTGCCAGTTGCGATAGCCTGCAGGATCGGGGTCTTGTGGAACTGACCCGGAGTGGTAACAACGACTGCATTAACGTCAGGATCGTTAATAGCTTCAGCGGAGTCGGTGTAAACCTTGGTGCCAGGACCTGCGATTTCAGCTGCTGCCTTTGCGCCAGCCTCAAATACGTCGCATACTGCTACTACGGTAGCACCCTTGATTCTGTTCTGAATACGGTCAATATGCTGCTTGCCAATCATGCCACAGCCGACCAGAGCGATTTTCAGTTCATCCATGTCAAAAACCTCCAAAATCTCCAAAATCGAAATTACAAAACCGGTTTTGTACCGGTGTTCTCTGTTGTTGTGACACAAGTATAACGGAAATTCTTGTGCAAATCAATAGAACAAAATGCCCAAAAATAAAAATATTTGTACAGAAACACTAGACGAGCTGCGGAAAATCGCCAATTTCACGGGGAGAAAGCCACCAAAATCGGGTGAATTAAAGAAAAAATGAACTTTTTCAGCTTGTAAAAATAATTTTAATATTGCGTTCACGTGAACGCACACATGTCAAAGTGACGAAAAACGACTGGGATTTTTTATAAATTTTGACGAAAAAAATCTGCCGCACTGCTTTTTCGAGAAAAAACAGCGGGCAGAGTATGGTCAAATTACACATTGTATTTATTTTTAATGGAAATATCCGTGTAAAAATAACGAGTTTCCGGCGATTTTCCGGAGAAAACACGGTCAAAAAGTAGCATAATCGGCTGAAAGCCCTGTGTGTGCGCATCCTGACCGATTAAGAAGTCTATACGACTGTCAAGCAGATTTTGAATGTTGTTTGGTATCAGGTCAAAACAGATGACGCGGACGGTGTTCGTGCAGCCCATGCGCTCCAGCGCACGGCACACACCAGTCTGACCGCCGGCAGCCATGTAAATAGCCTTGAGATCCGGATAGCGGTGCAGTGTTTCCTCTGTCAGTTCCTGCGTGGTGAGTTCATCGTCCTGACAGTATACGGCAGGCAGAGTACGCAGATTGGGAAAGCTCTTTTTGATTTCATCGCAAAAGCCGTGAATACGCAGTGCATGTGAATGATTGTAGTGATAACCGGAGATGGGAAGAACCAGCCCGCCGTCATTGGTGATAGCGTTGACCAGTCCTGCACAGGTACGACCGGCAAGTTCGCTGTTCTGTCCGACAAAACACATGCGCTTGGTGTCATCAATGTCTGCATTGAAGGTCACGACCGGAATACCAGCATCTACCAGCGCATTGATTTTCTTTTTCATGCGCGGATCATCTGCCGGACAGATGGCTAGACCGCTGATGTCCTCTGCGAGCAGTTCATCGATGAGCTGAAGCTGGACGTCAACATCCAGACCGATACCTTCGCGCACCAAGACCTCACAGCCCATGCTGGAGACTTCTCTTGCGGCATCATCAATGCCTGAGCGAAGCAGGTGCATAAATGGGGTTTCGGTCGCCTGCGCGATGACACCCAATTTCATCGGTCGGTGCGTCATGGCCAGTGCCTTTCCAGCACGGTTTGGCTGATACCCAAGATCATTTGCAATTTTACGGACTCGCTCTGCGACCTCCGGTTTGACGCGACCGCGGTTGTATAGCGCGCGGTCTACCGTGCCGCGGGATACACCGGCAAGCTCGGCGATTTGTTTGAGTGTAACAGCCATGTTGAGACTCCTTCCAGCAGATATGCGAAAGAACGATTGTACCACATAGTCACAGCGATCGCTCTATCTACTTTAATCTAGCATGGCTTGAAAAAAAAAGCAAGCATTTTTGTTATAACCGATGAGCGCATCGGTGTAAAAGGTCTATGCCTTACTGCGAATTGCTGTATGATGCCGCACAGATGCCCAGTAGAATTTGTCAGGCTCGTCTGCTATAATAAAACAATCAAATACTATGAGGAGAGACGGATATGAAAAAAAGAATATGGATCGTACTTACGCTTGTTGCTATGGCAGCGCTGTTGCTGTGCGGATGTACCCGCAGTACCTACACACAGGAAGACATTGGAGATCCACCGACAACCATTGATGAGACGACAATTCTCGGTACATGGTATTTCGAGGGACACGAAAGTGCGACCATTCAGTTTAACAAGGATGGCACCTATGAGACCAACAACGAGGGAAAAAAGGGCAATGGCACCTACACGCTGAGCGACGATTACAAGACGCTGCACCTCAAAGAAGAAACCTCTTCTGTCGATGAGGATGTCTCCGTCATGTACGGCGATGACATTTTGTATCTGATTTGGAAGAGCAGCAGAGAGCAGATCTTTACGAGAAATATCGACCAAGACGCACCGGGAAATTCCAAATAAATCATACATCCCATGTCTGCACGGAAATTCGTGTTGGACATGGGATTTTTGCGCTTTCAGGGATATTCTTTTCATCGATATTATGATATACTCGGTTTCATCAATCGGAATATAGGAGATGCATATGTCAGTACAAGCCATTGGCTTTTTAGGGACAATATTATTTTTTCTGTCCTATCAATTTAAGAGCAACAAGACATTATTTCGCGTACAATTTGTCTCGTATGTCTGCTATACTGTACATTTGTTGCTGTTGGGAGCAATTACCGGCGGAATGAGCTATATTTTGAAAATTCAGATGGATAGACAAAAGCCCCCTGCATCAGGAACTGCAGGGGGCGCGGAGATTGTGTTCAATTGTCTTAAAAGCTATCATTGGGGCAAAAAGCTGGAAAGCAGTTTATGCTGCCAGTACCAGCGGGGAGAATACGATGTAGAAGATAGCAGCGACAACCAGACCGATAATGGTCAGATGCCAACGATACTTCCACGGAGTCAGGTCAACTGCACCAACATCCGGTACGACATATTCTTCGCACGGGCAAACCTTCTGCAGAATGAACATAATCAGCAGATAGATCGGGAACAGAACAGCCATTGCGTACAGGTAATGGATCTCTTCTGTGGTTCCCGGGTAGCACGGCTTGAGGAGCAGGAATGCGCCGTAAACAACGAAATGGATAACAGTAATCAGATACGGAGTGAACTTCGGTACGCGGCGGAACCACATAACACCGAGAACGGTGCACAGTACCGGCAGGGACAGGAAGTTTGCCAGAGAGTTCAGGAAGGTGGTAATGCCGTTTGCGTACATAACGAACGGGGAGATGATAATGGAAACGACTGCTGCAAAGGTGCCGTAAGACTTGGAAATCTTAATCAGCTGCGCATCGTCCTTGTCCTTGCCCATCTTGGTATCCTTGACAATATCCAGCGTGAACATCGTGCAAGCAGAGTTCAGTACGGAGTTGAAGGAGGACAGGATAGCACCGAACAGGACTGCTGCGAAGAAGCCCATGATCGGGGTCGGAACAACGTGCGCAATCAGTGCCGGATATGCCATGTCGATCGGGGAAGAAGAACTGTTAATTGTCTCCTGGATGGACGGCATATGATAAGCAATGATACCCGGGAAAATCAGGTACAGCGGACCAAGGCACTTCAGGAAGCCACAGTAAATGGCACCCTTCTGACCTTCAGCCAGGTTCTTAGCAGCGAGAGCGCGCTGAACGAAGGACTGGTTGGTGCACCACCAATACAGGTTGGAGAACAGCATACCAGTGAAGATCAGTGGCCACGGCAGGTTCGGCTGAGCGGAGTTCCAAGCGGACCATGCGTTCAGCTTTTCCGGCTCGTTGTGCAGGATGTATGTCCAGCCATCAACAATGCCGGAACCGCCAACTTCATGACCCAGAACTGCCAGAGCAATGAACGGGATCAGGAAGCCTGCAATCAGAAGACCAATACCATTGATGGTATCGGATACAGCAACGGCTTTCAAGCCGCCGAAGATTGCGTAGCAAGCACCTACAATACCAATAACTACACACAGAACGGCAATAGCAGCGAACTGGTTGCCGTTGAAGATAGACAACTTGTCAAAGTTAAAGATTCTTACGAATGCAACGGAACCCGAGTACAGGATAACCGGCAGGTTCAGGAAGGAGTACATCAGTACGATGATAGCGGAGAACATGAGCTTAACGCCCTTGCCAAAACGCTCTTCCATCATAGCCGGAATAGTAGTAGTACCCATCTTCAGGTAACGCGGCAGGAAGTAATGAGCCAAGAACAGCAGAGTGAAGATGGAACCAACTTCAAATGCGGACGGGCTCATGTTGGTCTGCCAAGACTGGCCGTTCAGGCCAACCAGCTGCTCGGCAGACAGGTTTGTCAGCAGAAGGGAACCTGCAATGACGTAGCCCGGAAGGCTGCGGCTTGCGAGGAAGTATCCGTCTGCGGATTCGAGGTTATCGCCCTTGGTCTTTACACTAGCAATGACTGCTACTAAGATCGTGAAGGCCAAGAAGGAGATAATAATCCAAATGTTGGAGTTCAGAAAACCCATTTATTTTTCCTTCTTTCTTTATATTCCTTTTGTTTCATATGTTGCTTCCCCAAAAGATCGCTTTTAAAATTCTCTAAATAACACTCTCTCCATAAAAGAACATATCTTTCGGTATGGGAAAAACAAAGTCATACAAAAGTAGTTTTTGAAATTCGGAATCGAATCTGAGTAACCTTTTCCTTTGTTGTTATGGATGCATAGGATCGTATTCTATGCCTTTATGAAATTATAAAGGTACAATGAGCGGGAAGCTGCAGCATGTTGCGTTCACGTGCACGCATTTGAGGGAAACAAAAGCGGATTGCAACTGGCGATTTTGTTTTTGCCAGCATCCGCTGTTTTTTGACCAACCAATTTTAAAATACGTACTCGTAAGTAGGCATTCATGATGCTTTCCTTGTTTATAAATTTACCATGATATGTCACGAATTGCAAGGGGAAAGTACGACTTTTTTTACGGCAGAATCACCAGATATTTCTTTGGCGAATTGTGACAGCGTACAGAGAACTAGACAAGTACGAGCGGCGGTATAATGTACAAACTATGCGCGTAAAATACACTGAGGTGGGTAAAAATGTGCTATTTTAAGGTAATATCCGGCAAAAAAATGGTGTTTGCGCTGCTGATAGCTGTAGTGGTGTGTTGTGCATGTTGTCTGGTTTTTTGTACAGGAGATTGGGTCAGTGCTTCTGCGGCGCAAAGAGAACTGCCGATTTACAGTGTGGAGCGCAAAGAGAAAGTTTGTTCGCTGACCTTTGATGCGGCGTGGGGAAATGAGGACACGCAGCAGCTCATTGATATTTTAAAGAAGGATAATATTCAAGCGACATTTTTTGTCGTAGGGGAGTGGGTAGAAAAATATCCAGAATCCGTCAAAGCTCTGTCCGATGCAGGACACGAGGTCATGAATCATTCTGCGACACATCCGCATATGCCAAATTTATCTCCAGAGCAAATGACGGCAGAAGTACAGAGCTGCAATGAAAAGATCAAAGCGATTACCGGTGTGCAGCCAACGCTGTTCCGTCCGCCATACGGAGACTATAATGATACCGTGGTTTCTACGATGCGCTCAATTGGCATGTACAGCATTCAGTGGGATGTGGATTCGCTGGATTGGCAGAATCCGGCACCGTCTGAAATTACGAACAGAGTTGTCCAAAATGCGCAAAATGGCAGTATTATTCTGTTTCATAATGCAGCGGTCAATACCCCTGCCGCGTTGCCGGATGTCATTGAAGGACTCAAAGCCAAGGGATTTTCATTCCTTCCAGTATCCAAGCTCATTTATACCGAGAATTACACCATGGATCACACCGGACGGCAGATTCCCAATCAAGCCGAATGATAAAAGCAGACCATTCTTGCGGATGGTCTGCTTTTATCTCGCGCACAATAATAAACTTGTTTCTCCCAGAGAGAGCCAAGAAGTCAGTGTGCTTGTTATTTTGTACTAAGTAAATGGAAAAGTTACCTTCATATAGGAAACTTGAACTATTCACAATCTCTGGGATAGGGAGCAGGGCAATCTGTCAGTCCGGCGAGATAGTCCATACTGGTGTTGAGCGCAAGGGCAATTCGCTTGCACTGCTCAAAGGTATAATATCGTTTGCCGTTTTCGATTTTGGAGTAATCGCTTTGGTCAATGCCGGTTAAATGCTGCATCTTAATCTGCGTATATCCACGGGATTTGCGCAGAGCTTTTAGTCTGTTCATCATACTTCACCTCAAATAAAGTATGGCAAATAGACCTATTTACATTAGGGTGAAATTGACCTATAATGAAGCAGGAAAATGATGAATAATTGGAGGATAAAGTGAGAAAATAATGGAAAACGGAAGGATTTGCGCATTTTTCGGACACCGCTCCATAGACGGAGATATTTCCGGCAAAGTAGAGGCGACCATTCGAGAAGCAATTACAAAATACGGTGTCACGACGTTTTGGTGTGGAAACAAGGGAGCCTTTGATTTGCTTGCCGCTGGAACGGCACATCGTCTCAAACAAGAATTTCCAACCATTGAAGTGATCTTTGTGCGGGCATATTTTCCGAAAGCTGGGGAACAATTGGAAAAGATTTATGATGATTCCATTTACCCCGATGGATTGGAAACGGTGCCGAGACGTTTTGCCATCAGTGAGCGGAATCGATGGATGACAAAGCACTGCGACTGTGCCATTACCTATATAACACATACCTATGGCGGCGCGTATGAGGCGAGCCGCCTGCTGGACAGACAGAGAAAAACATGCCTGCCTGTGGCAGAATAAAGAGAAATTCCCCTCGGAAGCACTTCACAAAGCATTCCGAGGGGAGTTCTGTCTCTATTCACTATATTATAGAAGCGGGGCAAACAAAGAAACCAAAGAACCCCAAATGGATTTGATCCAGGGGTACGACTTGATCCATTTCCTGTCGATTTCGCGGGATTTTTGAATGGTGTCTAAAATGTCATCGCGGATTTTATCAACGACAGATGACTTGTAAAATAGACAGCCGCACTCAAACTGCAGATAAAAGCTGCGGAAATCCATGTTGATGGTTCCGACAACCGCGATGTCATGATCGGCAACGATCATTTTTTCGTGTAGAAAGCCCGGTGTATATTCGTAAATTTTGACACCGGATTCGATGAGTTCACGATAAAACGAGCGAGTCACCGAGTAGACAAGCTTTTTATCCGGAATACCCGGCGTCAAAATGCGCACATCAATACCGGATTTTGCGGCGTAGCAAAGGGCAGTTGTCATCTCATTATCTAAACTGAGGTACGGTGTCGTGATAAACACACTGCGCGTTGCGCTGTTAATGATGTCGAGAAAAAGATCTCTGCTGACATTTTCGTTGTCCAGCGGAGAATCTGCAAACGGCTGAACAAAGCCATCGCTGGGAAATAACTTGGTTGGTTGATAGTCCTCCAAATTTTTCGTGTCCTGCTTGACGGAAAAATCCCACAGCTGTAAAAACATCGCGGTCAGATTGGCAACGCCGCTGCCAGACAACTTGACGCCGGTGTCTTTCCAGTGACCAAAGCGATCCACTTCGTTGATGTATTCATCTGCGAGATTGATGCCGCCGGTGTAGCCGATGTTGCCGTCGATGACACAGATTTTTCTGTGGTCTCGATAGTTTAGATACGTGGAGATGAGAGGGAACAGACGATTGAAACGAACGACTTGTATACCCATCGCCCGGAGCTTTTTGTCGTAGTGAGGTGGGAGCGTAGAAATGCAGCCTACATCATCATACATGAGTCGAATTTCAACACCCTCTGCGGCCTTTTGCTGTAAAACTTCCAAGATGGAATCCCACATGACACCGCGTTCGATGATAAAAAATTCAATGAAGATAAAGCGTTTTGCTTTTTTCAGTTCCATCAGCATGGAATCATACATATATTCTCCGAGCGGAAAATATTCTGTCGCGGTGTTTTTCCATGCAGGCATTTCCGCGATACGATATAGATATTCGCAGGTACGCCGATGCTGAGGAATAGTCGTACATAGAGTACGGGTGTCCGAAGCGCGGAATTGTTCAATCACTTGCGTCCGAATCGGTTTGACTTTGACCAGTCGGGCGCGGTTAAGCGGCGTGTTGCCCATAAATAAATAGAACAGAGCGCCGAACGGAGCGAAGAACATAATAATAATAATCCACGGAATCTTATACGAGGGATTGTCAGGCTTGCGGATGAGCCAGATGATGACAATCGGGCTGAGTATCTTGAGACATTGGTATGCAATGATCCAGCGGCCGCGCAGAAATAATAGGGCATAGATAACGGCATAGAATTGCAGCCCCAACAGAACAGCAGTGATTGTCAATCGGCTGAACAAGAAACGAAAGACAGACTTCCGTACTTTTCTGCCGGTTTTTAGCGCAAAATCATGCGTTGAAAATTCTGGTTTGCTCAAAAAATCCTCCTTTCTCGGGAAAAATCAATCTGTATGTATCATACGCATTTTTAGAGAAAAAGTCAATGAAATGGGAAGAGCATACAAAAACAGTATCAAATCCAGAAAAAAGACGGAATTGCAACATGAAGGTGAATATCTTGCAAAAAAAACTGTCTGACTAAAGTAAACAGATGAGCATATTTTAGGAAAGAAAGGGAAAATTCTTATATTATATACTTAAAAAGTGGTACAAAACAGAAATGCAAGAAAATATTCATTTTACGCTTTTTCAACATAAATACATGCAAAGACGGAAGAAAACCGAAGAAAGTTATTGTTTTCACCCAAAATAAGGAAGGAATACACAAAAATAAGAAGAAAAATAACTGAAAAAATAGAAATTTAGAAAAAAATTATGAATTTTGCAATTTTCGTATTTTCAAATTGCCATTCTTGTGGTATGATGATAACCGAAGATGTGATTAAACCATTATATATGGAGGAAAACAAAAATGGCTATTACGAACACCTATCTGAAGGGTGTCTATGACACCGTAGTAAAGCGTAACCAGGGCGAGCCAGAGTTCCAGCAGGCAGTATATGAAGTACTGGAGTCCCTGCAGCCGGTAGCAGAGCGCCGTCCGGACCTCGTTGAGGCTGGCGTATTCGAGCGCATCGTTGAGCCGGAGCGCGGCGTACAGTTCCGCGTTGCTTGGGTTGACGACAACGGCAAGGTTCAGGTAAACCGTGGCTTCCGCTATCAGTTTAACTCCGCAATCGGACCGTACAAGGGCGGCATCCGCCTGCATCCGTCTGTTTGCGCTTCTATCATCAAGTTCCTGGGCTTCGAGCAGATTTTCAAGAACAGCCTGACTGGTCTGCCGATCGGCGGCGGCAAGGGCGGTTCTGACTTCGACCCGAAGGGCAAGTCCGATGGTGAAGTTATGCGTTTCTGCCAGGCATTCATGACAGAGCTGAGCCGTCATATCGGTGCTGACACCGACGTTCCGGCTGGTGATATTGGTACTGGTGCTCGTGAAATCGGTTATATGTTCGGTCAGTACAAGCGCATTCGCAACGAGTACGTTGGCGTTCTGACCGGTAAGGGTCTCCAGTGGGGCGGCTCTCTGGCTCGTACCGAGGCTACCGGCTACGGTCTGTGCTACCTCGTTGATGCTATGCTGAAGGATCACGGTACTTCCTTTGAAGGTAAGAAGGTTGTTATCTCTGGTTCTGGTAATGTAGCAATCTACGCTACGCAGAAAGCTACCGAGCTGGGCGCAAAGGTTATCGCTCTGTCCGACTCCAACGGTTACGTTGTTGACGAGAACGGTATCAACTTGGACGTTGTTAAGGAAATCAAGGAAGTTCGCCGCGGCCGCATCAAGGAGTACGTTGAGGCAGTTCCGTCTGCAAAGTACTTTGAAGGCAAGGGCATCTGGACTGTTAAGTGCGACATCGCTCTGCCGTGTGCTACTCAGAACGAGATCAACGAAGAGGATGCAAAGGCACTGGTTGCTAACGGAGTTCAGGCAGTTGGCGAAGGTGCTAACATGCCGTCCACTCCGGAAGCTATCGCTGTATTCCAGGGCAACAACGTTCTGTTTGCTCCGGCAAAGGCTGCAAATGCAGGTGGCGTAGCTACTTCCGCTCTGGAGATGAGCCAGAACTCTCAGCGTCTGTCCTGGACCTTCGAAGAGGTTGACAGCAAGCTGCATCAGATCATGGTTAACATCTACCACAACATTTCCAGCGCTGCTAAGGAATATGGCTGCGAGGGCAACCTGGTTGCAGGTGCAAACATCGCAGGCTTCCTGAAGGTTGCTGAGGCAATGAAGGCTCAGGGTGTTATGTAATTCGGATTTCACTCCGCAAAAATAGCTAACTTTATACATGAAAATCCCTCGGTTTCTCACGAAACCGAGGGATTTTTTGAACTTATTTTATTTTTCTAAAAGGTACGATATTGGACTTGACCGTTGTTTGGCCGTTATTTTTGCCGGATAATGCATCGTCTATCAATGTTGCAGTTGCTTTTTTGGTAGATGCAAAAATATCTACATAAATATCTGCGGTTGTATCTATATCTGCATGGCCGAGATGTTCTGACACAATTTTTATATCTACGCCAGCATTTATTAACAAGGATGCATTACTATGCCGCAACATATGTATTGTCATAAAATTTAGAGGTGTTTTTGCGACTAGCATATGAAAACGATTGCTTATATAATTTCGACTTACATAGTTTCCTTTTTCTGAAATGAATACCATGTTGGCGTTTACTATTTTATCTCCGAGTATACGTACACGCTCTTTCGCACGTTTTTTTTGTTCAAGCAGTAAATCACGAACAGTATCTGATAAAGCAATTGTGCGGGTTCCAGCTGCACTTTTAGGCGTACCGATAATATATTTGTGATCTGCATATACAAGGTTGTGATGAATGGATATAAAACCACTAGAAAAATTTATATCCGACCAACTGAGCGCCAGACATTCTCCAATCCGCATACCAGTGTATAATATAAGTATGTATATAATGGTGAAGGTGTTTTGTCGCAAAAAATCGAAGTTGATTCACATGGGAATGAAGTAGATTCTGTTTCGTATGAATATGATGGATTGGGACGTTTAATTCATAGCAGCGAACATACTGGGAACACAGAAAAGCAAAGATCTGAACATATTTATGATAATCAAGGAAGAATTTTTTCACAGAGTTGGAGCTTGAATGGAGGAACTACAAGGAAGGAAAAGTATACTTATAACGAAAAAAATGGTCTTCTTTCTGAAGTTAATATTGCTAATGATGAGAGCATTAAGTATAATTATGATGGATTGCAAAGATTAACTGGAACATCTGTTATTCGAGATGGAAAAACATTTTTGGAGCAATCGTATACATATAAGGATCAAAATTATGATGCTGACAGTCAAAATAGATTATTGACTACAAATCAAGTAAAAGATGTTCAATATTCCGGATTGGCCAGTCCTCTTAGTTACACATATACATATGATGCTGTGGGAAATATTTCTTCTATAAAACAAAATAACCAAATTGTTGCGAGATACACGTATGATAAAAATTTAAATTATCTCATAAAAGAGGAACTTCCTGTTGAGGGTATAGTATATGAATATACTTATGATACAAATGGAAATATTCGTAATGTAAAAACTACGAAGGACGGCACAAGTAAAGTAATATCGTATGCTTATGATGATACATCAGGATGGGCAGATTTGATGACTGCTTATAATGGTAAGTCTATTACATATGATGAAATAGGAAATCCATTAACATATAATAATGGAACAGAATGGACATTTGAGTGGCAAAATGGCAGACAGTTGACAAAAGCAAGCTCTAAAGATACGAACATCCTTTTTCATTATGATATGGACGGTATCCGAGACAGTAAGGAGGTTAATGGAGTAAAGCATAATTATGTGACTCAGGGTGGTAATGTTGCACTAGATACATGGACAGATAAGAGTGGAGAACATCGTATGGAATTTATTTACGATAATAGTGGATCTCCATATAGTGTGATTTTGGATGGAAAGACGTATTATTATGTCTTAAATCATCTAGGAGATGTCGTTCGTATTGTTGACGAATCTGGAAACACTGTAACTGAGTATGTTTATAATAGCTGGGGTGAAATACTTAATGAAACTTCTGTTAATAAAACAATGATTGGAAAACTCAATCCTCTTCGCTATCGTAGTTACTATTATGATATTGAGACTGGTATGTATTACCTGCAGAATAGATATTATGATCCTACTGTGAAACGTATGCTTAACGCAGATGCTGTTGGCGCTGTCACTGGAAAAATTGGAACTGAAAATATGTTTTCATATTGTGGAAACAATCCAGTGAATAATACTGATGCAACCGGAAATTTGTTTCAATGGATTAAAAGTAAGGTCAAAAAGGTTAAAAAAGCTATAAAAAATGTAGCAAGTAAGGTGGTTGAAAAAGTAAAACAAATAGCTTCCAAAAAACCTGTGAAAAGAGCGATTAAGACGATAGCTAGTTACCATTCGGTAACAGCGTCTAATACGCATATATATAGTTATAAAGGAACGAGATTTGCAAACATAAAAAAAGGTTATACACGAACTGTAAAGATTAAAAAATCGAATCGGTCAATAAGTATAAATCATAATAGAACTTCAACTGGTTCCAGTTTAAGCTTGAATTATTCGGGAAAAAAAGTCCAAGCATCGTATTCGAGTGAATTGACGAGTAGGGAATTTTCTGTAGGGATTCAGAACGATTCATACTCAAACTCTGTTGGAGTTGATATTTCATTGAAAGAACTTGAAGTGGGGCTTACTGTATCGAACACTGCAGAATCCGCTGACATAAGTAAGACTACTTTTACGCGATATGGAGTTTCTATGACAGTTATCCCTATTGTTGTATTTATTGGTTCGACCGAAGGTGCGTTTGCCGTAGCTGCTGCTTAATTTAATCTGTGAGAGATGCTGTGAATATATAAATCATTCACAACATCTCTCAATATGTGCCAATACTATGCTATAAAAGGTGATGATCTAATGATAAAGTTACTGTCCTTATGTATATTTATATGCGTTTGCATATGTGTTGCAAGCATTATAAAATATTTCCGAGGAACACAAAGAGGAAAGACAAGAAAAAGAAATGTGTATGAATTGGCAATTATTATTGTGTGTTTATTGTTAGTCGTAACAATGTTTCATATAATGAATGCTTCTTCAGAATGGTTCAATACTCCTGAAGAAGCATGGAAAACAATAGAGTCTTATAATCAGGAAGACTTTGAACCAATTTGTAAAATAGAAGGAAGTAATATTTGTGTATTTGTAGAACGTAGTAAAGAAGATGGATTTGGTATTGACACATATATATCTATCAAACAAGATAATAAATGGCGGCAAATGAGTGGAAAAGATAAAATAATAGAAAAATATTCTAATGGATTACAATGCACTGTTTGCTACTCTGAGGATTGTCAAGAAGCAATTGTCGTAGTAAGTCCTCTTGAATCGACGGAAAAACAATCTCAATCCAGTATTATTGTAGATTCTCAGAATTCTACATTTTCGGAGAGAAAGATACAAAGAACAGATGGTACATATTATTATCAATATGAAACTATTTTAGCATCTATTGATAATAATTACTGGATTGAAATTAACGGTGAAAAAATAAAACCTTTTTCTGAATAATTTTCTAAGGAGTTTACACGGTACGAGTACATACCGGCTAACAAAAATAAAGAGAGATCGAATAGAAGAAGGCATATGGTAGTTTTGCACTGCCATTAATCCGGATATTACGGATTGGCAGTATCTGAGCGGTATTATTGTTCCGAAGTCACAAGATAAAATCATTAAAAATATATATGTGCATGGCTTGTATAATAAAAATGCAAATGCGGCGTGGTTTGACGGAATTGCTTTGAAAAAAGAACCAGCACAGACTTATAAGTATGATAAAGAAGGCAATCTGGTTGCCGTAAACCAGAAGGGTAATGCTCCATTAACCAGCGTATATGCGGCAGGAACGTCTGATTTACAGTCAGAAACAGATGGAAACGGAACGTATACTTACGAACACAATTCTACGACCCATGATGTCACAAGTGTTACCAATGACAATGTAAAACTGTCCTTGGCGTATGATACGAAGGGTAATACGACCGGAACGA
>CAVFAY010000033.1:0-28789 GCA_963620595.1 Anaerotignum sp. | reverse complement strand
TAAATGTCCAAGTTGGACAAGGATTTCAAATCGTTGAGCGCGTCGTAGAAGGTAATCTTCTTGCCGTCCGGATTGTAGGGATTCGGAACTTCATCGGACATCTGAATCTCGTCTACAAAGAGATAATATTGGTCTGCGCTGTGTTCCACGATCTCACGAACATGAGCCGCAAGCTCCAGCGGATTGCGATAGCGAATATCACGGGTCAAGTCCAGTTCAAAGGACAGAATGTGATCTTCTGCAACGCCCTCGCTGAGAAGGTAGCTCTTGAACAGATTGCGAAGCAGATAGGACTTGCCGCATCTGCGAATACCGGTGATCACCTTCACCTGACCATCCCACATAAAAGAGATGATTTTCTTCAAATAGCGATCTCGTTTTATTTCCATAACCCAACCTCCATTGAAAACTTGCTGGTATTATCATGCTACTTTTCAATGGATATTATACTCCAACGCGAGAGAAAAATCAACGGTCTCGCTGAAAAGTTTACAAATAAACCCGACAACATTTCAATAAAGCAAGCAAGGAGGTACACCACCATACAACTTGACATCATTCACACCGGCGATTGCCTCAAAATCCTGGAAACGCTGCCTGATGACAGCGTTCATTGCTGTGTGACGTCCCCTCCGTATTATGCGCTCCGCGATTACGGCATGGAGGCTCAGATCGGCAGAGAGACAACGCCGAAGGAATACATCTCGCGCCTGACAGAAGTATTTACCGAAGTCAGGCGCGTTTTGCGTCCGGACGGTACGCTCTGGCTGAACATCTCGGACACCTACGCCGGGAAAGGCAATCAGGGTGACTTCGTTGACCCGAAGAACCCCAACGGCAGAAACGGTCAAGCCGTGGCTCTCAACAACAAGGTTGATGGCTGCAAGCCAAAGGATATGATCGGCATTCCGTGGATGCTGGCTTTTGCCCTCCGTGATACCGGCTGGTATCTGCGCAACGACATCATCTGGATGAAAGATAACCCCATGCCGGAGAGCGTCAAAGACCGTCTATCGCGCTGCTACGAGCATATTTTCCTGTTCTCCAAGTCGAAGAAGTATTTCTTTGACTACAAAGCGATCTCTGAGCCGATTGCCCCCGCAACGGCAGAACGCCTCAAGCGCGGCATGAAGGGCGGCAACAAATACGGAAAGCCTGTTCCCGGTCAGCCTCAGCCGCAGACCATCAACCGCCCGCGTGAACATGGGGCGATCAAGGATAGTGACATCAATCCGCTCCGCAACAAGCGCGATGTCTGGAAGATCAACACTGTCCCCTTCAAGGGCGGTCACTACGCCGCCTACCCTCCGAAGCTGGTTGAGACCTGTCTTCTCGCCGGTTGTCCCGAAGGCGGCATTGTGCTTGACCCGTTTATGGGTAGCGGCACAACCGGCATGGTAGCCTCGCAGATGGGGCGGCATTTTGTGGGCATAGAGCTGAACCCCGAATACACCGAGCTTGCCCACAAGCGGATTGGAGGTGAAATCTGATGGTAAAGGAACCGGAGCTTAAAGCCCGCGACAAGGTAGTCGTGCGGATGACGCGGGAAGGCGCGGTTGAGGAAAACCTGACGGCTGGCACCGAGCAGCGTGTGTCAAAGCGGCTGGAAGATGCAGAGTTGGTAAAGCCCGTTGAGACAGCCGAGCCTTCCGAAGTCCTTTCTGCTGAGGAACAGAAAAAGGTGCAGATGCGCCGTCAACAACGTCAATTTCAGGCGGAACACGCTGAGGATAACGATGCGCAGCCGCCCTCCGAAACATCCGTCGCAGAAGAGAAAAAGCCGGAAAATCCACCCCAGAATGCACCTGAACCGCTGTCCTCGTCGGAAGCGCTGTTCAAGCCTCCTGCTTTGGAGCAGCACAGCGTTTCTTCGCATACCGGCACAGTGATTGCCGAAACGGTTGTCACGCACAAGCTGCGCAAAACTTCTGCGGTTGAAGCAGTTGACGCGGATGCTGTTCTCTCCCAAGCGGCGGAGACTGCCTCCGCAAAGCCGGTCTCAGACAATGCCGTCCCGCCCACGAAGCGGATGCAGAAGCTCGAAAGAAAGTCTGAGAAAGCGCATGAGCGTCTGGATGCCGCCCGTGAGAAGCTGCCCACGCACAAGGTTCTCAAGAAAGAGCGCGTCTTTGATGAAGAGACCGGCAAGGGCAAAACCCGTCTTCATTTTGAAGATGAGCTGAAAAAGCCGAAGAGCAAAGGCAAGCTGCAATTTGAGGCGGATAAAACCGTCCGCAAGGTCGGTGACACCCTCGCTTCCGGCATTCACGGCAAAATCCATGAGGTCGAACAGGAAAACTCGGCGGTTGAGGCAGCGCATAAGACGGAGATCGCCGCCGAGACTGCCGTTCGGCATTTCAGCCATCATCGGGAAAACAGCGTCAACAAGCCTTATGAGAAGGTCTCCAAGCTGGAACATAAGGCGGATGTTGCTGATGCGAAGCTCCAATATGAGAGAAATCAGCAGGAGCATCCTGAGATGAAGAAGCAGAACATGAACAGGCACTACCAGAAGCAGAACATCAAGAAGGAGTATGCCGCTGCCAGAAAAGCCGGTTCTCAGACTGCCGGTACTGCAACGAAAAGCACCGGTAAGAAGCTCGGTGAGAAGGCATCCGACAAGATCAAGGAGTTCTTTGAAAAGAACAAGAAAACCTTCATCTGGATCGGCGTCGGGCTTTTCATTTTCATCCTGCTCGGCGCTGGAATCAGCTCGTGTTCGATGTTCACTTCCACTGGCTCGTCGGTTATTGCTTCCTCCTATCTCAGCGAGGACGACGCGATGCTGGGCGCAGAGGCGCAGTATTGCCAGATGGAGCAAGAGCTGCAAAGCTATCTGGACAACTACGAAAGCACCCATGACTATGACGAATATCACTTCGATCTGGACGATATTGAGCATGACCCCTATGTGCTTGTTTCCATTCTCTCGGCTCTCCACGAGGGCGAGTTCACGCTGGATGAGGTACAGGGTACGCTTCAAATGCTGTTCGACAAGCAGTACATCCTCACCGAAGAGGTCATCGTTGAAACCAGATACCGCACGGAGACCGACACATGGACGGATGCAGACGGCAACACGCACACGGAAACCTATCAGGTTCCCTACGACTACTACATCTGCTATGTGACGCTCGAAAACTTCAACCTCTCCCACGTTCCGGTCTACATCATGTCTCAGGAACAGCTCTCCATGTACGCAACATATATGTCTGTGCTGGGCAACCGTGAGGATCTATTCGGTAACTCTCCCTATGTGGACAAGTACATCACCAATCCACCCGCTGATTACGATGTCAACCCGGAATATCTGAACGATGAGAAGTTTGCAACGCTGATCACCGAGGCGGAAAAGTATCTCGGCTACCCGTATGTTTGGGGTGGCTCCAATCCAGACACGTCCTTTGATTGCTCTGGTTTTGTCAGCTATGTTCTCACGAACAGCGGTCTTGTGAATACCGGGCGGCTGGGCGCACAGGGGCTTTACAACGTCTGCACACCGGTTTCAAAGGCAAACGCACAGCCCGGTGATCTCATCTTTTTTGTCGGAACGTATGACACCCCCGGCGTGTCCCACGTCGGCATTTATGTCGGTGATGGGGTCATGATCCACTGCGGCGACCCCATTCAGTACACGTCCATCAACTCTTCCTACTGGCAGCAGCATTTCTACGCCTTCGGAAGACCCGCCTATTAAAAGAAAGGAGTTTTTTCATGAATCCCAAATATCAGAAAGTCCTCTCCGACATCGAGAAGGCTGAAAAGAAGAAGTCCGAAATCGAAGGTCAGCTCAAGGAGCTGTACGACAAGAAGACAGAGCTGGAAAACCTTGAAATCATCAATACCGTGCGCTCTATGGTGATGGACAAGGATCAGATCATGGCGTTCCTGTCTTCCATGAAGGGCGGTACCAAGCCCGCCGGAAATACGGAGGTAATCGACAATGCGTAAGAAGTTTCGTTTTCTGACCGTTCTTGCGGTCTGCGTTATGGTTCTGTCCTGCTTCTCTGTCACGGCGTTTGCCTACGCGGATGACACCGATCAGAATCTCCCGGTTACGGAGGCAACTCAGCCGGAGCAGCAGCCTGAAACCACTCCCGCGCCGGAGAAGCCGAAGGGTGAGCCGATTGACGATGAAGGCAACGCCTACACTCGCGATCTGCTCTATGACAAAGCTACCAACAAGCAGTTCATCACCATTCAGACGAAAAGCGGCAACACCTTTTATATTGTCATCGACTACGATGCACCCATCAACGAGGATGAGGAACAGTATCAGACGTACTTCCTGAACATGGTCGATGAGAGCGATCTGCTTGCGCTGCTGGATGAAGATACTGCGGCTGCGCTGACCACCTGTAACTGCAAAGAGAAATGTGCTGCCGGTCAGGTCAACACGGACTGCCCGGTCTGCAAGACCAATATGAGCGAATGCACCGGCACTGCTCCCGTTGTTCAGGAACCGGAAAAGGACGCCGAAACCGATGTGCCTGAGACCAAGCCCGAAAAGAAGTCCAATGTCGGCATGATCATCGCGGTTTTTGCCATTGCCGGTGTTGCCGGTGCAGCATATTACTACATCAAGTTCGTCAAGGGCAGAAAGCCCAAGGATGAGGATATGGATTTCTTCGATGATGAGGGCTACGAGGAAGAGCCGTACATCAACGAGGATGAAGAGCCGCAGATTGCGGAGGATGCCGAAACGGAAGGTGATGAAGATTGATCTTAGTCATTGCTGAAAAGCCCAGCGTTGCCCAGTCCATCGCAAAGGTGCTGGGCGCGATGTCCCGCAAGGACGGCTATATGGAGGGCGGCAATTACATCGTTTCGTGGTGCTTCGGTCATCTGGTGGAGCTGGCAGACGCCAGCTCCTACGATGAGCGGTATGCCAAGTGGCGGTATGACGATCTGCCCATTGTTCCGGAAAACTGGATGTTCGAGGTCACGAAGGACAAAACTCAGCAGTTCAAGGTGCTGTCCTCTCTCATGAAGGACAAGCGCGTCACCGAACTGGTCTGCGCAACAGATGCAGGACGCGAGGGTGAGCTGATCTTCCGGCTGGTCTACAACAAAGCCGGATGCACCAAGCCTTTCAAGCGCCTGTGGATCAGCTCGTTGGAGGACTCCGCCATCCGCGAAGGCTTCAACCATCTCCGGGACGGCAAGGAATATGACCGTCTCTATGAAGCGGCACTTAGCCGCTCGAAGGCGGACTGGATTGTCGGCATCAACGGCACCCGCCTGTTCACCACGCTCTATCACAAGAAGCTGGTTGTCGGGCGCGTCCAGACGCCGACCCTCGCAATGCTGGTGGAGCGTGACGGGAAAATCTCCACGTTCCAGAAGGAGAAGTATTTCAACGTCCACGTCGGCAAGGGCGATCTGACTGCCGATCTGGAAAAGGTCAAAACCGAAGAGGAAGCAAAGAAGATTGCGGCGGCTTGCGAGAAAAAGCAAGCCGTCGTTTCTTCTCTCAAGCAGGAAACGAAGACCGTCAATCCTCCAAAGCTCTATGATCTGACCACCTTACAGCGCGAGGCGAACCGATACTACGGTTTTACTGCCCAGCAGACGCTCGATCTCGTTCAGACGCTCTACGAAAAGAAGCTCCTGACTTATCCGCGCACGGACAGCCAGTTCATCACGGACGATATGGAAGACACTGCCCGTCAGGTCATTGCCATCGTCTGCCGCCAGCTTCCGCTTTTCTCCGTCGTTTCGGTCACTCCGGATATTGCCCGTGTGACCAACAACAGCAAGGTCACAGATCACCATGCAATTCTTCCTACCGTCCAGCTTGAAAAGCAGGATGTTTCCGCGCTCCCTCAGTCGGAACAGAAAATTCTCAATCTTGTCGGGATGCGCCTTCTGTGTGCGACTGGTGAGAAGCACACCTACGCAGAAACGCAGATCACGCTCTCCTGCGAGGACTATGCGTTCAAAACCAAGGGCAAGACCGTCATTCAAAACGGGTGGAAAGCCGTTGAAGCGCTGTTCAAGGCTTCCCTCAAAACGAAGGAAAAGGACGATCCCGTGAAGTCCCTGCCCGAAGTCCATGAGGGTGATGTTCTGGATGGTGTGTCTGCCAGCGTCACCGAACACTTTACAACGCCTCCGAAGCAGTACACGGAAGATACGCTCCTGTCTGCGATGGAGACTGCCGGAAATGATCAGTTCGACGATGACACCGAAAAGAAAGGTCTCGGCACTCCTGCGACCCGCGCCGGTATCATTGAAAAGCTGGTGAAATCCGGCTTTGCAGAGCGCAAGGGCAAATCCCTCATTCCCACGAAGGACGGCTGCAACCTCGTCTGCGTTCTGCCGGAACAGATCACGTCTCCCGCGATGACGGCTGAATGGGAAAACACGCTCATGGAGATTGAGCGCGGCAATGCGGATGCGGACGCCTTCCTCAGCGGCATTGTTCAGATGACCGGGGATCTCGTGAAAGCCTATCCGTTCCTCTCCGACACCGAAGCCCAGCGTTTCGGCACGGGCAAGGAGAAAATCGGCAAATGCCCCCGCTGCGGCTCTCCGGTCTATGTCGGCAAGGGCAACTTCTACTGCTCGAATAAGAAATGCGCCTTCTGCCTGTGGGAAGACAACAAGTTCTTTTCCAGCAAGAAAAAGAAGCTGACCAAGAAGATTGCAAAGGAGCTGTTGGACAAGGGCTGGTGCCGAGTGACCGGACTTTACACGCCGAAGAAGCCTCAGCTCTATGATGCAGTGATCCGTCTGGATGACAGCGGCGGCAAATACGTCAGCTTCAAGATGGAGTTTGACCGATGAGCCGCCCGAAGTATGTTGCCTCTTGCAGCGGAGGCAAAGACAGCGTAGCGACGCTCCTGCTGGCTGCACAGCACAATGAGCCGCTGGATGAGGCGGTTTTCAGCGAGGTTATGTTTGATAAGGAAACAAGCGGTGAAGTCCCGGAACACCGGGACTTCATTTATAACCGGCTCAAGCCCTTCTGCGAAAAAGAACTGGGCATAAAGTTCACCATTCTCCACGCAGACAAGACCTACGATGACGTGTTCCATCATGTCATCACCCGCGGACCTCATAAGGGCGAGGTTCGCGGTTTTGCGTGGGCAGGAATGTGTGCGGTCAATCGGGACTGCAAAATCCCGCCTGTCCGCAAGTACAATGCCGCGCTTTCCCCGGACACCGTGAGTTATGTCGGCATTGCGGAGGATGAACCCAAACGCCTTGCGCGTCTGGACGGCGTGAGGAAGGTCAGTCTGCTTGCCAAGTACGGCATGACCGAGGCGGACGCCTACAAGCTCTGTCAGGAACACGGGGTGCTTTCCCCGATCTACGGTCACTGCCGGAGAAACGGCTGCTGGTTCTGCCCCAATGCCAGCGACGCGGAGCTGCTGCACATGGTCACAAATCATCCGGAGATGTTTGATCGGCTGATTGAATGGGAGAACGAGGACAACATCTTCCATCGTCGGCTGACAAGAGGCGAAACCCCGTCTGAGGTAAAGGCTCGGTTGTTGAGCAAAGCCCGGACGGGGCTTTCTTCTACCCAAAACAAAAAGGAAATGGAGGTCTGATATGGCTGAAAACGGAAGCGCACAGCAAGTCCGTGAAATCACGGATAAGCTGGAACAGGGCATCAAGGAACTGTTTGAATCCGAGCGGTTTAAGGAATATCTCCGCACGATGTCCAAGTTCTACAACTATTCCTTCAACAACACGCTGCTCATTGCGATGCAGAAGCCGGAGGCAACCTATGTTGCCGGTTATACCTCGTGGAAGAAAAACTTCGGACGGCACGTTAAGGCAAAGGAGAGCGGCATCAAGATTCTTGCGCCCGCGCCATACAAAGCTCAGGAAGAGCGCGAGAAGATTGACCCCGTGACGCAGAAGCCGGTGATCGGCGCAGACGGAAGGGCTGTCACGGAGACGGTTGAGGTACTGCGTCCTGCCTTCAAGGTGGTGAGCGTCTTTGATGTATCACAGACGGACGGCAAGGAACTTCCGGACATTATCGTCGATGAGCTGAAAGGCTCAGTTGAAAATTATGAGGCATTCCTTGACGCGCTCAGGCAGGAATCTCCCGTCCCCATTTCCTTTGAGGATATTCCGGGCGGCGCGAAGGGATTCTTCTCTCCGGTTGAAAACCGGATTGCCATTCAGGAAGGCATGAGCGAAATCCAGACGGTCAAAACCGCCATTCACGAGATTGCCCATGCAAAGCTCCACGCATATAAGCCGGATGAGAAAACCGCGCCAGAAGACAGGAAGGATCGGCACACCAAAGAGGTTGAGGCAGAAAGCGTTGCCTACACGGTCTGCCAGCGCTACGGCATTGAGACCTCAGACTATTCCTTCGGTTACATCGCCGGTTGGTCTTCCGGTAAGGAAACCAAGGAGCTGAAAAGTTCTCTGGACACCATTCGCAAGACGGCGGCTGAAATGATTGAGGGCATTGACGCCAAGCTCAAGGTGCTGCTTGCAGAGAAAACGCAGTCCGTCGAGCAGGAAGCCGCCGCTCCCGCAAAGGAAACTGTTCCGGAGGAAAAGCCGGAAGCCACCATTTACCGCGAGACGGCGAATTATGCCTATGAAGCCGGTGAGCTGGAGTCTTATCGTGCCTCCCTTGCGGCAAATGTGGAATGCCGTCGTGCGATTGAAGCGGCGATCAGCTCCAACTACGGAGATAATCGGCTGGATGCGGATGCTGCCGTGAAAAGCGTCCTTGAGCAGTTCTCTCCGGAACGCGTCCGGTATGTCCTTGCAAACACCATTCAGCAGAAAGACTTTGACGGGCGTATTCCGCAGCCTCTCAAGGAATGGGCAAAGAGCGTTGATGTCTGCCCGGAGAATGCCTCCCGCTTCCTTGTGGACAAAGCCAATCCCGGACTGACGGCGCTCTTCGTCGATGCGTTCCGTGAGCAGACCGAACCCCAGAAAGAAGCTACTTCCGAGAAAAGAGACCCGGAGGTCGTTGCATGGGAGAACGATGAGATTACCTCTATTGAGGTAAAAACCGTGGAAGTCAAGTCTCCCTTTGCTCCCTTGCCGGAGGAAAAGGCAAAAGCACCGAAGGCACACCGGCTGACTGCCGAAGAGAAGGAAATCAAAGCCGCCGTCATGGACACGCTCAAGGGGCAGATCGCCTATCACAATGACGGCATGATGGCAACCTATCGTTCCTCTGATCGCTCTTTCAATTTGCTGGCGCGGAACGGCGTCAGGATTGAGGGCAACACGGTCACGCAGAACGGTGAGGCGCTGTTCAAAATTCATCGTCGTCATGCGGCGCGGAAAACACAGGGGTGCTATCGTGAGCTGATGCCGACGCTGGAATACGTCAAGCAGGAGCAGAAGCAGGAAAAGCCCTCTATCCGCGATCAGCTCAGGACTGCCGCAAAACAGCAGACGGAGAAGAAGCCTCCGGTCAAATCCAAAACGCACGACATGGAGTTGTGAGAAAGGAGCCGCATGAAGAAATACACAGACGTTGACATTGTTGCGGAGCTGCAGAAGCTCGTGGACAGTCATGTAGACAGCTACAAGGAAGACTTCGACATCGACAAGCGCATCATCCGCCGCGCTGCCGAAAGCCGGAATCCCGAAGATAAAACGCTGATGTGGTTCTGCCGCCCGCATGGAACGCACTGCCTCAATGAAAATCAGGTCTTCATTCAGGGGACGCGGGATCACAACACCTTCCGCTTTTATGCGGAACAGACCTACGATGAGTGCATTGCCCGCGTCATCATCCCGAAAGCCGTCAAGCGCGGCAAGGTCTTCGGAGATGTCTTTGAGATGAACTACCGGGAACAGGCGGCAAATGTGGCGCAGAACTCAGTTGCGCCGGATCATGACCGGCTGACCTTCGCAGACGGCTATGTGCTGGACGCGCCCTGCCGCAGCAGCTTCGATGCAGCAATGGCTCTGGTTGGTGAACATGGCAGCGTCAAAACCCACCAGACGCTCCCGAAGGACGCGGATGCTCTGGCAGAAGTGCTGTCCAAGCAGAAAAACCGCCGTGACAGACTGCCGGAGGCTGATAAAACGGAGGTGCTTGCACCTCTGCCCGTCGCAGAACTCCGCAAGTACGAAGCAGTCAAAAAGGCTCATCCGGACGCGCTGGTTTGCTTTGCCCAGAACGGCTATTTTGAGCTGTACGGCAAGGACGCTCAGAAAGCCGCGCCGCTTCTCGGTACAAAGCTCCTTGAAAAGAAGGTGCGCGGCAAGCCCTCCATGCCGGTTACTGGCTTCCGTGAAAGCGCGTGGGTAGCCGGTTCTCATAAGCTCTGGAAGTCCGGCGTGGATGTCTTTCTCAGCAAGGACGGCGAGACCTTCAAGGAACTCAAAGCCGCAGATTACATTCCTGTCGGTGCGACGCTGAATGTAGATGGAATCAAGTGCAGAATTGACGCGGTTGATTTTGCTGCCGATGAAGTCCGTCTGACGAACATTGAGGACAAGAACAGACCGATCCGCTTTTCTGAAAACATCCAGTATGTCCGTTCGTATGTGGAGGATGCCGGGACTGCCATCTACGACACCATTCCGAAAAAGCCCGCTGCCCGTGAATCTATCCGCGATAAGCTGAAATCCGCGCAGAAAGCACAGCCGCCTCAAACGCCGAAACCGCAGAAATCGAAAGGAAAGGATATGGTACTCTGATATGAAAAACTTTACCGTGGAAGAAATCAACCTCATGTGCTGCTTCAATACGTCCAGCCGGAAGCGGCTGATCGACGATATGAAGAGCGTCACCCTGAACGACGTGGACAGTGAGATCGCAGAGCTGATGTATAAGACGGTTTGGAAGCTCGAATCCATGACCGACGCGGAGTTTGAGGAACTGTATATCATGCCGGACGGCATGGTGGATAACTGAAAGGAGGATGCCTATGCCCGTATTGGATGGTGATTTTGAAGCCTTCGTCACGAACCTCGGCAAGTACAACGAGGGAATGCTGGTCGGTGAATGGGTGAAGTTCCCGACAACCGAAGAAGAGATGCAGAAGGTCTTTGAGCGCATCGGGATCGGTAAGCAGGATGAGTTCGGTCAGCCCTATGAAGAGTGGTTCATCACCGACTACGAATGCCCGATCTATGGCGTTCAGAAGATGCTTGGCGAGTACGAGAGCCTTGATAAGCTCAACTATCTCGCCGCCCTGATTGACGAGCTTTCCCTGAGCGATCAGGAAAAGCTCGTTGCTATTATGGAAGCCGGTTGCGATGAGGTCAGCGACATCGACGATCTCATCAACCTGACGTTCAATCTGGACTGCTACGACATCATGCCCGGTATCAACGACGAATCCGACCTCGGCTATTATTACGCACACGAAGCCGGTATCTACTCTGAAAAGGATCTCGGTCCTCTGGCAAACTACATCGACTACGAACGCTATGGGCGCGACATTGCGATGGATGAACAGGGGCGCTTCACCGATGAAGGCTATGTCCGCGTCGCAAGCGAACGCTGGGACAGGCAGTTTGACGGTGAGCTGGACGATATTCCCGATGAATACCGGATCACCGGCTCAGGGGAAGACGCCGAGCGTGACAGCACCATTGCCGTTCTCGTCGTTGAGCCGGGAAAAGAGCCTTATGTGAAGGAAATTGAATCGGGTCTCAAGTCCTTGCAGCATGAGGTGGGCGGTGACATTCAGGCAGTCTATCCCTACGAAGACCCGATTGCCCTGATCTGCAATGACGAAGGCAAGCTGGCTGGTCTGCCTCTGAACCGCGCTCTGCGGGATGAGGACGGTGACATCTACGACATTCTTGCCGGTACATTCCTTGTGGTGGGTTTGACGGAGGACAGCTTCGGCTCTCTGACCGTAGAGCAGATGCAGAAGTTCTCTGACCATTTCAAGGTTCCGGAACAGTTTGCAAAGCTGGGCGATAAGATTGTGGCAATCCCCATGATCTCGAAGGAACAGCAAAAGCAGGAAACCATCGAACAGAAGGACTTTGAGATGAACGCCGACACCTCCGGGCTGACGGTTGCCGGTCACATCGGAACGTGGCACACCATTGACCAGCACGAGGTCGGCGGTCACAGCTTTTACCTGATGGAGCATGGCACCTACGGCGATGAAGCGGCTTGCATCATCGTCGATGAGCGCGGCAAACTCGTCCTCGATGATGTCTACAACGGCTTTGACGATGATACTCTCCGTCTTCTCGACCTTGAGGTCAAGGAAGTGCCGGAAATGCCCGATCCTGCGATCTCCGTTCAGGATATGAAGGACTACGGCTACGCATGGGCTGGCGTCCTTCCTGCTGGTCAGGAAGCGGCTGAGAAGGCTTTGGAGAAGGGCTGTGAGGTTTACCGCCTCTATTCGGATAACACCGAAGGCTTGTGCGTGGATGCCAAGGAGATTGCCGATCATGCAGCAAAGGGCGGAATGCTCGGTATCAGCAAGGAAAGCTGGATGGCAGCTCTTGAGAAGGAAAACTACCTCAAGGCAGCGGAGATGTCGATGGAGGATGACTACGGCATGATCGATGGAATCATCAACAACGGTCCGAAGGAAGAAAAGACCTTTGATGCCAAATCTCCCGAAAAGGGCGAGAAAACCTCCATCATGGACAGGCTCAAGTCTGCAAAAACTGAGAAGCCGAAGGAGTGCTGCGCTCCGCAGAAGCACAAAGGAGAGATTGACCTGTGAGCAGAAGTCAGAAATGGCGGCAGGAATGGGCATTCTTTATAGGAGACAGCGGACGCCGGAAGTATAACCGCGTCTGCGTCCGCTGCGTCCATGACTGTAAACAGAGCTTTCGGGTGAATCTCATCTCCTGTCCGGGCTTTTTCCGGAAGGCGTCGCAAAGTGGACAATTAGAGGTCGAAAAAACCCATGATTGCAAGCCTCAGAGCGACGAAAACTGACCGCCCTGTGTGATTTATTCCCCGCAAAGTTCCAGCAGTAGAGCGCGAATAAGTGTCGATTCCGGCACTTATTCTAATGCCCATAAAAAGAACGAAGAGCCTCTGTCGATGCCCGGTTTGGGTATCGGCAGAGGCTCTTTTTTTATGACATATTCAAAATGGCAGATAGTAATTCCTGAACCTGTTGTCGATATTCCGGTTTCACATCCGAAATGCGTCTGGCAAGCGCAAGAACTTCTGCTTCTGGCTCGTCAGTTCCAAAGATAATTCGGTCTGCGCTAACGCCCAGCAAACGGCAAAGACGTTGCAAGGCCTCAAGAGAGATACCGGAAGCACCACGCTCAATAGCACTCAAGTGATTCGGTGTCATACCCAGCAATTCCGAAAGGGTGTCCTGCGTATAACCTAACTTTTCCCGTGCTGTCTGAATGTTTTTGCCAATCTCGATATTGATGTCTTTCTTCTCTCGCATAGCCTCGCCTCCTGTATTTAGTTTATCTAACGGCAGCATCATTATCCACGATGCAAAGTCGTTGATTTTACTAACGACAGTGCATTGACCTTTTGAGGCAAAGATGATAGAATGGAGTTATCTACCAAAATAGCGAAAGAAGGGGTGTTATGACCCATATTATTGAGTTCAGAAATCCAATTCAAAAGACTGCAAGAGAATCCGTTCAAAGCAAAAAGTGCGCATTTACTGGTCACAGACCGCAAAGTCTTCCGTTCGGATTTGACGAATCCGATGAGCGTTGTATCGCTTTGAAATCAGCAATGCAGGATCGAATTGTTGCACTTATTGAGAACGAAGGTGTCACACATTTTATTACCGGCATGGCTCTCGGAGTTGATACATTTGCTGCGGAGATTGTTCTTAACCTGAAAGCTAAATACCCTCAAATAATGCTGGAAAGTGCAATTCCTTGTGAGACGCAAGCGGTCAAGTGGTCGGTAGCAGCGCGAGAACGATATTATAGTATCGCAGCAAAGTGCGACAAGGAGACTATGCTGCAACGAAAGTACACGCCAGACTGCATGGAGAAAAGAAACAAGTACATGGTGGATAATTCCAATTACATTCTTGCGGTTTGGAATGGAAGCCGTGGAGGAACGGGAAGCACTGTGAAATATGCCCGAAGCAAGGGAAAGCTCATCATAATTATTGACCCCGTTTCACTTACTGTGAAATAAAACAAAACCACTACAAAAAAAGAAAGCAGGTGCCGAAGCACCTGCAAAATGGTCATTTGTTTCGTAGAGTAATCTCCTTGACGGGGGAGAAAAACCCTTTATTTACAATTAAAATTGTACTTGGTGTTGTCGGATTTGTCAAGGTGTCAAATGAAATTCGTCAAAAAAAGTCGAAGATGAATGCTGCGTGATCCCTAATTTCTCGTAGGTTGGGTTGCCAAACATCAATTCAACGCTCCATTCTCCGTCAGACTGTCCGTCAGCCGACCATAAACGAAAGGGTGAATGATATGGCAAGGACAGGCGAAAATATCTACAAGAGGAAGGACGGGCGATGGGAAGCTCGTTATATTTCCTCATATAGTGCAGACGGAAAAGCTAAATACAAATCTCTGTATGCTCGAACTTACTCTGATGTAAAAGCGAAGCTAATCAAGGCACAAAGTTCTATCGAGTTCAAAGGTGAAACAGGGAAACACAAAGACGAAGAAAAGTACGAATTTTGGTTAACTGAATGGTTAAGATCAAAGAGAATCAGAATTAAGGACTCGACCTATATTCGCTATAGAAATCTGATTAGCAATCATATTCTTCCGGAGCTTGGAAAGTATCCTATCAACAAAATCGGCACACCGTTGATGGAGCGCTTTGTTTCTAACAAGTTAAAATGCGGACGACTGGACGGAAACGGCGGCTTATCTCCAAAAACGATGTTAGACATGATGACCGTTATCAAGGAGTCCTTTAAGTATGCCCAAGCTGCCGGAGTCCTTACTATATGCCGATTTGATGGAATTAGCTTCAAGCATAGGTCTCAGGAAATGCGAGTGCTGAGTGTATTCGAGCAAGAGCAGTTGCTTTCTATTCTGTTTGAGAACTTTGATAGATATAAAATGGGCGTCTTTATATGCCTCTATACGGGAATACGCATAGGGGAATTGTGCGCACTCCAATGGAAAGATATATCATTTAGCGAGAAAGTGATTGTGGTTGAACATACAATGCAGCGGCTTCAAAATGATGACCCTAATGCTTTGTATAAGACAAAAATTATTGTCACCGAACCCAAAAGCAAAGCATCCGTAAGAACTATTCCCTTGCCCGATTTTGTACTCAACGCTATCAAACCGTTTCTCGGTTCTCCGAGTGCCTATGTTTTATCAGGGAATTGTCAAGAGATCATTGAGCCTAGAACAATGCAAAATCGGTTTAAGGGCTATTTGGAGGCTGGTCAAATAAACGATGCCAATTTTCATTCGCTACGTCACACATTTGCAACGAGATGTATCGAAGCAGGCTTTGATGTAAAAACTCTTAGTGAAATATTGGGACATTCCAGTGTGAAGATCACACTTGATAGATACGTTCATTCTTCAATGGAGCTTAAACGTAGCAATATGGAGAAGTTGACGCCCGTTGAAATTAAATAGAATCATTCTCCGTCAACAATTTAGTCATAAAAAGCGGAATAGTCTTTGTGAAGCAAGGACTATTCCGCTTCTATTCGTCAAGGAGATTACTCTACGAAAGCGTCAGTCAAAAGAGGAAAAACAGAGGAAAAACAGATGAACCAATCGGGAAGAAAGAGCTATATGGACTATTGGCATTTTACACCGGAGGAGAAACAGCAGCTAATAGCTCGCTTGACGAAAGAACTTCCCGCATTACGCGGAGCTGCTAAAGCAACACAAGACGAAATTGCGAATGCGATAGGCGTTTCGCGGCAGACCTACAATGCAGTAGAAATGCAAAAACGAGCAATGTCGTGGAATACATATATGTCCCTAATCTTGTTTTTTGATTATAACCCAAGTACGCATTATACCATTCGCCAGCTCGACGCATTTCCCTATCGTTTAGATGAGTGCTGGTTATCTGGCAAAATGGCGCAACAGGAGGCGAACAACAATGGGGATTGAACGTATTCGGAAAGAGTTAACAACCTTTCAATCTTCAATACAAAAGTTGAGTACTGGCATAAGCAAGGCTTCCTCTTTGTGGAAAGATGAAAAGTATCTTGAGCTTTCTTCGTCTATGGGTATTGTTGCAAATCAATCCAAAGATGTGATGCTATCTGGCGAGCGTTGCTGTTCGTCCGTAGAGAGGTTTAACAAGATTTCCAGCGAGCAGTATTAGGAGGAATATAATGGCTGATTTATCTACAGCAGCATTACAGACTGTAAAAGATGCCTTGAAAACATTTCAAACAGATATGGAAGGCTTTTCTCTTCGCGCTTCTGATGCTTCAACTGAAATCAAAGAGAGCTGTAGAAACCAGATTAGTCAGACAAAAGGAGATATTGCCAAAACCGAGTCGGAAATTGCAACGTTGGAACAACAGATTTCCCGTTTGGAATCAAAAATTGCGCAAGCAACCAACGAATATAACGCTCTTACGGCAAGTATTCCGCGTATACAAAGTCGCATTCAATCGCTTACGGCAACGATTAACTCATTGACTAACCAAGTTGGTTCGTTACGGTCTATGTTATCTAACTGCGAAAACGATGAAGATCGGCAGCAAATACAGGCTCAGATCAGCCGATTAGAGAGTCAGATTGCTAAATGCGAAGTTGAGCAGATGCAGATGGAAAGTGAATTGCGCAATGCTGAACAAAATAAAAAAGCCTTGCAGCAAAGTATAAAATCCGACAAGGCTCAAAAATCAAAGTGCGAGGACGATCTGTCTGTACAAAAACGTCGCTATAGCAAGCAAAAGGACAAACTGGAACGGCAAAAAACGGCATTTTGCCGGGTGGAAACGGATTTAGATGCCTATGTATCAGCCGCGAAAAAGTTTGAAAGCGGTGCTTCGGACAAAACACTGCGCAATACAAATTCTGTTGAAAAATGTATTAGCAGTATAGAGGAGTATTTGACAACAACATTGTGATTGTATAAGTTAAAACCTTTGCAATAAAAAAAGAAGTTAGGAGGTCTAATGATGGCAAGTAGCGTATTAGTCGAAAGTGAATCTATTAAAGGAGGTATTGCTTGTTGTAAAATTGCAATCTATGAATTGGAGAGCGCATCGGCAAGCCTGCAAAGAAGCTATCAACAAGCGGGATCAGGTGGTTGGAAAGACCAGAAGTATGCTGCGTTAGGCGGTATCGTTGAAAAATGTTGCAGCGACTTAAAAAGTCCTATCGACGATTTGCAGGACTGCATCAGTAATCTAAATGATTTACTTCAGGCAGTTCTCGAATACGAGCAAACTAACTTATAAAGGAGGGAGAATAATGGCTGTAAAGGCTTCCCCTGAGACAATCAGAGATATGAAAAAAGAAATTACAAGTACGATTACTGACATTCGTAAAATTAGTTCAGGGATAAGAACTGGTATATCAGCGACAGACAAATGGGACGATTCTCAGGCTGCTCAATTCAATATGATAATGCAAAAAGTAGCGCGTTTAACAGAGCAACCTATTGATACTCTGAACGCAGCGTTACCAAAGTTGGAAAAATTAGCACAGTCTTTAGACCAATACAACAGAGTAAAATTTTAGGAGGAAGAGAAATGGCTTTTTGTACAAAGTGTGGTGCGCAAGTTGCTGACGATGCAACTTTCTGTACCGCATGTGGTCAACCGTTAGCAGATAACAGCCAAAAACAAGCGAGTGGAGATGCTGGGATTCCTACATTCACTCCGCCAGTGCCAACATTTACTCCGCCCACGAACAATGCGCCTGCGCACAATGGTCCCGTCTGCTACTATCACAAGGATGAACCCGCAGTGGCGAAATGTGCAAGGTGTGGGAAATTCCTTTGTCAGGACTGCTTTGATTCTTATGGCGTTTCTGATGGGGAATATGCCGGTAAAGCGCTTTGTTACGACTGTACCCAGCAGCTTGTAGCCGAGAACGTTGCCGAACTAACTAAGAATAAAGCCAAAATTAAAACCCAATTCATTGTTTCTCTTGTGGGTATTATCCTTGGCTTTATTGTCGGTCTGTCGGAAGGCATCTCTGACGGAGCGGGAGCTGGCTCCATTCTAACCGGCATCATTTGCGCTGCAATTGGCGGTGTCTTTTTAAGTGCATTGAAGGCATTCTTCTCCATGGTTTGGGAAGTAATCAAGATTGCCGTATCTGGCAACTTCGGCTTCTTAACGATTTTATCGATAATTTTCAATATAATCGTCCTAATATTTAAGTGTCTATTCACAACTATCTCCAACACAATTTACTACATAAATTACCTGAAAAAGACCTCTGGATTTATCGAATCGGATCAGGCAGCCCTTCAGCAAATGAAGGATTATATGGAATACACAATGATCCGGAATCAGAACCGCGGTGTTGACATCGAAACGCTCTTGAAAGAGAATAGCGAATTGGCAGACAACTCCGTTGCACAAATGGCTCGCACACAGACCGAGGAGCAAATCGAAGCAAGTATGCGAAATTGTGTTGCGACCATTAACGAAAACGGCGAAATTATCAGAAGCTTCCATGAAGCTGGCAGAGCCGCCGCTTAAACTTTTAATTCCAACATAGATGGAGGTAAAGAACCATGGATAACAACACAAATGATGCTGTTGCTGCAAGAAGAAGAGCTTTGGCAGAAGCGTTGCGTACCGGGGAACCGGTGGTCGTTACTGCAAGCGGTGAGGTAGAAAAGAAAGATGACGCTCAGGATCAGGGGTTGTCTGGTATTCAAGTTCCCGATGGCAAGTTAGCTTAAGGAGGGAATGGCGATGGCATACTACTGGTATCAAAGCGACCCTCAACTTTACCAGATGGAAGTTGCGGCAATGAAAAAGTTTTTCCCGTCGTTCTCAATAAACCAGCTTCAAGACGGCTCTGGCAGACTATATTGGCGTGGCAAGGTTCAGCCTACGGGTGCGGGTGGTATGGTGTGGGACATCATGTTGATTTATAAGAATACCCATCCGCATGTTGGGAGCGCAAACGAGTATGGTGGGACAGTGCAAATTCTACCGTTGAGTCCAAGGCTCAAAGACATCGCTGAAAAAGTCATGCCGAGTGTTATGGCAACTTATCATAACGACTACGACGAAGTTTGTCGCAGAGGCTTCGGTCTTGGTTTACCCCACATATACAGGGATCAGTTTGGGCGCAATGAAGAATACTTTATTTGCACCGCAGACCCAAAATATTTCAAAGGCGATATGACACAGTCAACATCGGCTGCGTCCGCATTGAGTTGGGCTTGCAAATGGATCATTCTTTGCGAGATGTGGTTAAACGGCGAGATCGGAGATGATGTCGCTATGGAGGGCAACTATTAAAATGCCTAAACCTCCAAACTCTCTTGCAAAAGAGCAGAGAGTTTGGAGGTTTTATATTTGGCTGGAGGTTAGTAAATGAGAGTGGTTTTTTCAAACAGAGCATATGCTTCTGTTTTAGCAGAAACGACCGAAAAGATCAAAACTGAAACGGGTGGTCTCTTTTTAGGAACCGTACAAGGCGATACTTGGTATATTATCGAAGCAATTGATCCCGGTCCTAAATCTATATTTGAAGTCGCATATTTTGAATATGACCAGAAGTACACTCAGCATCTAATAAATAAAATAGCAAATTTATATGATACGAAGCTGTCTTTGATAGGGCTATGGCACAGACACCCCGGCTCATTCGATCAGTTCTCATCTACTGACGATGGGACAAACGCAAAATACGCCTCTATGCGCAAAGAAGGAGCAATTTCTGCATTAGTAAATTTGGATCCGTCTTTCAGAATTACGATGTACCAAGTTTGTAGACCGTGTAGGTATAAGAGAATCGCTTACGAAGTCGGAGATAATCTCATTCCCGAAGGACTCTTAAAGTTCAAAAGCCCAGATAAGTTTTTCTCTATTATGGATGGTATTTTACGCAAGCCGGAGGCTGTTGGAGTATCATCTGGTGAGTATCACAGGTCTGTTAGTTTAGCGTCCTTCATGAAGTTTATTCAGGCTCAGATGCAACCGTTTGAATGTAAAGACGTTGATGTGTGCGACTTAAATGACAATGCACCTGTGCAAGAACGACTTATAGATGCTGTTGTTGAAGATTTGACTTTCATGGCTGACGTGCTTGGTATTGAAACTTCAATCTTGTTAGAGGATAAGTATCTAACGGTCTATCAAGAAGCAATTGACGCAACTACAAAACTTTATTTTACATTTTCCACTCAACGACAATTCATCATTCTTTCGTATGCTGGAAAATGTTATTCGTATCAAAGAAATCTGTTTGCTGATTCATTTAGGAACGCAAAAGCCGAACGTGATAAGGAAGTCCAGCGAAAAGCTTCTAACGTGGTTGGCTCTGTTATACGAATGATTGGACTTAATAAAAACGAGGAGCAACAAAATGGAGATTAAACGCCCTAAGAATTTTTTTGGAGAAGACATACCGCTTACCGTTTTTATTTCGGCAGAGCAGTTACATAATACCCACTGTGGGAAATTATATGGGAAGTACTTTGAAGATACGGGGATTTTTAATATTTTCCCTGTTGAACTCTCAAATCGTGGTGAATATCTTGGCGATGTCCTCTCAGAAAATAGCATCCCGTCCTCCGATGGTTTCTGTGGAATTATTACAGCGGATGGAATAGATTTTTATTGGCGTGGGGAAAAGGCTGTTACTGAATCATATGGATTGTATCAAAGCATCTTCTCAAGGAACACAGGTATTCTTGAAACAGATGTAATGAAGAAAAAGTGTGCTGTAATTATTGGATGTGGCTCTGTAGGCAGTTTGGTCGCAATGGAATTGGCGAGGGCAGGTGTGGAGCGGTACGTTCTTTGTGATGCTGATACACTTGAATATCACAATGTGTGCCGACATCAATGTGGCATTGAAGATGTGGGAGATCTAAAAGTTAATGCCCTAAAAAGAAAAATACTTAACATCAATCCAAAAGCAAACGTGAAAACCTTC
Source organism: Anaerotignum sp. (assembly GCA_963620595.1). Classification (GTDB taxonomy): domain Bacteria; phylum Bacillota; class Clostridia; order Oscillospirales; family Butyricicoccaceae; genus Butyricicoccus_A. The sequence goes on along the minus strand of CAVFAY010000033.1, from coordinate 7,834 downwards.
GGCGGAATTATTCAAAATATACCGAAAGATATTCTCGATGAAATGTGTGTTCCGCTCGAAACAATCTTTGTTGGATGTGGAGACAACAGGACTGCTGATGTCTACGCCAACAAAATTGCGATCTATTACAATGCAGCTTTTATTTCTATTGGTTTTTGGGAGCGGGCGTATGCAGGTGAGATTTTTTATCATATCCCCAATAAAAATATGCCGTGTTATAAGTGCGCATTGGGTAGTGGAGACCTGTCGGGGCGCGTAGAGGCTAATCACCACGTTTACTCCAATCAGGAGAATGTCGAAAGTGTCAAGTTTGAACCGGGTATTTCTGTAGACATCAATTTCATTACAAGCATTGGAATCAAACTGATCATTGACATTTTGAACTCCACAAATGAAAACTACATTCCCCGCTTGCTTAACAACTTGCAACAGTACACTCTAATTTGCAACACAAGCAACCCCGCAATCGGAGGCGAAATGGTAGAAATCTTTAGCTATCCCCTGCAAGTGACCACCTCTTTAGTTGTTGGATTTGGGAAAGAGTGTAGCGGGACCTGCAATTTTGAGTTAGAAGACAAGTGAGCGCACAATAAGCCTGTTTAGGAGAAGGGATTGAATTAAAATGAAAGCGATAGCTCAAGACGAAATCTTTGCGTTGATTACAGACCTGAATGCGTTTGCCGATAGTGCAGAAGCGCTGATTAGCACTACACAGACAGATTATGACAAAGATAAAGCGCTGCTCTTAAACAGGCATAGTAGTGCTTTGGCACAGTTAGACAACTCATATAAAGCCAATTGTGCAGCCGTTCAAGGAAAGTGCAAAAAGGCAATCGCAGATGCGAGAAGGATCCTTGATGAAATCACCAGATTAGACGGGAAACTGGCTAAAGTTGACAAGTACTATGTAAAGACGAAAAAGAAACGCGAAGAACTACTATCTGACAAAACCAGCGAGAATTACGATGATGCGACTGACTATTTTGCTGCTCTGGAAGAAATCAAAAAAGCTTTTGATATTCTTTTCAAAAAATACTCAGAAGATATTCTTCCGGGGTTGATCAATGGTTTGAATTATCTGTTTTCAAGCCAGAGAAAGAAGGATTACGAGGAACTAATCGTTCTTAAGAACACAGTGTCGGTGTTTGTCGAAGAAATAGAAGAAATGCTTCCAGTCCTTGCAGACGAAAATCTCACTGCACTTAAGGAAGAGTATTTTACGCAAAGGGGCGGTATTGTTGAACGACAAAAAAACGAGCTTGCCTCTTTTGAAAACGATCACCTTGCAACATTGGATCGCGTTGCAGAGAAAATATGCACTGACCTAGATAATATTCTTCCTGATGAGTTCGTCGAGTATTTGCGTGCAATGATTGCAAATTATGGTAGTTCACTGCATAAAGTCAACGCTACTGATGTTATTCAGGATGATGTGCTGAACATGTGCTATGTGTACTACCCTGTAGATTACTTTGTGCAGTCTCCTATTGTGGCATCGATCATCAAAGATAAATGCTCCAAGCTTTTTACAGAGGGAGCTATTCGCTTTCCCCTGATGATGTCTACTGCGGATGCGCCTGTGTGGATGGTTGCGAATGATCACAGTAATAATTTGACGGTTCAGGCATTTATGCACTCGATTATGTTTGGAATGCTTTCGTCTTGTCCGGTTGAAAAACTGACATACACTATTGTTGATCCTGAAAATCGTGGTAATAGCATATCTCCTTTTTTTGATGCGAAGAAGAAGCTCCCAGAGCTTTTTGGTGAGAAAATTTATATCAGTAAAGATGAGATTACATCCCAAATTGGTCGGTTAAATGAGAAGATTGAGGACATTCTTCAAAACCGATTGGGTAACCAGCACGAAACTATATTTGATTATGCAAAGGAAGTTACTGACTACAATTTGAACGTTGAGTTGGTTACACTCTACGATTTTCCGAAAGGATTTGATGATAGAACTCTTTCTGAATTGCGTAACATATTACGGAATGGAAGCAAATGCGGTATATATACCATTATTTCATATCTTCCGGATCCTGATAGTACTCAATCGCGGGAATACCAACAGAGTTTACAGTCTATTGTAGAGCTTTCGACATACATCAAGCAAAACGGTGACGGCTTTGTGGTGCGCGGATTACCGCTTCTTTATTACGCTATGCCTGATAAGGTTGAGTTTTCTAAGTTCTTTAGCAAGTATATGCTCATCTTTGAAGGCATCAAAAATCGCGGGATTGCGTTTTCTCCGTTAATTAGAAGGCTGATTGAGACAAAAGATTCCATTGAACTTGATAGTCGCATTACTCAGCTCTGCAATCTAATGGGAAATTACGAAAAAACATACGCTCAAGTACCTGATGTTAATGCCGTGTTCCCTGAGCTGGTTACATTGGGAAGCGTCCTATATCCCGCGGATATTTTTTCCGATAGCATAGGCTACCAGCGCATTGTCGATAAATTTGGAGTTGGACGAAGAGCAGAAAATGACAGTCCCTCACTTATCGAGCTGCCACTGACATTTGATTTGCGTAATTCGTTTAATCTCTTTTTGAATTGTCCTGAATCGAGCAGCCAGAATATGCTTGCATTCACGCACCATGTTATATGGAGTTTTCTATCGTTTATGCCGGTTACAAAAGTGGATATATGCGTATTTGATAGTGAACAGCGTGGCAACAGTATAATACCGTTCCTTGACTTCCGCAAACGCTCTCCCGAAACATTTGACCAAAAGATTTATACAAGCCAAGAGGCAATGTATGCACGGCTTCAAAAAATCAATGCTCAAATAGACGAATTTATTCAGGACAAGCTCGGAAATCGGTATCGAGATATTCTTGATTACAATCGAAATACACCAAACAGGACTGAACCTGTCACACTTATGGTCCTGTATGATTTTCCTAGCGGTATGGATGGGCGCAGTATTGACCTTTTGACGAGTATTTTGAGGAATGGCAACAAATGTGGAGTTTTTACTATCATTTGTTATAACCCCAATATTACTTATTCTCGGTACGAAAGTATTGATGAGCGCTTGGAGAAGCTATGTAAGTATTGTGCGACTATTGATTATAAGGATGGGCATTATAGCCTGCTTCCTTATAATCTGCAAATCAATACGCCTCAAATGCTCAATTCAATGGCTGCCGATTCCTTTATTACCGAGTATATTGAAAAGAGCGACATAATAAAAAAGCAAGGACTGTCTTTCAAGGACATTATATCTAAAGAACTCTTTTCCTTCGATTCGTCCAAGTCATTGAAAATCCCTGTTGGTGTTGGAGATGGGGACAGCATCGTAAGTATTACAATTGGTGAAGGTTCTTCGCATCATGGACTCATTGCTGGCGCAACGGGATCAGGCAAGTCCACTTTGTTACATACGTTAATCATGAGCAGTATGTTGCATTATAGTCCTGAACAGCTTCATCTTTACCTAATGGACTTTAAGAGCGGTACAGAATTTAAGGTATATGAATCAGTAAAACTCCCACACATTCAGCTTCTTGCGTTGGATGCAATGCAGGAGTTTGGTGAAAGCATACTCGAAAACCTTGTAACTGAGATGGAACGCAGAGGCTCTCTTTTCAAGAGTGTGGGACAAACAAGTTTGAAAGGCTATGTGCAAGCAACCGGAAAAGCATTGCCAAGAATCTTGGTTATCATGGACGAATTTCAGATTCTATTTAACGACTCAACAAACCGAAAGGTTGCAATGAACTGTGCTGAGCTGACGAAGAGAATTGTAACAGAAGGTCGAGCTTTCGGTATTCACTTGTTGATGGCAACGCAATCCACCAAGGTGATTTCTGATCTCACCTTATCGCGCGGTACAATAGAGCAAATGCGTATCCGCATTGGTTTGAAATGTGGCGAAGACGATGCAAGGTATCTATTTTCGGATCAGAATGATGCGAAGGCACTTGCAATGATGAAAGGTCCTATCGGTACAGCCGTAATGAATTTGGACTACACTGAGCAGCCAAATATTGGTTTCAGAGCGGCGTACTGTGATGATGCAACTCAAAAAGAATATCTTGACTTGATAAGCAAAACATATGCCGATATGCCAGCAACCCTTCAAACATTCGAGGGAAGCAGAACAACAGAACTGCTGGATTACTTCAGAAGTGAGAATATCGGCATCACTGCTGAACTACCCGTAAAAATTCATATGGGTACACTCATCAAAGTTGCTCCCCCTTTTACTATTTCCATTGATAAGAAAAAGAAACACAATCTTTTGATATGCGGCTCTAACGAGAGAATGGCAAACACTATTAGTAACAACTATATGATTTCTGCTTTGCTCAATCGCAACTCAACCGTATATTGTATTGATGGAGATAAACTTGTCGGAGATGATGACTCGGCAGATTTCTACCATTCCCTTAGTCAGTGTAGCAGCCAGTTTAAGATTGCTCAGGATCGTAGTGACATTATTATGTTCATAAATGAGATTTACCGGAGCTATCAGACATGGAAAAAGCAAAACAGCGATGATACCATTTTTGTTGTGATTAAGAATCTTCAATTTCTGGATATTGTCAAGTCGATGCTCAAAGGAGATATGATCGATGAGAGTGAGTTTGTTGACCCTGCAAACGATGCACAGGAAACCATTGATCCACTTGCGGCTTTTAATGCTATAGCCAATTTCTCGGCTAATAAAGCCTCCGACGAAAATATGTCTGTTGGCGAAAAGCTCATCAGACTTGTGGAGGACGGTTCAGGATTTGGCATCTATTTTGTAGTAACATCCCTTGAGTACCAAACTGTCCGAGAAAGTATGTACTTCGGAGAAAATGTTTTAGCGAAGTTCCCTGAACGCATAATTTTCTCTCTTAACGCGAATGATGCAGAAAACCTTGTTGAAAATGTCTCTGTTGCTGGATTGCGAGATAATACGGTTTATTTTACTGACGGAGTTAAAAACACCTTCCAAATGAAACCGTTCATAACTCCATCTGTAAATGAACTAAAGAAACTGTTTGATTAAACCGCTGGATATGCCATATACGCAGAGGGGTACGCCTCTTTGGGTATATGGCTAATTCCAGTATTCAAAAGTGGGAGGGATCGTCTTGGGAATTGTAAATTCCGATGCTGCTGAATTGCTGCGATCTTGGAATAATATTAAAACTGCAATTTCAAGCATTGAAACAACTAAAGCATCGATAACAAGAAAGTACCAGCAACTTAACGGAGAGTGGAAAGATAGGAAATATAAAGAATTAGGCGACGTTGTTCAAGAGTGCAACAAAGCCTTAAACGAAATATTAAAGACACTATCTAAAGGCGAGAAGTTCGTTGGTTCACTTGCAAAAAGTTTGCAAGAATATGAAAGTACGGAATTGGGATCTCTGTCAAATCAAGAACAGACAGCAAATGGTCATTACGAAGCATCAAGGGCATTTGGTTCTGGTGGCATTGGCGGTTTCTTTGCTAACATTTTTAATAGAAGTCAGAATATCAATGATGCGCTAAAAGGCGTTGAATACAAGCCTATACAGCCTGCTGTTTCAGCAAGAAGTGAGCAGCAAATCATTAGTAGCATAAGCGGCGGTGATATGACCGAAGGTTCTTGCTCTTCATTAGCTCTTGCATATGCGGGCAATAGAGCTGGTTACATTGTTTATGATTTTCGTGATGGTCAAAGCCGCGAAGTTTTTTCTTCAAGATCGTCAATAGAACAAATTGCTAATTTGGACGGAGTAAATTCACAAGTCTTACGCGGAACAGATGATACGATTTGTGCAGAACAATTGATGTCGAGTATGGTACAAGGAAGGCAATATTATATGGCAACCGGAGCACACGCCGCAGTGGTTCGGTTGAATAACGAAGGAATTTATCAATATTTGGAACTCCAAAGTGGAACTCCAAATGAAAACGGATGGCATTCCCTCACCTTAAGGGATTTATACTCAAGGTTCGGTTGCGAAGATGGGCAGTCAATAGAGTATGCTAACTACCTTATTGATTTGGATTCCTTGCAAAATAGTGCGGCTTTCCTAAATCTTTTGGGATACATCAATACAGATGAATCAGCGCAGATGAGAGGAGAAAATGGGCATGTCCGATAAAAAAGAACTGAAATTTTCGTGGTTGCCAAAGTCAGACAAATTAGGAGAACGGCTATTTACATTTGATGGTGAGCATGTGTTTAACCTTTTTAGGGATTATCCTCATGCACTTACTCCTGAGCAGAAAAGAGCGTTTGACGAAGCAAACCCGTTTTGGGCTGATTTCTTCAAAGATAGGAAATATGTGAACAGTGATGATAATTGAAAAATGATTTTCTATCTTTAATTCTGTTGCCTGGTAAAAGCATAAAAAGGGGGTGGCTCAATGGATATATGGCATAGGCTTGGTAGAATATTTCGGGCTTCAAACTTAGGAACACCTCTGTTCTTCATATTGAACATGGGGTTACTATACATGATATTTATCCCCAATGGCATTCCATTTGAAGCTATAATCATATGCTACACTATAACAGTGCTTATTAGTCTATCTCCTTTGGGCGAATGGACGCTTGCCATATTTGCTGGGGCAAGAGAAATAAAACGCAATGACATCAAAATCAGGTTGATTCCTCTGCTTGAAGTTGTGTTTGAACAAGCCAAAGCGAAAACACCGTCCATGCCGGATACCCTCAATTTGAAGATCATCCATGATCAATCCGTAAATGCTTTTGCTATTGGACGTAGGACGATATGCGTAACCGATGGCTTATTGAATCTTTCCGACGATGAGATAATGGCTATGTTTGCGCACGAGTTAGGACATCTTGCTTATAAGCACTCGACTATCCAACTCTTAATAGGTGGTGGCAATGTCTTTATTTCCGGATGCCTTTTGCTTCTGAAGGCGAGTTGTTGGGTGATAGCCACAATCTGCGGATTATTTGCTGGAATTGTTACGAGAAGTTTTATAGCCAGTGCATTAGCAACTTTAGCAGTTGGCATCTCCGCCGGAATGATTTGGATTTGGACAAAGTTCTGTATGCTTTTCTTGATGTGGTCAATGCGTCAGAACGAGTATGTTGCTGACGAATACGCATATAGCTTGGGATATGGGAATATTTTAGCAAGCATATTAGACAGACATATATGTTCATCACCGGGGACAGGATTGTTAAGAGCACTTTATTCTACGCATCCTCACAGTGATGACCGTATCGCAAGACTACAAGAGTTGGGGGCAACGTATTCAAGGTTTTGAGATAAGAGCAAAAAGCAGACAGAGTGTGGAAGCACAATCCTCCGCACCCTGTCTGCCTTTCTATCATTTGAAACAGTGAGACTATTTATTTCTTATGTTCAGCACAACATTCTGCGTTGTTATTCGAGCTGCTTTTTTTGCGATGGTTCTCGGATATGCTCGGTGGGAGGGGCAAGAAAGGAATCTACATTTGCCTTCAACGTGTCGATCATCCGAACTTCCTTTTTGAGCTTCGTTCGTTCATCATAGAGCCGCTGCTGCTCTTCAAGAAGTCTCTGCTGCTCCGTTTGCAGCGTCTTTAAGCTCGGCAGTTTTTCATCGCCTTGCATGGCAAGCAGTGTACTCCGCGCCGCCTCAAAGATTACAAGCTCGACTTCGTGCTTTGCCTTGAAGCTCTGCTTGTCCTTTGCCTTCTGGAAAGCCTCAAATACGGGCTTGAGACGCTGGTAGTTGGAGATATTTTTGATAAACGGCTGGACTTCCCGCAGTCGTGCTTCAACGCCTTTCAGTTCCTTGCCTGTGCGGTCATAGGAGCTGTGAACGTCCTCGACCTTCTTCTCAAGATCGGCGTATTGGAGCAAGTTGTTTTCCGTGAGAT
>CAVFAY010000032.1:0-29379 GCA_963620595.1 Anaerotignum sp. | reverse complement strand
TTTTGCGGGACTTTTTTCGTTTCAGCTATTGACATTTGTTTGCAGGACTCCTTTCAGTTTTCCCATACGCAGATGCAGTTCTTTTCTTCCGTGTGCTCTGCTTCGATTGATTTGACAAGACATGTCTTGACACTCGTACATTTGCAGGCAGAAAAGCTTTCCGGATTCATCCTTTAGCTGTGTGCCTAAGCATTTTTTCTTGCTGTTTGTACAGTCTTTACACTTTCTCGCATAAAATGCCATTAGCTGCACCTCTGCTTTGAAGAGTGTTTGAGTTTTTTCATTTCCGGACTAATCAATATGAATGCAAGAAGGAAAGCCAAGCCATCTGCGATTGGACCTGCCCATAATACACCGTACAAGCCTAAGAAATGACAGAGAATCATGACGGCAGGAATGAGAAAGATAATCTGACGGCTGAAGGAAATGATGCCGGAAATGATAGGTTTTCCGATTGATTGGAAGAAAATGGCGGATACGATTTGAAATCCATTTAGGAAACAGAGCAGAGTAAATAAGCGGAATGACATGATAGAAAATTCTGTGTATAAACTGCCCTGATCTCCGAATAAAGCCGTAAGCTGCTTCGGAAATATCTGAAAAACAAGAAAACAGATGATGGAAATAATGGTTGCGGTTATTGCGGCCAGATAAAAGGTTTTTCTGACTCTGCTGTAATCGTCACGACCGTAGTTGTATCCAACGATTGGTTGTGCGCCAGTACCGATGCCTGTCACGATTGCAATGAGAATCGTGTTAAATTTCATGACGATGCCGAATGCTGCCAACGGGATGTCCGAACCGTATTGCGTCAGGGAGCCGTAATGAACAAGATAATAATTGATGACAGCCATGATGACGGCAACAGCGAATTGAGAGATAAAACTGGACACGCCCAAGCTGGAAATGGTTTTTAATATGTGAAGCTGCGGTTTCATATCGCGCAGAGAAATTCGAACAGATTTAAATCGTGGGACATACCACATCGAAATTGCAAAATTTAAAAGTTCGCCAATAACAGTAGCGATTGCGGCACCTGCCATACCCCAACCAAAAACGAGGACAAACAGCGCGTCTAGAACAATGTTTGCCAGACAGCCAATAAGCATGCCGATCATGGTTAGCTGTGGCGTGCCATCTGCTCGAATCAAGGAGCACATGCCGCAGCCAATAATGACAAATGGAAATCCGATAACAACAATTCTTCCGTAGGTAAGCGCATATGTAAGATTGTTTGGAGTAGCTCCCAGAATTCCTGTCAAGGGTTTTAGAAATATTTCGCAAAGTACAAATACAACGATGCCGATTAGAATGAGCCATGAAAAAGTATTGTTTGCGCCTGTTGTGGCTTTTTCTTTTCGATTGCGCCCCAACTCTAGGCTTAAATATGCAGCACCGCCGTCACCAAGAAGCAGGGCGAGTGCTGTGACAACCATGTTCAATGGAAAGATGACATTTGTCGCACTGTTGCCTAAGGTGCCGACTCCCCAGCCAATAAATATCTGGTCAACAATGTTGTAGAGTGCATTAACGACCAATGCGATAACGCTTGGAATTGCATATTTCAGCATTAGGCTTCCGATTGGCGCAGAAGCCAAGGGATTTTTTGGTTCTGGATTCATAAGATGAACCTCCTCATGATTGTTAGATTTTTCTTTAACTTGTAGTATATACTATATGATAATCATAGAGTCAATAGATAAAAAATACTTTCTTGACAAAATTTGATTATTTCTCTATGATAGATCATAAAGATTGGAAACGAGGTGTATAGCATATGAAAAATCTTTTATCTATTGGCGAGGTGGCGAAAATCCGAAATATCAACGTACAGTCTTTGCGCTACTATGAGAAGCTGGGGATTTTAATTCCGGCGTATATCAATCCAAACAGTGGGTATCGGTATTACTCCTTGGAACAGCTGATGATATTGGATACCATCATTCTTTGCATTGAACTGGGCATTCCACTGAAGGACTTGAAGCATTATGTAGATAAGGATGGACAACTGGAATTTGAACGGCTGTTAAAGGATGGAGAGAGATTAGCAAAAGAAAAAATGCGTAGAATTTCTTCTAATCTGAACTCCATTGAACGAACGCTGCAGCATATCAATGAGCAGAGAGCATTTCAAGGAAAAAAGGGATATTATACACGAAAGATTTTTGAACGGTATTGCATAACGACACCATGTGATCGCGTGATGGACGCAAAAACATATGAAAAAAAGTTAAGCAGATTGTTTGAATTGGCAAGACAAGAGCAGATTCAAGCATCCTTCCCACATGGTATCATTGCTACTTATTGCCAAGGAAAATATCAAGGTTCTCATATGTTTTTGGAAGTGCTGCCGAGCGCATCGATGGTTCCGAAAATACTTTGTGCAGGAGAGTATCTATGCTTTCAAGAGTCACGGGACATTCACTCTGATCCGCAGACGATTTTTCCACAAAAACTTTTGGATAGAGATAAAACAGATGTCATTATTTCCAGCATGTCCCCGAATACATATAAATACGATAAAGTAACTTTAGAATTTCAGGTTCAAATTTGATGAGTGAGCGAAAAAACCTCGCATTGCTCTTGTTTCCAAGCACAATGCGGGGTTTAGATTGATTTTAGTCTAATATATCTTCTAAAGACGGTGCGTCAAACTCCGTACGTATCTGCCGCGCCGTACAGCACGGTGGGGAGTATTGCCAACAGGAAATGTGACCGCTTGTGATAAAGTATGGCAGCGGCGGAGGCGGCATCGGTGCCGTTCCGATACGGTCGATGAGATTGAGCTTGACTTTCATGCGCTCCGGCAAAATGGATTTGATGTAGCAGGAGACCATATCTCCGGCGGAGACAGGGAAGCGCAACTCGGCCAAACCGGATAAATTGGGCGCTAATTCGATGAATACGCCGTATTCTTCCACGCTGCGTACAATACCGCAGACGGTTTCTCCGGCTGCAAATTGTGCTGCATTTTCTGCCCAAGTGCCGAGCAGTTCTCGATGCGTCAGATGAATGCGTCCGGTATCTGCGTCAATGCCTGATATGACAGCGTATAACTGTTGTCCGATTTGGACGCGGTCGGATGGATGAAAAATACGGCTGACAGATAAATTTTCGATGCCGATCAGAGATACCAAACCACATCCGACATCGACAAATGCCCCAAACGGCTCTAAATGCGTCACGCGCACAGGAATGATGTCTCCGAGATGTTTATGCAGGAGATGATCTAATGCGCACTGCTGGGCGCGTTTGCGCGATAAATAGGCAAGATCTCCTTCGATGCGCAGGACTTGAAAGCACACCGGCTTGCCGACGCGAGATAAAATGGCGATTTCCCGCGTCCTTCCTGTGTCGATGCCAAGCGCACATTCTTCGCGCGGCATGATGCCGGTCATGCCGTCCAAGGGAATAATTAGGTTGTGATGCACATCACAGCGGGCGGCCGCAGCCTGCAAAATACTGCCGTCCTGCGCTGCTGCGACAATGTCGTCTCTGCGTGGCATGTCTGTCTGTAAGCGTTCCGGTGCATAGTCTGTTTGCATGAATTCCCTCCGTTCTGAACATTTTTGCTTTTCCATGGATTTGTATTGACTATATGCGCAGACTGGCAAAAATATGGCTGTTGAACGGGAATTTTCTGTTTACTGACTGGTCAATAAATCATGGGTATGATATACTCGATATATACACAAGGAGGGATACAAACGATGGATATTCGTCTTGGTGATATTTTGACGATGAAGAAAGAGCATCCTTGCGGCAGCAAGGACTGGGAGGTTTTGCGCGTCGGCATGGATTTCCGACTCAAATGCGTGGGCTGTGGACATACGATTATGATTCCGCGCAGCAAGGCGGAAAAAAATATCCGCCATGTCGTTCATGCGGACGGAACAGAAGGGGAGAAGTGACATGCTCATCCATGGAAAACAGATGCACTTGCAGTGTACCGCTGAGGACATCGGAAGATATGTCATTCTGCCCGGTGATCCGGGACGGTGTGCGGTCATTGCGCAGCTTTTGGACGATGCGCGGGAAATATCTTATAACAGAGAATTTCACGTGTATACCGGCTATTTGGAGGGAGAACGGGTATCCGTGTGCTCGACAGGCATCGGTGGGCCATCGGCAGCCATTGCGCTGGAGGAACTGGTTGAGTGCGGCGCAGATACGTTTATTCGCGTGGGAACCTGCGGCGGCATAGATGCATCTGTGTGTGGCGGAGATGTTGTTGTAGCGATAGCTGCGATTCGGCAGGAAGGGACGTCGCGTCAATATCTTCCGTTGGAATATCCAGCAGCGGCAAGTTATCCGGTCGTGCGTGCATTAGCAGATGCCTGTGAGGCATTGGGGTATCGGGCGCATGTCGGTGTGGTTCAGTCCAAGGATAGCTTCTATGGCGAAATTCGTCCACAAAATCAGCCGATTGCTGCGGATTTGCAGGAAAAGTGGACTGCGTGGACAGCGGCAGGCGTGCTTGCCAGCGAAATGGAGTCAGCAGCGTTGTTCACGGCTGGTGCAGCGCTGCGTGTGCGCGTCGGCACCATACTCAATGTGCTGTGGAATGATGACAATGAGCAGCCGGATGTGCCGGAAGGCGCAACGACGCGCGGCATTCGTGCGGCGATTTCTGCGCTGTGTATCTTGATTGAACAGGATAAACAACAGTAAAAATACCCGTGAGAAAGATTTTGCATCTTCCTCACGGGTATTGTGCTTTATTTATCGAACCGGAAAATCTGCCGAGAGCGGTTCCGGACGGTCAAAGGTCGTTTCAAGAATGCCGAATTGCTGCGTCTTTGCGCCGCTTAGCATCTTTTCCATCATTTCGAGGGAATGCAGTGCCATGCGTCCGCTGGCGCGTTCTGGGCGGTTCTCAGCGAGCGCGAGCGCCATATCAATTAAGCCGATGCCGCGGCTGTTCTCAGAATGACTGGTGGATGCAAACGGGCGGGTAACCGGTACATGCTCCCAATCCTTTTTGACATCGAACCAATCGCGCGGCTGGCTGTACCAGCGATAATTTTGTTCTGTGCGCAGGAGAATATCGCCGCCGAAGATATTTGGGCCGTCCAGCGGGTCAATATCCGGAATGCACAGGGTTCCCTTTGTGCCGTAGATCTCGATGCGCGGCAGGTTGGAATCCCATACGTCAAAGGAGAAGATTGCTGTGCCGATGGCACCGGAGGCAAACTGCATAAGTCCAGTTGTATAGGTGTCTACTTCTACATCAATCATCTCGCCGCGATGCGGCTCGGTAGAGATGGGACGCTGGTTAAATGTGCGCTTGGACATAGCACAGCACGATTGAACTGGTCCGAGCAGCGACAGCAGCGCTGTGACATAGTACGGACCGATGTCCATGAGTGGACCGGCACCTTCATGATAGTAAAACGCGGGATTGGGATGGAATGTCTCACAGCCGTGATAAATGACAAACGCCGATGCACCGATGACATCGCCGATTTTGCCGGAATCCAATATATCGCGGCAGGTTTGCAAACGTGCACCTAAAAACGTGTCCGGTGCACAGCCGATGCGCAGATTTTTGGACTGTGCCAAGTCTATCAGCTCTTTGCCTTCCGCATAAGTAAAAGCAAGCGGTTTTTCCGTGTAAACATGCTTGCCACAAGTCAGTGCCAGCTTATTGAGCCGATAATGTGCGTCTGGAGTGGTCAGATTAAGAATCAGATCCACATCCGCTTGCTCGATAAGCTCTTCTGCACAGGAATACGCGTGCGGAATGCCGTACGCGTCAGCTTTTTTCTGCGCTTTTTCTAAGGTGCGTGAGGCACATGCTTCGATGGTCACATAGTCACTGTATTTTTTCAAATTGTCGAGATATACACGGCTAATATCACCGAGACCGACAACGCCAATACGCAATTTTTTCATAAGAATGCAAACCTCCTTGCTGTTGTTACAATTTAGTATATCAGGCAAGGGAGAAGAATACAAGAAAAAAGACGAATGGTTTTGCCATTCGTCTTTTTTGTATGTGTTGTTGGTTATTTAGAACCGCTGCCGGCATTGTTGGTTGCCTGACTGAGGATCTTATCCGCGTTGTCAAACACGTACTGATACTGGACGATTTTGTAATCGTGCAGGTCGGAAGCTGCCATGTCCAGCGGAACATAAATGCCCTTGTTGTTGATGCAGCCGGAGGAGGAGATAACCGGATACTTTTCCATCAGGCTGTATACGTATTCCTCATAATCGCTCAGCTTGGCACCGGCAACCTTCATGGTGACAGGACCAAGATAGTTTGCACTGATACGGCCGATATTTGCATAGTCCGAGGTGTCAATATCATAGTTTGCCCAGATAAAGAACGGAACGGTATGCTGATCCAGCTCGATTTCCGAGGTCGTCTTGGACGAACCGCGGGTCAGATGGTTGTAGAACGAGTTCTCAATATACGGCATGTGATCGCCGAACAGAACGATAATGGTCGGTTCATCTACCTTGCTGAAGTAATCCACCAGATTCTTGATCTGCTTATCCGACTCCTGAATCAGAGACAGATACTGCTTGGTGTACGGATACAGAGAATCAAACTGGAAGCTGACGTTCTCTGGGAAGTTGTCGTATACCGTGTCATAACCGCAGTGATTCTGGATGGTGACATTGAACAGGAACAGCGGATTGTCCGATTTTTCTTTGTTCTGGTTATACAGCTCAATGACCTTGTTGAAGGAAGATTCATCGCTGACATAGCGGCGCAGGTATTTGGTTGTTGCATCGTCAAACGATTCAATGTCCAAGAACTTATCAAAGCCCATCAGCGGATATGCTTTGTTTCGTGCCCAGCCAGAGCCGTAGTACGGATGCAGACCGATGGTGTTATAGCCTTGCTCTTTGAGGACAGAAGCCATAGATTCCGTGTTGTTGTGCACGTACTGGAGCATTGGATAGCTGCCGGACTTGAAGAAAGCATAGGAATTGCTGGTCAGGAATTCGTATTCTGAGTTGCAGGTGCCGCCGCCAAAGGCAGGAACAACCAACTGACCGGTAATGGTATTCGGCTGTCCGCTCAGCGAATGCACAAACGGCATGACATCATCGGTATTTTCCAGACCCAAATCACCGAGAATGGACAAATCTGAGAATGTTTCATCCATAATAGCGATGATATTCGGCTGCACATCGTTTGCTGATGCAGTTTCATCCTCCTTAGAAACAGAGGACAAAATTGTGGATGCATTTTCCTTAGAATAATCCGTCGGAGCTTCTACAAACAAAGCATCCATGTTGATGGCAAAGTTGAGAGCCATACCGTTTTTGCGGTTGGCGGTTACCTGACGCCATGCGCTGATATAGAAGTTGCCGCTGCCGACAGAAGCGAACAGAACAAAGCCGGTCAGCATCACAGCGGACAGACCAAAGCTTCCGGCGCGCGTACGCAGCTTCTGCTTCGGGAAATGCATAAACTTGATGGTGATTGCCCACCAGATCAGGCAAGCAATGGAACAGATAATGATTTCAAGCGGAACTGTCCACTGAAAACCATTCAGAGCCTCGGCTGCCGTACCAGCAGCATACAAGTCCCAAGGGACGATTGGTTCGTTTCGGATTTGTATGGAATAGTGGTTGCAGATGCCAAAGACTAAAAAGACAAAATTGAGAAATACAATCGTAAAACGGGGGCGTCCGGTGATTGCACGGAACAGAAGGAAAATACCATAGTAGAATAGAATATTTGCCCAAAATGCCAGCTGGTTTGGCCAGAGGCATTTGCTGTCCGATCCGCCGTACTCAAGAATTTCTACCACAATGAATGTCGCAAGCGGCGACAGCAGGAAGAAAATATTCGAGAAGTTGGACGCGAGGAATTGCTTACACAAACTTAACTTATTTTTCATTCAAAAAGCGCCTCCATTGGACTTAAAACAGGCTTATTATACCGTTCAGGCATAAAAAAGTCAAGGGATGCCAAAATGTTACGAAAGGCATCCCTTGTGAAATTGTATAATTTCAGAAAAATTTCGTTAGATAAACGTTAAATCTGTTGAAAAGTTCAGGAAAGCAGCTTTTTGATGCGCGCAACTGCTTCAATGGTGTTCTCGCGGTCACCAAAAGCAGTCAGACGGAAAAAGTTTTTGCCGTTTTGACCAAAGCCTGCACCCGGTGTACCGACAACATTGGCGTTTTCCAGCAGGTAATCAAAGAACTCCCAGGATTCCATGCCGTTCGGGCACTTGAGCCAGATATACGGGGAGTTCTTGCCGCCGGTGTACCAGATACCCAGCTCGTCCATTGCCTCAGCGAGGATGCGGGCGTTTTCGCGGTAGTAATCCAGATGCTCCTGTACCTGCTTCACGCCTTCTTCAGAGAAGATAGCAGCAGCACCGCGCTGTACGATGTAAGCGACACCATTGAACTTGGTGGTCTGGCGACGCAGCCACATCTTGTTCAGGTTCATGCCCTCGCGCTCCAGCTGTACCGGAACGATAGTGTAACCGCAACGGGTGCCGGTGAAGCCTGCGGTCTTGGAGAAGGAGCAGAACTCAATTGCACAATCCTTTGCGCCCTCGATTTCATAGATAGAACGCGGCAGATCTTCAGATACAAAGCACTCATAAGCAGCATCGTACAGGATAATGGCATCGTTTGCCAGCGCGTAATCTATCCAAGCCTTCAGACCTGCACGGTCATATGCTGCGCCGGTCGGATTGTTCGGAGAGCACAGATAGATGATGTCAGCCTTGACGGACGGATCCGGCAGCGGCAGGAAACCGTTGGACTCGTTTGCGTTCATGTAAGCAATCTTGCGGCCGCCCATGACGTTGGTATCCACGTATACCGGATACACCGGATCCGGAACCAGTACGGTATTATCCTTGTCAAACAGATCCAAAATGTTGCCGACATCAGACTTTGCGCCGTCGGATACAAAGATCTCGTCAAGCTCCAGCTTGGTGTCACGCATACCATAATATGCCTGAATGGATTCCTTCAGGAAATCATAACCCTGCTCCGGACCGTAACCGCGGAAGGTCTCCTGCTTGCTCTGCTCATCGACAGCTGCGTGCATAGCATCGATGGCAATCTGTGGCAGCGGTAGAGTGACATCGCCAATGCCCAGACGGATAACCTTCTTGTCCGGATGTGCTGCGGTGTAGTCCGCAACCTTCTTCGCAACAGTGGAGAACAGATAGCTCTGCGCAATGTTGGAGAAATTATGATTCATTTTCATGTGTTTCAAAACTCCTTTTCTTTGATGCTGCAATAAATGCCTTGAACAGCGGATGAGCGCGGTTCGGGCGAGACTTGAATTCCGGATGGAACTGTACGCCGACGTAGAACGGATGCTCTGGAATCTCCACAGTCTCGACGAGCTCGCCAGACGGGGAAGTACCGGAGATAATCATGCCGGCATCTTCAATTTCAGCGCGGAATGCATTGTTAAATTCGTAGCGGTGACGATGACGTTCGGAAATCTGCTCCTGCTGATAAGCCTCTGCCATCGTGGTGCCCGGACGAATCTGACATGGATACGCACCGAGACGCATCGTGCCGCCCTTTTTGGAAACGCCTTGCTGACTTTCCATCAGGTCAATGACGCGGTGCTGGCTTTCCGGAGCGAATTCACCGGAATCGGCATCTGCATAGCCGAGTACATTGCGAGCATAAGAAATAACTGCAATCTGCATACCCAGACAAATACCGAAGTACGGAATGTTGCGGACACGGCAGAAGTTTGCTGCGCAAATCATGCCTTCGATGCCGCGGTGACCGAAACCGCCCGGCAGAATCACGCCGTCACAGCCAGACAACAGCTTGTCTACGGTCGAGTCGTTGATTTCCTCGGAATCTACCCAGTCAATATTGACTTCGACACCATTTTCAAAACCGCCGTGCTGCAACGCTTCTGCAACGGACAGATAAGCATCGTGCAGGCGAACGTATTTGCCGACCAGAGCAATCTTGACAGAGCCCTTGCGGCTATCAATGCGGTCAAGCATTTCGTACCATTCGCTCATGTCGCCCTTGCCGCAGCCAAGTGCCAATTCGCGGCAGACGATGTCACAGAAGTGGCTCTGCTCCAGCATCAGCGGTGCCTGATACAGAATTGGCATCGTGCGGTTTTCGATGACGCAGTCCGGCTGGACATTGCAGAACATCGAAATCTTGCGGCGAATGTCATCGGTAAGCGGCTGATCTACACGGCAGACAATCATGTCTGGCTGGATGCCTAGACCGCGTAGCTCCTTGACAGAGTGCTGGGTCGGCTTGGACTTCGGCTCATCGGAACCGGAGATAAACGGAACCAGCGTGACGTGGATAAACAGACAGTTGCGGCGACCAACCTCTGTCGAAACCTGACGAATGGCTTCGAGGAATGGCTGGGACTCGATGTCACCGGTCGTGCCGCCGATTTCTGTGATGACAACATCAGCGCTGGCCTTTTTGCCGACCGAATAGATAAACGACTTGATTTCGTCGGTAATATGCGGGATAACCTGTACAGTTTCACCCAGATAATCACCGCGGCGTTCCTTGTTCAGGACGTTCCAATAGACTTTGCCGGTGGTCAGATTGGAATACTTATTCAAATCTTCGTCAATAAAACGCTCGTAGTGACCGAGATCCAGATCAGTTTCTGCACCGTCCTCGGTGACATATACTTCGCCGTGCTGGAACGGACTCATCGTGCCCGGGTCAACGTTGATATACGGATCCAGTTTCTGGGCAGCGATCTTGAGACCGCGGGACTTAAGCAGGCGGCCGAGCGATGCGGCGGTAATGCCCTTGCCAAGGCCGGAAACAACGCCGCCGGTTACAAAGATATACTTTGTCATAATTCTATACTCCCTTCAAATACGGTAGTAGCAGGACCGGTGAGGTACACAGCTTCATCTGTGTAGCGGATTTTCAGCTCGCCGCCAATCAGATGAATCGTAATATCCTCGCCCTTCGGACAGTATCCGTTGAGTACCGAAGCGACTGCTGCCGCACAAGCGCCGGTGCCGCAGGCGAGGGTTTCGCCGCTGCCGCGTTCCCAAACACGCATTTGCAAGGTGTGGTCATCGATCACGCGGATAAACTCCGTGTTGATGCGCTCCGGGAACATCTCGTGGTTCTCGAATGACGGACCAATTTTTGGCAGATCAAGTGTGCTGACGTCCTGATCTACAAAGACAATGCAGTGCGGGTTTCCCATCGACACGCAGGTAACCGCGTATTCTGTGCCATCTACCGTGAGCGGGACAGAAACAGCGGTGTCGCCGGTGTACTTGGTCGGAATTTCCGACGGCTTGAGGATGGCTTTGCCCATGTCCACGCGGACAGAGGTAATCTTGCCGTCTTCTTCGGTCATTTTCAAAATCTTGATGCCGCTGAGCGTTTCCAGAGTCATCTCCGGCTTGGAAATCAAGCTGTGCTCATACATATACTTGCCAATGCAGCGGGTTGCGTTGCCGCACATCTTTCCCTCGCTGCCGTCCGCGTTAAACATACGCATTTTTGCATCTGCCACATCGGACGGACAAATCAGGACGATGCCATCGCCGCCGATACCAAAATGGCGGTCGGAAAGACGAATAGAGAGGGCTTCCGGATCTGCAACTTCCTGCTCAAAGCAGTTGAAATAGATGTAATCATTGCCGCAGCCGTGCATTTTCGTGAACTTCAACTTCATGCGTGTCATCCTCATCTCAAATCTAGTTATGGAATTCCGCACATTTCGTGCGTCATATACATTCAGATTTCATTATAACCCGATTATATCCGCATTGCAAGAGTGCTTTGCGATAACTTTCAAAAGAAACCAGCGGCCCTGCTGGTAATTTGTCAATCAAATGAACGAATGATCTCCTCTGCGATGTCGCGCTTTGACTGCCGATAATCCATCGCTTTTTTCTCGATGTACGAATGTGCTTCGTCCTCGCTCATATGTTTTTCTGCAATGAGCAGACATTTTGCCCGGCTGACAATGCGCAGATCCTCCAATCGTTGGCGCAGCTGGCGGTTTTCCTTTTGCAGCGCGTAAATGCGCTGGCGAACGGAATTGACCAGATGCAGAGATTGATAAAAGACGGCGCGGGAGATCGGTTTTGTCACGACGACTACGCCGGCCTGCTCCACACGTTCGGAAACAGAGTTAGCGAGATCCGCCTTGACCAGCATCAGCACACCGGATAGCGTGTTCTGACAGGCGTACGATGCAAATTCGTGACCGAATTCATCGGTCAACGGCGCATTGATGATGATGAGATCCACATTATTTTCGATGAGCCTGCGTCGAGCTTCGTTGCAGGAAGCGGCAGCAAGAATACGATCCGGATGCCAACCGCTGCTGTGAATCAGATCAATCAACATGTCCGCACTTTTTTTGGATGCGGTTACGAGTAAGATATTTTCCAATTCAGACACCTCCCTGTAACTGATATACGGTACAATTTGTGGAGGATGCCATTAGTAAGAATAAAAATATAACGAGTCAATGACGGAGGATTTATCCAGCGCATCGGAATAACGATTCCATTCGCTGGTCTTTGCGGCGAGATACGCATTCAAAATCTTTTCCGGCAGTGCTTGATGAACAAACTCACTGTCCTGTGCCGCGCGAATGGCCTCCATCAGCGAGTTTGGCAGACAGTCGTACTCGCGCACCATAGAAGTCGGCACGTCATACAGATTGAGATTGCACGGATCGCACAGCTTCAGCTCGCGCTGAATACCCTCCATACCTGCGCGGATGAGCAGGGAGAAGGCGAGATATGGATTGGCGCATGGATCCGGAGAGCGCAGCTCCATGCGATTGTTGACGCCGTGTGCCGCCGGAATGCGGATAAGCTGGGAACGGTTTTGATGACTCCAGGTGATATAGCGCGGTGCTTCGTAAACCCCGAGACGCTCATACGAATTGACGAGCGGGTTTAAAAAGGCAGACATCTCGTAGCAGCGGGTTAAAATACCCATAATAAAACTCTCTGCTACCGGAGAATGCTCGTCGCCCTCGCCGTGAAAGACATTTTCGCCGTTTTGGAACAGGGATAAATTGATGTGCAGACCGTTGCCCGGATGATCGCGGTAAATTTTGGGCAGGAACGATGCGTACAGACCGTTTGCAGCTGCCATCGTCTTGACCACGCCGCGGAAGGTAATGAGGTTGTCAGCGGCAGTAACTGCGGAATCGTAAGCGAAATCAATTTCATTTTGACCCGGACCGGTCTCGTGGTGAGAAGCTTCTGGACGCAAATTCATTTCCTCCAGTGTCAGACAAATCTGACGACGAACGTTTTCGCCCTTGTCTAGCGGGGCGATGTCCATGTACGAGGCATTGTCGTGCGGTTCCTTGGTTGGCAGACCTTCTTCGTTTTGCTTGAGCAGATAAAACTCGCATTCTGTACCGATTTTGACGGAATAACCGAGCTTTTTCATGTCAGACTGTGCCTGACGCAAAACCTGACGGGCATCGCACTCAAACGGTGTACCATCCGGATATTTGATGTCACAGAAGAAACGCACAACACGCCCCTGTGACGGACGCCACGGCAGAACGGAAAGGGTGGATGGCTCTGGGAATAACAGCAGATCCGAGCGTCCGGCATTAGAAAAGCCGCGGATAGACGAAGCGTCAATCGAAATGCCCTCGCGGAAGGCTCGAGACAGCTCGCGCGGCATGATGGAAATGTTTTTTTGCGTGCCAAAAATATCACAGAACGCCAGACGAATGAATTTGACATCATTTTCTGTGATATACTGCATGACTTCCTGGAATGTATAGGTGTTCATGACTCCTCCTGAAATAAAAACGGAAACGGACAGCAGGTAGAAAAGAACAAACCTGCTGTCCATTTATTATAGCACGAATGCGTCTGCGTGCCTATGCAGACTGTGTGCTGTTTTCGGGGGTTACAGGCAAGTGTAGCCCATCAGGTACTCATCAACCTCGCGTGCACAAGCACGACCCTCTGCGATGCCCCAGACAACGAGAGACTGACCGCGATGCATGTCGCCGGCTGTAAATACCTTGTCAACATTGGTCTTATAGCTGCCCTCTGCGGTTTTGACGTTAGTGCGCTGGTTCAGCTCTACACCAAATGCTTCGGAGACATAAGGCTGGCTGCCAAGGAATCCGGCTGCAATGAGCAGCAGCTCGCACGGCAGCGTCTGCTCGGAACCTTCTACCGGTACCATCATGAATCGACCGGTTTCTTCGTTCTTCTTGCTCTCCAGAGAGACGATGGTGACGGCGCTCAGATTGCCGTTTTCATCCTTGTGGAATTCCTTGACCGTGGTCTGATACAGACGCGGATCATGACCAAACAAAGCGATGGCTTCCTCATGGCCGTAGTCGGTCTTTTTGACGCGCGGCCACTGCGGCCATGGATTGCTCGGCAGACGGTCTTCCGGCGGCTCCGGCATCATTTCAAGTGCTGTGATGCTCTTGCAGCCGTGACGGATGCAGGTGCCAATGCAGTCGTTGCCGGTGTCACCGCCGCCGACAACGATAACATTCTTGCCTTTCGCAGAGATGTTCTTGCCATCAGTCAGATTGGAGTCCAGCAGACTCTTGGTGTTCGCACGCAGAAAATCTACGGCGAAATAAATGCCGTTAGCGTCGCGACCCGGATTGCTCAGGTCACGCGGATTGGATGCGCCGCAGCACAGAACAACCGCATCGTAATTGTCCAGCAGTTCCTGCGCCGGAATCGTGTTGCCGATGTCTGCGTTAGTGATGAAAGTCACGCCTTCTTTTTTCATCAGATTGACACGGCGGTCAATGTACTGCTTTTCCAGCTTCATGTTCGGAATGCCGTACATCATCAGGCCGCCGATGCGGTCAAAGCGCTCATATACCGTGACATTGTGTCCGCGGCGGTTGAGCAGATCAGCGGTTGCCAGACCGGACGGGCCGGAACCGACAACGGCAATTTTCTTATCGGTGCGGATTTCCGGAATACGCGGCTGGATGAGATTGTTTTCGTAGCCGTATTCAATCAGTGCCAGCTCATTTTCCTTGACGGTGACCGGATCACCGTTGGCGCCGCAGGTGCAGGCAGCCATGCACAGACCCGGGCAGACGCGGCCGGTAAATTCCGGGAAGGAAGCGGTCTTGCACAGACGTGCCAGTGCATGCTCCCAGTTGCCGCGATAAATCATATCGTTCCACTCCGGGATCAGATTGTGCAGCGGACAGCCGGAGTACATACCGGCGAGCTGCACACAGCTCTGGCAGAACGGCACGCCGCAGTTCATGCAGCGTGCGCCCTGCTTCTGTCGATGCTCTCGATCGAGGGGTGGGTGAAATTCGTTAAAGTTTTCAATGCGTACCAGAGGCTCGATTGCCGGGTTCTCCTCACGCGTATAGTCTAAAAATCCTGTCGGTTTACCCATGATTCTCGTCCTCCTTTATCCGTTCACAGATGCGTAGAATGCATCGATTTCAGCCTGTTCGTGGCTCAGTCCCTTTTCTTCCGACTTTGCAATTGCCTTGAGCATTCTGTTGTAGTCGTTCGGCATGATCTTCTTGAAGAACGGGATGTAGCTCTGGAAGTTATCGAGAATTTCCTTGCCCTTGTGGGAACCGGTTGCAGCGACATGCTGTTCAATCAGGCTCTTCAGCTCCTGAATATCATGCTTCTCTCGAACGGTAGAGATCGTTACCATGGACTTGTTTGCACGCAGATAAAGATCACGGTGCATATCCAGTACATATGCGATACCGCCGGACATGCCTGCTGCAAAGTTCTTGCCGGTGGAACCGAGAACGACAACGCGGCCGCCGGTCATGTATTCACAGCCGTGATCGCCAACGCCTTCGACAACAGCAACAGCGCCGGAGTTGCGCACGCAGAAACGCTCGCCGGCAACACCGGAGATAAATGCCTTGCCTGCGGTTGCGCCGTAGAAGGCAACGTTGCCGATGATGATGTTGTCCTCTGCGCGGAACTGGCTGCCCTTCGGTGGGTAAACAATAATCTTGCCGCCGGACAGACCCTTGCCGATGTAGTCGTTGGAGTCCCCCTCCAGTTCCATCGTCAGACCCTGCGGAATGAAAGCACCGAACGACTGACCGCCGCCGCCATAGCACTTGATGCGGTAGGTGTCTTCCGGCAAGGAAGAGCCGTGCAGGCGGGTGATTTCGCTGCCGAAGATGGTGCCAAGTGCGCGGTCTGTCGAGCTGATTTTTAGTTCAATAGACTGCGGCTTGCCGGATTTCAGGTTCTTGCCCATCTTCTTAAGGAAGACGGATTCATCTACTGTATTTTCCAGATGGAAATCATAAACGTGCTTCGGATCAAAATGGCGCTCCGGTGCATCGACATACGGATTGTCGAGAATCATAGACAGATCAACCGTGTCTGCACGACCGATGCGCATGTTCTTGCGACGCTCCAGCTTATCGCTGCGGCCAACCATTTCGTCAATTGTATGGAAGCCCAGACCAGCCATGATTTCACGTAGCTGGCGAGCAATGAACAGCATGTAGTTCTGTACGTGCTCCGGCTTGCCCTGGAACCGTGCGCGGAGCTTCGGGTTCTGCGTTGCAATACCCATCGGGCAGGTATCCAGATTGCATACACGCATCATAGCACAGCCCATTGCAATCAGCGGGCCGGTGGCAAAGCCGAATTCCTCTGCGCCCAGCAGGCAGGCAATCGCAACGTCACGACCGGTCATCAGCTTGGAGTCTGCTTCAATAACAACGCGGGAACGCAGACCGTTCTGAATCAAGGTCTGATGGGTTTCAGCAACACCCAATTCCCACGGCAGACCAGCATTATGAATAGAGCTCTTCGGAGCTGCACCGGAACCGCCATCATAGCCGGAAATCAGAATAACCTGTGCGCCGCCCTTGGCAACGCCTGCGGCGATTGTGCCGACACCGGCCTCAGATACTAGCTTGACATTGATACGCGCCTTTCTGTTGGCGTTTTTCAGGTCGTAAATCAACTGAGCCAGATCTTCGATAGAGTAAATATCGTGATGCGGCGGAGGAGAAATCAGTGATACGCCCGGCGTAGAGAATCGGGTCTTAGCAACCCACGGGTAAACCTTCTTGCCCGGCAGGTGACCGCCTTCGCCCGGCTTTGCGCCCTGTGCCATTTTGATCTGGATCTCATCGCCGCTCATCAGGTACTGCGAGTTGACACCGAAACGACCGGAAGCAACCTGCACAATGGAGCAAGCGCGCTCTGTGCCGTAACGGTCGGCAGGCTCGCCGCCCTCGCCGGTATTGGAGTGACCGCCCAGACGGTTCATGGCAATTGCCAGACACTCATGAGCTTCCGCAGACAGACAGCCATAAGACATCGCTGCAGTCTTAAAGCGCTTGACAATCTCGTATTCGCTTTCTACTTCTTCAATCGGAATCGCTGTACTCTCATCAAACTTAAAGCTCATCAGACCGCGCAGCGTGTGCGGAATAGCTGCATCATCCACGGTTTCCGCGTACTGCTGATAAATGCTGTAATCGCCGGTGCGGACAGCCTGCTGCAACAGCGCAATGGTCTTTGGATTGTACAGATGGTCTTCACAGCCGATACCAGCGCGGTACTTGTGGGTGCCAGGGGAGTCGAGCGTGGTATCAATAGCCAGACCCAGCGGGTCAAAGGCATGATTGTGACGGAACTCAACGACTTCGCCGATTTCCTCCAGACCGATGCCGCCGACGCGGGATACGGTGTTGGTGAAGTATTCGTCAATGACTTCCTTCTTGATGCCGATTGCCTCAAAGATCTGTGCGGACTGATACGACTGGATAGTCGAGATACCCATCTTAGATGCAATTTTAACGATACCCTTCAGAACAGCCTTGTTGTACGAATCAATGGCAACCGAAACTTCCTTGTCAAGCAGTCTCTTTTCTACCAGCTCTGCGATACATTCCTGTGCCAGATACGGGTTGACAGCGGATGCGCCGTAACCCAGCAGGGTTGCGAAATGGTGTACTTCGCGCGGCTCTGCGGTCTCTACGATGACGGACAGAGAGGTGCTCTTCTTGGTGCGTACCAGATACTGCTGCAGAGCAGAAACAGCGAGCAGCGACGGAATCGCAACGTGATTTTCGTCCACACCGCGGTCGGACAAAATCAGAATGTTTGCGCCGTTGCGGTATGCGCGATCGGCAGTAACAAACATGCGGTCAATCGCACGCTTCAGCGGTGTGTTCTTATAATACAGCATGGAGATCGTCTGAACCTTAAAGCCCGGCTTATCCATGTTCTTAATTTTCATCAGGTCGATGTCGGTCAGAATCGGATTCTGAATGCGCAGCATGCTGCAATTTTCAGCATTTTCGCTGAGCAGATTGCCGTCATGGCCGAGGTATACGGCGGTATCCGTGACAATTTCCTCACGAATGGCATCGATTGGCGGATTGGTAACCTGTGCAAACAGCTGCTTAAAGTAGCTGAACAGCGGCTGATGCTTTTCAGACAAAACAGCCAGAGGAATATCCACGCCCATTGCAGCGGTCGGTTCTGCACCGGTCTGTGCCATTTGCAGAATAGAATCCTTGACCTCTTCGTAGGTATATCCAAATGCCTTGTACAGACGGTCACGCTCCTCGCTGGAGTAGCGGCGGATGTGATGGTTCGGAATTGGCAGATCCTTGAGCATCAGCAGGCTCTGATCCAGCCATTCGCCGTACGGCTGACGGGTTGCATAATGCTCCTTCAGTTCATCATCGTCAATCAGACGGCCAGATACGGTATCAACCAGCAGCATTTTGCCCGGCTGCAAACGGGACTTTACAGCAATCTTCTCCGGTTCCAGCTCCAGAACACCGACTTCAGAGGACAGAATCAGCTGATCGTCTGTAGTGACATAGTAACGGGACGGACGCAGACCATTTCGGTCAAGAACGGCACCCATCACATCGCCATCGGTAAAGATAATCGATGCCGGGCCGTCCCACGGCTCCATCATGGTTGCGTAGTAGCGATAGAAGTCCAACTTCTCGCGCGGCATACTCTTGTTGTTCGACCACGGCTCTGGAATGCAGATCATGACTGCCATCGGAAGCTCCATGCCATTCATAACGAGGAATTCCAGCGTGTTGTCCAAACGCGCGGAGTCGGAACCTGCCGGATTAACAACCGGATATACCTTGTCGAGATCCTCTTCACTCATGACGTCGGATTCCATTGTTTCTTCACGGGCGAGCATACGGTCTGCGTTGCCGCGAATTGTATTGATTTCGCCATTGTGCAGGATGAAACGGTTCGGATGAGCGCGTTCCCAAGACGGATTGGTGTTGGTAGAGAAACGGGAATGTACCATGGCAATCGCAGACTTGTAATCCTCATCCAGCAGATCGCAGTAGAAGTTGCGCAGCTGACCGACAAGGAACATACCTTTATATACAATGGTACGGCTGGAGAACGAAACAACATAGGTATTGTCATTGGACTGCTCAAAGACGCGGCGTGCCACATACAGCTTGCGGTCAAAATCCAGCCCCTTGTTTACATTTTTCGGACGAGCGACAAAACCCTGCTCGATATATGGCATACAGGCGAGTGCCTTGTTGCCCAGAACATCTGGGTTGATCGGCACGGTACGCCAGCCGAGGAATTCCATGCCTTCCTTTTCAATGATGACCTCAAACATCTTCTTTGCCTGCGAACGCTTGAGGGTGTCCTGCGGGAAGAAGAACATCGCGATGCCGTAATCGCGCTCTTCGCCAATCTGGATGTCGACCTCAGCGGCAGCCTTGGTAAAGAAGTTGTGGGAAATCTGAAGCATAATACCGACGCCGTCGCCGGTCTTTCCTTCCGCGTCCTTACCGGCGCGGTGCTCCAGCTTTTCTACAATAGATAGTGCATTATCAACTGTTTGATGTGTCTTTCTGCCTTTAATATCGACAACTGCGCCGATGCCGCAGGCATCATGCTCATACCGCGGATCGTACAGACCGCGGGCAGGCATTGTAGTTTCAGTTCTGATCTCGTTCATGAAATACAATTCCTCCTAAAAAACCTTCACATGTATCATATTATATATTGTATAATATAGCGGATGATGTTCTCTCGGCGTTTTGCAACTTCATTTGGTTCATCTTTCACGACATTGTGCAAAACAACCGGAGAAAAAGTAAAAAAGCGCCCATTCCAAAATAATACTACCCAAAAGTGGTAAAAGTAGTACTTACTTTGGAATGAACGCCTTTGTTCATGTAACATATTTTATAATAAATGCAGGAATCCGTCAAGCATCCTGCAAAAAAATCTTCCGTCCGGAAACGATTTCATACAACTTGCATAGAAAGATTACTTAAAAAGAAGAAGGACTGGGCAAAATGTAAAAGTTGCCGGAAAGGGCAGAAAAGTTTGAAAAATTAGTTGACACGCGCTAAATCACGGTCTATAATAAACACCGTAAACAGCAACGGCGCTGTGGATGTTATGTCCGCGGCGCCTATTTTTTATACTCAGCAGGAGTAGAAAAGCATACGCTTGAGTAAGTTTGTTTGAGATCTTTTTTTAAGATACACTGCATGGAGGTGCGTTGTACAATGATTAATGTCCCGGAAATTTTCGGCGAGAACGTATTTAACGAAAACGTAATGCGCGAGAAGCTGCCGAAGGAAGTTTTCAAGAAGCTCATGAAGACCATCGAACTGGGTGCTTCTCTCGATGTCAGCATTGCAAACGTTGTTGCAAATGCAATGAAGGATTGGGCTGTTGACAAGGGCGCAACCCATTACACCCATTGGTTCCAGCCGATGACCGGTGTAACCGCTGAGAAGCATGATTCCTTTATCAGCCCGACGGCAGGCGGCAACGTCATCATGTCGTTTGGTGGCAAGGAACTGATTCAGGGCGAACCGGACGCATCCTCTTTCCCGTCCGGCGGTCTGCGTGCAACATTTGAGGCGCGCGGATATACGGCATGGGATCCGAGCTCCTATGCATTTGTCAAGGATGGCACTCTGTACATCCCGACCGCTTTCTGTTCTTATACCGGCGAAGTGCTGGATAAGAAGACCCCGCTGTTGCGTTCCATGGATGCCATCAGCAAGCAGGCTTGCCGCATTCTTAAGCTGTTCGGCAAGAATGTAGAGCGCGTTACCACGACTGTAGGTCCGGAGCAGGAGTACTTCCTCGTAGATAAGAAGTATTATGACCAGCGTAAGGATCTGATATTTACCGGTCGCACCCTGTTCGGCGCAATGAGCCCGAAGGGTCAGGAGATGGATGACCACTATTTCGGTACCATCAAGCCGCGTGTCGCAGCATTCATGGCTGATTTGGATGCTGAGCTGTGGAAGTACGGCATTCTGGCAAAGACCAAGCACAACGAAGTAGCTCCGGCACAGCACGAGATTGCACCGATTTTCTCCACCACCAACACTGCGACTGACAACAACCAGCTGGTTATGGATGTTGCCAAGAAGGTCGCTCTCCAGCACGGCATGGTTTGCCTGCTGCATGAGAAGCCGTTTGACGGCGTAAACGGTTCCGGCAAGCATAACAACTGGTCTATGTCCACCAATCAGGGCGAAAACCTGCTGAATCCGGGCAATGACCCGAAGGAAAATGCACAGTTTATGCTGATTCTGACCGCAGTTATCTCTGCTGTTGATAAGTATGCAAAGCTGATGCGTATTTCCGTAGCGTCCGCAGGCAACGACCATCGTCTGGGTGCAAACGAAGCACCTCCGGCAATCGTTTCCGTATTCCTCGGTGATGAACTGCAGAGCATTGTCAATGATATTATCGCAGGCACTCATACTGCAGGCACAGGCTCTGCGAAGATTCAGCTGGGTGTTACCACTCTGCCGGTATTCTCCAAGGACAACACTGACCGCAACAGAACTTCTCCGTTTGCCTTCACTGGCAACCGTTTTGAGTTCCGTATGCCGGGTTCCTCTCAGAACATTGCCTGCATCAACATGATGCTGAATACTGCTGTTGCAGACGTATTCAAGGACTATGCTGACGAGCTGGAGAATGCAGAGGACTTTGACGCTGCACTTAACGCACTGGTTAAGCGCGAGCTGACCGCACATCAGCGCGTCATTTTCAACGGCAACGGCTATGATGACAACTGGGTAGCAGAGGCTGAGAAGCGCGGCTTGCCGAACCTGAAGAGCACGCCGGAAGCACTGGCTTGCTACGATGAGTTTATCGATGTCTTTGAGGCAACCGGCGTTCTGAGTGAGACCGAGCTGCTGTCCCGTAAGGAAATTCTGCTGGAAGAGTACGCAAAGCTCATCAAGATTGAGTCCCGCACCATGGTAGACATGGCAAAGAAGGACATTCTGCCGGCAGTCGGCTCGTATATCAAGGAGCTGTCTGAGATCGCTTGCAACAAGAAGCAGCTGGGTCTGGATGCAGCTCTGGAAGTCAAGGAACTGGAGAAGCTGTCTGCACTGTCTGCTGATACGTATGACAAGATCGAGGTGCTGTCCACTGCCATCGCAGGTGCCGATGAGGTAGAGGGTGTGCAGGAAACTGCGAACTATCAGCACGATACCGTCATTCCGGCTATGGAACAATTGCGCACCGTTGCAGACGAGCTGGAAATCAACACTGCTGCAAAGTACTGGCCGTTCCCGGCATATGACAAGCTGCTGTTTGGTGTAAACAGCTGATTGCTGCGAGATATCACGTAATTTTATAACTAACACACACAAAGACGTGTATGCCAAACCTCAAAATGAGGCGGTATACACGTCTTTATTTATTTCACAAAATTCATTGGAGGTATAGTAGGATATGGATACTACAAACATTATGGCGATATTGGCAGATCATGCCTCCGCCATAGACACATCTTGGACGCTGCTTGGTGCGGCACTCGTATTCTTTATGCAGGCAGGCTTTGCAATGGTGGAAACCGGCTTTACCCGCTCAAAGAATGCCGGCAACATTATCATGAAAAACCTGATGGACTTTTCGCTCGGTACACCGATTTATTGGCTGATCGGATTTGGCATCATGTTCGGTGGCACAGGCGCTCTCATTGGCGGCTTTGACTTTATGACCAACGGCGGCGAGGGCGGTTTCACCACTCTGATTTTCCAGACAGTATTCTGTGCGACTGCAGCGACCATCGTTTCCGGTGCAATGGCAGAACGAACGAAGTTCATCTCATATTGCATCTATTCCATGGTTATCAGTGCTGTGATTTATCCGATTTCTGGTCATTGGATTTGGGGCGGCGGCTGGTTGTCTCAGCTCGGCTTCCATGATTTTGCTGGCTCCACCGCTGTACACATGGTCGGCGGCGTAGCTGCTCTGGTTGGTGCTGCTTTCCTTGGCCCGCGTATCGGTAAGTATGACAAGAACGGCAAGCCGAAGGCAATTCCAGGTCATTCTCTGACACTGGGTGCTCTGGGTGTATTCATCCTGTGGTTCTGCTGGTTTGGATTCAACGGTGCGTCTACAACTGCGATGACAAACGGTGCATATGAATCCGCTGCTTCTGTTTATGTTACCACCAACATGGCTGCTGCTGTTGCAACTGTTACCGTTATGTGTGTCACTTGGATTCGTTATGGCAAGCCGGATGTATCCATGACGCTGAACGGATCTCTGGCTGGTCTGGTAGCGATTACTGCCGGCTGTGATTTGGTCACTCCGCTTGGCGCAGCAATCATCGGTATCTGTGCAGGCTTTGCTGTGGTATTCGGCATTGAATTCGTAGAGAAGGTGCTCAAGATTGATGATCCGGTTGGCGCTGTTGGCGTGCATGGCGTAAACGGTGCACTGGGCACTCTACTCACTGGTCTGTTTGCAAAGGATCAGGGTCTGTTCTATGGCTATGGTGCACATTTCTTCTTGGTTCAGCTGCTCGGCGTGGTTTGTGTTATTGCTTGGGTTGCTGTCACAATGACTATTGTATTCTGGGTAATCAAGCATACCATTGGCTTGCGTGTTTCTGAAGAAGAAGAAATCCGTGGTCTGGACGTTATGGAACACGGTTTGACATCCGCTTATGCAGACTTTATGGCGATTCCGACAGCCAATGGCTTCTACAAGGAAGAAGCAGCAAAGCAGACGGTTCCTGTTGAAGAAGCTATTCCGGCTACTGAGGTTCCATCTACTGGCACAGATGGACACAAGCTGTCCAAGGTTGTTGTTATCTGCCGTCAGTCTCGGCTGGAAGTTCTGCGTGATGCGCTGGAGGAGATCGGCGTAGCAGGTCTGACCGTGACCAATGTTCTTGGCTGTGGCGTAGAGAAGGGTGCAACCGAGTATTACCGCGGTGTTGCTGTCAGCACAAGCCTGCGTCCTAAGACGAAGGTTGAAATGGTTATCAGCAAGGTGCCGGTAGAACAGGTCGTTGATACCTGTCGCAAGGTATTGTATACTGGTCATATCGGTGATGGCAAGATCTTTATCTATGACGTACAGAACGTCATCAAGGTTCGTACCGGCGCAGTAGGCTATGATGCCCTGCAGTACGAAGAATAAATATAACAATCCCTCAATCAATCCTTTATACATGTTCAGAGAAAAGATCCGTGCAGCAATGTGCGGGTCTTTTCTTCTTTGCAACTTGTGAAAAAAGTAGTATACTAAAATTTGGTAGAGGTGATTTGTTTGAAAAAGAAGTTGTTGAAAACACGGCTGATGATGTACTTCGCTGGATTATTTATCATGACAGCAGGCATTGCCGTATCCGTCAAATCCAATCTCGGTGTTTCACCGGTCAGTTCGATTCCGTATACCATTACCTGCGTGTGGGGCATTGAGATGGGCAAGGCAACCATTTTATTTCATATTGTCTTAGTGCTGTTGCAGATTTTGATTTTACGGCGGGCATTCCGCATCAAAAATCTCCTGCAGATTTTGATCGGCGTGGTGTTTGGCTATTTTACTACATTTTGCAATTGGTGCGTGGCGTTTTTGCCGACACCGGAGAATCTGGTCATTCGCTTGGGCATGATGCTGTGCAGTACGGTACTTATTGCGGTTGGTATTTTCTTTTATTTGCCGCCGGATATTATGCCGCTGGCGGGTGAGGGTGCCATGTCGGCGGTCTCTCAGGTGACAGGCATTGCTTTTTCAAAAGTCAAAATCGGCTTTGATGTGTCAATGGTTGTCATTTCACTGATTACCTGTCTGCTGTGTATTCACAGCTTGGGCAGTGTCGGTGTAGGAACCATTATCGCAGCATTTTTAGTCGGCACGATTTTGGGATTTGTCACGAAAAAATTCGGCGCGTGGAGAAATCATATTCTACAGCTAGAACCGCCTGCGCGGGCAAAGGAACTGGAAAACGTGCAGTGAGAAAGGCAGTGGTATAAAATCTGTGTATTTCGGGAAACTAAAGGCAAATAAGCCTTTGGAGGTAATACGCATGAAAAAAAGATGGGGCATGATGGGCATGTCTGTTTGCCTGTTGACGCTGCTGCTTACCGGCTGCGGCATGTCTAATACAGCAACGGATCAGAATACAACGACGGAGACAGAGACGCAGACGCGAACCGATACCGGTTCTGGCTCCGGTTGGGTCGATGAAAACGGCGATGGCATCATTGGCAATGACGGCACCGGCTATACAGATGACAATGGTTCTGTCACAGACGATGTGGAAAGTGCGGCAGATGATTTAGGTCGTGCCGTCGAAAATGGTGCGGCAGATGTCACGGACGGTGTTGTCGGAGATACTCAGACCAATCGCACGACAACGGAAGAAAGTAAAACGACAAAACGGTAAAAACAAAGCGGCAGCTGAATATTCAGCCGCCGCTTTGTGGTATATGTGTATAAATTTTATTCTGCGCCGACAGTGCAGGTATAGCCTGCGCTGACGATTGCCTGCTGCAAAGCCTGTCCCTGTTCCTTGCCGCCGACTTCACAAACGACATGTACGATAGCTTCGTTGATGTCGAGGTTTGCGTTGACACGGTCGTGCTGGAACATGATGATGTTTGCGTTCTGCTCTGCAATGATGCCAGCCAGACGCTCCAGAGAACCCGGTACATCCGGCATGACAATGTTGAACTTCATGTGACGGCATCGGGTAACCAGACCCTTTTCGACGACACGATGAATGAAGCTTACATCAATATTACCGCCGGACAGGACGCAAGCGACCTTCTTGCCGGAGAAATCACGCTTGCCAGCGAGTAGAGCGGCCAAAGAGGAAGCACCTGCCGGTTCTACAACCTGCTTGGTGCGCTCGAGCAGCAGCAGAATGGTTGCGGCGATGTCATCATCAGATACGGTTACCATGTCATCGACAAAGGCATTGATGTGATCCATGGTCTTGGTGCCCGGGCACTTGACGGCAATACCGTCTGCGATGGTGTGCACATAATCGCTGGCAATGATGCCTTCCTGATGGAAGGAGTTTGCGATTGCCGGTGCGCCCTCTGCCTGTACGCCGATGACCTGAATGCGCGGGTTGATCTGCTTGACGCAAGCAGCCACGCCAGACAGCAGTCCGCCGCCGCCTGCCGGAACCAGAATGACGTCAACAGCTGGCTGATCGCGCAGGATCTCCATGCCGATGGTGCCCTGACCTGCCATAACATCCTCGTCATCAAACGGATGGATAAAGGTTGCGCCAGTCTCTTCTACAATTTCCATTGCCTTTGCATAGGCATCATCATAGCAGGAGCCGGACAGGACAACGTTTGCGCCGTAGCCCTTGGTTGCAGAAACCTTGGCAATTGGAGTAGAACGCGGCATACAAATGGTAGCCGGAATGCCGATCTGTCTTGCGGCAAAAGCAACACCCTGTGCGTGGTTGCCTGCGGAAGAAGCGATAACGGATTTTAACCCGCCTGCCTCGTACAGCTTCATAATCTTGTTGTAAGCGCCGCGCACCTTAAAGGAGCCGGTCTTCTGCTGGTTCTCGCATTTCAGAAATACCTCTGCGCCGGTCATGCCGGAGAAGGTAGTCGAAGAGGAGAGAGGGATATTATGAACGACCGGCTGCAGACGCTGTGCAGCTTCATCGATGTCTTTGATGGTAATCATTGGCAATCATTTCCTCCTGTTTGCTTTTTATTTTGATTCCGTTTCATTGTATCATTCCTGTATAAGGAATTCAAGGGATTTGGTTGTATTTCAAAAACTTCCCTGTTATAATGAAATAAGAATAAAATAACAGGAAATGAGGTTATTCGATGGCACATTATGACTTGAAAACATCGCAGCTGCGCGATTATGTTGGGGTACTCAAAGCAGGAGATACGGTATCTCTGACGGGTACTGTTTACACCGCACGCGATGCGGCACATAAAAAAATTCTGGCAGCATTGGAAAATGGCGAGCAGGTACCGTTTGATATTCAGGATTCTGTGGTATATTATGCAGGCCCGACACCGGCAAAGCCGGGACAGGTCATCGGTTCCTGTGGTCCAACAACTTCCGGTCGTATGGATCCGTTCTCTCCGACGCTTATTGAAAAGGGGCAGGTATGCATGATTGGCAAGGGTGTGCGTAACCAGAAGGTGCATGATGCGATGCAGAAGTACGGTTGTGTCTATATGGTTGCTATCGGCGGCGCAGGTGCGGTTATTGCAGATTCTGTCAAGTCGTTGGAGGTTGTTGCCTATGATGAGCTGGGCTGTGAGTCAGTCAAGCGTCTGACGGTCGAAAATTTCCCGGCTATTGTATCTATGGATGCGCAAGGCGGCAGTTTGTATGCAACCGGTATTGCGCAGTTCCGCACAGCGGACAAAGACTGATAAAATTTTATCGGAAATTTCTATAAAACTTGTGAAAATAGACATGGTCGGTGGAATGTTACGGCAAGTTGATAAACAATGAATCAAAAAAATCAAAATAATTACTCAGTGAAGGATTAAATGGCAAAAAGCATCTGGCAAAAAGGGCGCAGGGTATGATTGACAAGTAACATTTGTTACGATACAATACATTTGTTAAGAATAAAACAAGCTCGCATTTTGGGAAGAGGAGAGGCGTGCATGAGAAGTTTTGAGACCGACGTCCAAAAAATAAAATACAAGGTACTTCGTGCAGTGGCGGAGCACGCGCTGAACGAAAAGATGGAAGATGTTTATTATTCCGTTCCGCTTGAGGTTATTCCGGGCAGAAAGCCGACAATGCGCTGCTGTATTTATAAGGAGCGCGCGATTGTTGGGGAGCGCGTGCACACAGCACTGGGCGGAGACCGTGGCGATAACGTGATTCAGGTCATTGACATCGCCTGTGACGAATGTCCGGTAGACCGTTACACCGTCAGCAACGCCTGTCGCGGATGTCTGGCACATCGCTGCATGAAGGCTTGTCCAAAGGGCGCAATCAGCAGAACCAAATCCGGCAAGATGGAAATTGATCCGGAAAAATGTATTCACTGCGGTCGCTGCGCAAAAGCCTGCCCGTATGAGGCAATTACCGAGAACGTTCGTCCATGTGAGCGTGCCTGCAAGGTCGGCGCCATCAAGATGAATGACTTGCAGAAGGCAGAAATCAATTATGACAAGTGCATCAGCTGCGGTGCTTGTGTATTCCAGTGTCCGTTTGGCGCAGTGGTAGACAATTCTTCCATTGTTGATGCAATTAAGCTGCTTCAGCAGGCAGATCATCGCGGCTACTACACAGTGGCGATTGTCGCTCCGGCGATTGCGTCTCAGTTCAAGGGTGTCAAGCTGGGGCAGGTCAAGCAGGCACTGCGCAATTTGGGCTTCCATGATGTTGTCGAAGCAGCACTCGGTGCCGATATGGTTGCAAAAAAAGAGTCTAAGGAGTTGGCGGAAAAGGGCTTCCTGACCTCTTCCTGCTGTCCTGCCTTTGTCAGCTATATCAAAAAGCACATGCCGGAGCTGGCGGAGCATATTTCGCATAACCTGTCTCCAATGGCAGAACTTGGCAAGTACATCAAGGAAAACAGCGCATGGCCGGTAAAAACCGTGTTTATTGGCCCATGTACTGCGAAGAAGGAAGAGCAAAAGTTAGAGCATGTCCGCCCGTGGGTAGACTGCGTGCTGACCTTTGAAGAAATGGTAGCACTGCTGGATGCAGCGGACTGTGCACCGGAGGATCAGGGCGAATTGCCGGTAAACGATGCTTCGTATTTCGGACGTATTTTTGCACGCTCCGGCGGTTTGACCGAAGCAGTTGTTGAGAGTATCAAGGAGCAGGAAATTGACTTTGAGCCAAAGGCGGCGGTTTGCAGCGGCATTGAACAGTGCAAGGTTGCTTTGCTCAAGGCGAAAATGGGCAAGCTGGCAGAAAACTTTATCGAAGGCATGGCATGTGAGGGCGGCTGCGTCAATGGTGCAGGTGCAATCAGTCATCTGCCAACGGATAAGCGCTCGGTAGATACGTTTGCAAAGACAAGCTCGAAGGACAGCGTCAACATGTCGGTCGGCAGTTACGAGACCAAATTCTAATAGACAGAAAACAGCGAAAACACCAGAGACAGAAATATGTCTCTGGTGTTTTTTTTGGCGCCGAATAGGCATGATAAAAACCACTCGTTGAACGAGTGGTAGGT
>CAVFAY010000031.1:0-31012 GCA_963620595.1 Anaerotignum sp. | reverse complement strand
ATAGGGCCCTTATAGGGCCTGGTCAAACCACCGGTTCAACCGGTGGTTTTGATTATTCTCCCTTTTTTCTGCGCACGGTTTTATCCGGTGCCCAGCCCTTGAGCGGATACCGCTGGATGGCACCAAAGATCCGCTGGCGCACGCCGTGATTGGTCTGCTCCAAGGTGCGCAGCAGCTGCTTGATTTCTTCGCGCTTGGTGCTGCCGTCTGCTGGACAGGGATTGTGTACAATGGGCAGCTCCAGCCGCTTAGCAAGCGAACGGATATAGGATTCCGGCACGTAGAGCATTGGACGAATAACAGTAATTTCCGCGCGGTCTAAGTGTGTCACAGGCAAAAAACAACTGAATCTGCCTTCATATAACAGGGACATGAGCACGGTCTCGACCACATCGTCAAAATGATGACCGAGCGCGACTTTGTTGCAGCCATGCGCTTTAGCTGTGCTGTTGAGTGCGCCACGGCGCATATTCGCGCACAGGGAACAGGGATTTTCCTCCTTGCGGATATCAAAGACCACGGTTTTTATTTCCGTCTGTTCTGTGATGTATTCCACTTGTAATTCTTCGCACAGCTTGGCAACCGGCGTGAAGTCCATTTCTTCGTAGCCCATTTCCAAGGTAATGGCTTTGACTTCAAATTTCTTGGGGTAGAAACGCCGCAATCCTGCGAGCGCGGACAACAGGGCGAGGGAATCCTTGCCGCCGGACACACCGACAGCAATGACATCGCCTTCTTCAATCATATGGTATTGATCCACCGCACGGCGGACATAAGAGAGCATTTTCTGCATGATTTTCCTCCGAAACGCGCATGTTTCGCGCCGTAATATGTCTATTATACTGCATCCCTCGACAATTGGACAGAGAAAAATTTTAATTTGGGTTGCAAGTATTCGAGAGAAAACAAGAGAAAACAAGAGAAAACAAGAGATTAACATGCGGAAAATTAAAATATTCAAAAAATGTGTTGACTTTGGATTTTGAATGTGGTATAACAATATAGCGCTCGAAAAAACGGAAAAAGTTCAGATTTCGAGCAATACCGAATGGAAATGAAACATTTCAGATAAAAATTATAATCGGAGGTTAGATCATGTCCACTTATATGGCTAAAGCTGAAAACATTGACCGCAAGTGGTATATCGTCGACGCAGCAAACAAGCCGCTGGGTCGTACCGCAGCTACTGTAGCAGCTCTCCTTCGCGGCAAGCATAAGGTAGAGTTCACCCCGCACGTTGATACCGGCGATTTCGTTATCGTTATCAACGCTTCTAAGGCAATCCTGACCGGCAACAAGCTGACTCAGAAGTACTACCAGAGACATTCTGGCTGGATCGGTGGTCTGAAGGAGACTCAGTACAAGACTTTGATGGCTGAGCGTCCGGAACTGGCAATCGAGCTGGCAGTTAAGGGTATGCTCCCGAAGAATTCCATTGGCCGCAAGGCTGCAACCCGTCTGAAGGTTTACGCAGGCGAGGAGCACAACCACGAAGCACAGCAGCCGACCGTTTGGGCTGGCAAGTAATTCTTACAAGGAGGAAATTAAGTCATGTACACACCTAAGAAAGCATATTTCTACGGCACCGGCAGAAGAAAGTCCTCTGTTGCAAGAGTTCGTCTGATTCCGGGCGGTACTGGTGAAATCACAATCAACAATCGTACTCTCGACAACTACTTTGGTCTGGATACCCTGAAGCTGATCGTTCGTCAGCCGCTGGAAGCTACCAAGACCACTGAGAAGTTCGACATCATTTGCACCGTAGCTGGCGGCGGTTTTACTGGTCAGGCTGGTGCAATCCGTCACGGCATCGCTCGTGCACTGCTGCAGGCCAACTCTGACGAGTATCGTCCGATCCTGAAGGCAGCTGGCTTCCTGACCCGTGACCCGAGAATGAAGGAAAGAAAGAAGTACGGTCTCAAAGCAGCTCGTCGCGCTCCGCAGTTCAGCAAGCGATAATCGACTGCTCAGACTATATCAAAATGGTTCAAAAAGCCCGGAAAATCAAGGTTTTCCGGGCTTTTGCTATATCTAAACGGGCTGATATGGTTTGACCAAATTTGGCAAAACGAGAGCCGATTTCATCCAATTTTTAGTGGTCCGCAAGTGGTTAACTGGCCAAAAAGAGGGCAAAAAGAGGGGGGAGTGGTTCCCAAAGTGGTTAACCGAGAGCCGATTTTTGGGGTGCTTTTCAGCCCTCCTTCCCCTCGTTTTTTGGCTGTGGCAGTTTGGCATAGTTTGAGCTAATTTGAATAATTGAATATGAATTTGATGTAGCACACAGTATAAATGCTGGGTGCTTTTTTCATTTCAGGAACTCGTATTCCGGCGATAGAAAGAGCCGTCACTTCACTGTTAATTTTGAAGTGGCGGCTTTTTCTATTTCCAGAAGCAACAGCAATAATTAGAAATGAGGTGAAGTCAATGAACACGCAAATCATCGCCATTGCCAACCAGAAAGGCGGCGTTGGCAAGACAACAACCTGTGCGAACTTGGGAATAGGTCTGGCACAGGCCGGAAAGAAAGTGCTTCTGATCGACGGGGACCCACAAGGAAGCCTGACAATCAGCTTGGGAAATCCGCAACCGGACAAGCTGCCATTTACACTGTCGGATGCAATGGGCAAAATTCTGATGGATCAGCCTATACGCCCCGGAGAAGGTATTCTGCATCATGCAGAAGGTGTTGACCTGATGCCTGCGGATATTCAGCTTTCCGGTATGGAGGTTTCTCTGGTAAACGCCATGAGTCGTGAGACTATCTTGCGGCAATATTTGGACACGCTGAAGGGGCAATATTCTCATATTCTCATCGACTGCCAGCCCTCCCTTGGGATGCTCACAGTCAATGCGCTGGCCGCTGCGAATAGGATCATCATTCCCGTTCAGGCAGAGTATCTGCCCGCTAAAGGGCTGGAACAGCTGCTCTCCACGGTAAACAAGGTAAAGAGGCAAATCAACCCCAAGCTCCAGATTGACGGTATCCTGCTGACGATGGTGGACAGCCGAACCAACTTTGCCAAAGAGATTTCCGCACTCCTGCGGGAGACCTATGGCAGCAAGATCAAAGTATTCGGCACAGAGATCCCCCATTCTGTCCGGGCAAAGGAAATCAGTGCAGAGGGAAAAAGTATTTTCGCCCATGACCCTGGCGGCAAGGTGGCAGAGGGGTATCGAAATCTGACGAAGGAGGTGTTGAAACTTGAAAAGCAGCGCGAAAAAAATAGAGCTGGCCTCGGTAGATGATCTATTCTCCACCGAAGAAGGCCGTCAGGATGCAAAACTGGAAAAGATTCAGGAGATTCCGCTGTCTGAACTGCATCCCTTTAAGAACCACCCATTCAAAGTCAAGGATGACGAAGCCATGATGGAGACCGCTGACAGTATCAAGCAGTATGGCGTTCTGGTTCCGGCGATTGCTCGACCGGACCCGGAGGGCGGTTATGAGCTGGTAGCCGGACACAGGCGGCACAGAGCCAGTGAGCTGGCAGAAAAGGAGACCATGCCGGTCATTGTTCGGGATTTGGATGATGATGCCGCCACGATCATTATGGTTGACAGCAACCTGCAACGAGAAAGCCTGCTTCCAAGTGAGAGGGCCTTTGCCTATAAAATGAAGTTGGAGGCTATAAAACATCAGGGAGAACGCTCAGATTTAACTTCTCGCCAAGTTGGCGAGAAGTCGCAGACATCAATTCAGCTGGTTGCAAATCAAGCAGGAGAAAGTCAAAGGCAGGTTCAGAGATTTATTCGCTTGACTGAGCTGATTCCCGAACTGCTGGACATGGTGGATGAAAAGAAAATTGCCTTAAATCCCGCCTATGAGCTGTCCTTTCTCAAAAAGGAGGAACAGGTAGACCTGTTGGACGCAATGGACAGCGAACAGGCTACCCCTTCTCTTTCTCAAGCCCAGCGGCTTAAAAAATACAGTCAGGAGGGGCATCTGACCCTCGATATGATGCGTGTCATCATGGGTGAGGAAAAGAAAAGCGATCTGGACCGAGTGACATTTACCTCTGACACCTTGCGGAAGTATTTTCCTAAAAGCTATACGCCCCAGCGGATGCAGGAAACCATCATCAAGCTGCTGGAGGCATGGCAGAAAAAGCGTCAGAGAGACCAGGAACGATGAAAGGAGCCGCCTATGATGGATATTTCAGCCCGTGAGCTGAAAGGACACAACATTCTTGCCGTAGAGAGGTTTTGGGATAACACCCGCTGGATGATTGAGTTTTCCGTCCTGCGTCCCAGCACAGCTTACGGCAGCCCCGGAGAGGAAATGCGGCTGTTTTTGACCGAGGACGGGTATCAGGCTGCCCTGCAAAGCCAGCAGCGCTGGGAAATCAAGATCAAGCGTTACGCTCGTGTGATTGAGGGACATATCCTCGATTTCAAACCGGGAAAACGCCGCCGCTCATAAATCCATACAATGAAAGGAAAGGAATGACTATGTGTACGGTAAAGGAAATTCAAGAAGCAATCCGGGAAGATTGCAAATCTCAGCATGACATGGAATCAACGGATATTGACCGAGTGATGCAAACACTTCCTTTCGCCCAGGAGGAGCCATTTACAGAGGCGCGTCCTCGAAAGCCGCTGTTTTGGTTCTATGCAAGAAAATTTGAAAAGTGTTGAACACCGCAATTCTTTGGAATGAGGATTGCGGTTTTTTTGTACCCAAAATTCGGAAGGAGTGAGGTCGATGGCCGTTTTTCGCATTGAACGGACCCGTGATTATACCGTGATGAGCAATCATCATTTACGAAATGCAAACCTGTCGTTAAAAGCCAAGGGGCTGCTTTCCATGATGCTGTCTTTGCCAGAGGACTGGAATTACACCACCCGTGGTCTTGCAAAGATCTGTAAGGAGGGCGTGGATGCCATAGGCGCTGCGTTGCGGGAATTGGAGGCCGCCGGTTATATTGTACGGCACAAGCTGCGTGACCGGCAGGGACGCATCAGCGATACAGAGTATGTCATATACGAGCAGCCACAGCTTAGAAAACCGGATACGGATTCACCAGATACGGAAAACCCGTATATGGATAAACCGGATACGGAAAAGCCCGCAGAATTAAATATAGAGAAATCAAATACTCAAAAACAAAATATTTATGGATCAAGTACCGATTCCATTCCCTTCCGGGATTGCGCGGCAGATTGTCTGCCGGAACGGAAAGGAAGGGATGCGATGTCACTCACAGAGATAGAGAGTTATCGGGAATTGATTCAGGAGAATATCGGGTATGAATACCTGTGTCATCAGTATGAAACTTATCGGGAGGATTTGGATGAGATTGTGGAGCTGATCGTGGAAACGGTCTGTGCAAAGAGAAAGACCACCCGTATTGCAGGAAGCGATTTTCCGCATGAAATCGTTCGTTCCAGGTTCTTAAAGCTGGATAACTCGCACATTGAGTTTGTCATGGACTGTTTACAGAAGAATACCACGGAAATTCGTAACATGAAGCAGTATCTTCTGACCGTTCTGTTCAATGCACCGACCACGATAAGCAATCATTACACCTCACAAGTAAATCACGATCTGTATGGCGGCTGGTAAATGGTCGCTTTTTTGTTGCCCGGAAGTGCCGGGAGAAAGGAGCAAGCATGATGTCTGAGGGAAAGACCATAGGGCAGCTGATGGAAGAAATGCGGGCAAAGGCAGGAGCGCAGAATTATCACGGTCATGGATATATGGACCTCCAGCGTTTTGCGGAGGACACCCGGCACATGATTATTTTTGATGTGCTGACGAACGATTCCCCTGTTGGCTGGAAAGGCGAACGAACCCGTCTGTTCCTGTCGGATACCGGTTATGAAAAAGCGTTGGATAGTCAGGCAAAAGGGCAGATTAAGATTTTGAACCACGCAAAGGTACGCCAGGGCAATCTGCACTATGACCGTTCTGACCAGTTACGCTAAGGAGGGCGGTATGAAGCGTTATCTTCTGCGGCGGCTGGTGGTTCCGCCTTAGCAAAAAAAGAGATTCCCTGCAAACTTCGTGGAAAGGAGGCGAGAAAATGCAGGAAGAAGTGGAAAACAGAACTTTGACGCTGGTTGTCAGTGGAACAAAGTTTACCGGCAGAATGTTTAAGGCTGCCATAAGCAAGTACATGGCACATCGAAAGGAAAAGAAGCTGGAAAAACAGAGAAGCCGTGAGGCGCCGGTTGTTCCGCATGGAAAACAGACTGTGAAGCAGCTTGTCGGGCAGAATCAGGGAATATCCAACATTGAGATCACAGACCCCTCTATCAAGGAGTTTGAGAAAATCGCCCGGAAATATGGTGTGGATTATGCGGTGAAAAAGGACCGCAGCAGTTCTCCGCCAAAGTATCTGATTTTTTTCAAAGGCCGTGATGCAGATGCTCTGACAGCAGCTTTTACAGAGTACACCAACAAAAAGGTCAAAAAGGCAACGAAAACAGAGCGCCCGTCCGTACTGGCAAAACTTAACCAGTTCAAAGAGATGGTTAAAAATGCTGTGGTGGATTGCACCAAGCGAAAGGAGCTGGAACGATGAAAAAGACATTGGACATCAAAAAGCTCATTTTGCTGAATATGCCGTATATCCTGATGGGACTGTTTGCTACCAATTTTGGAGAGGCATGGCGAATGGCACAAGGGGCGGATGCTTCAGAAAAGTTTCTTTCGCTGATTGCGGTTCTGCCTGGGGCGCTGCAAAGTTTCTGGCCAAGCCTGCATCCATTGGACTTGTTGGTAGGGCTGTGTTGCGGAGGCAGTCTGAGGCTGGCGGTGTATCTTAAAAGCAAGAACGCCAAGAAATATCGACATGGTTTGGAATATGGTTCGGCTCGCTGGGGAACTCGTGAGGATATTGCACCTTACGTTGATCCTGTATTTCAGAACAACGTGATTCTGACGAAAACGGAGAGCCTGACCATGAACAGCCGCCCCAAGGACCCCAAGACTGCCAGAAACAAAAATGTACTGGTGATTGGCGGCTCCGGTTCCGGTAAGACCCGATTCTGGCTGAAACCCAACCTGATGCAGATGCACAGTTCCTATGTTGTGACGGACCCGAAGGGAACAATTCTGGTGGAGTG
Source organism: Anaerotignum sp. (assembly GCA_963620595.1). Classification (GTDB taxonomy): domain Bacteria; phylum Bacillota; class Clostridia; order Oscillospirales; family Butyricicoccaceae; genus Butyricicoccus_A. The sequence goes on along the minus strand of CAVFAY010000031.1, from coordinate 23,944 downwards.
CGGAAAAATGCTCCAAAGGGGTGCGCCCAAGCTGGGGAAGGACGGAAAGCCCATGAAGGATAAGCACGGCAAGGTCATTTATGAGCCGTACCGAATCAAGGTCCTAAATACCATCAACTTCAAGAAGTCCATGCACTATAACCCGTTCGCCTATATCCATAGCGAAAAGGACATCTTGAAGCTGGTAACAACGCTGATCGCCAATACCAAAGGCGAAGGCAAGGCCGGAGACGATTTCTGGGTCAAGGCGGAAACATTGCTGTATTGCGCATTGATCGGATATATCCACTATGAAGCTCCGGTGGAGGAGCAAAACTTCTCCACCCTCATCGAGTTCATCAACGCCATGGAAGTCCGGGAGGATGACGAGGAGTTCAAAAATCCCGTAGACCTGATGTTTGATGCACTGGAATCGGAAAAGCCAAACCACTTCGCAGTGCGGCAGTATAAGAAATATAAGCTGGCAGCCGGCAAAACCGCTAAATCGATTTTGATTTCCTGCGGTGCGCGTCTTGCCGTATTTGATATTGCGGAGCTGCGCGAGGTTACATCCTACGATGAGTTGGAACTGGATACGCTGGGAGACAGAAAAACGGCTCTGTTCCTCATTATGAGTGATACGGATGACAGTTTTAACTTTCTCATTTCCATGTGCTACACCCAGTTATTCAACCTGCTTTGTGAAAAGGCCGACGATGTGTATGGCGGCAGGCTTCCGGTTCATGTGCGCTGTCTGATTGATGAGTGTGCCAACATCGGGCAGATTCCGAAGCTGGAAAAGCTGGTGGCCACCATCCGAAGCCGTGAAATCTCTGCCTGTCTGGTGTTGCAGGCACAGAGCCAGCTCAAGGCAATTTACAAAGATAATGCCGATACCATCATCGGCAATATGGATACTTCCATCTTCCTGGGTGGCAAAGAGCCAACAACGCTGAAAGAGCTGGCGGCTGTTCTGGGAAAGGAGACCATAGACACTTACAACACCGGAGAGAGCCGGGGACGGGAGACCTCCCACTCGCTTAACTATCAGAAATTGGGAAAAGAGCTGATGAGCCAGGACGAGCTGGCAGTTATGGATGGCGGCAAGTGCATCTTGCAGTTGCGCGGTGTGCGTCCGTTTCTTTCAGACAAGTATGACATTACCAGACACCCTAATTTCAAATACACAGCTGATGCAGACAAGCGAAATACCTTTGATATTGAAGCATTTTTGTCTGCCAGACTAAAACTCAAGCCTGATGAGGTCTGCGATGTATATGAAGTAGACACGGAGGGCGTGTAATACGGTTCCGCTGAGAAAGGAGTGATCGTATCTATTTGCCGCAACTGCCTCTGTTGAGGCCATTGGCGTACAAAGCGGGCAATCATCAACAAAATAATGAAAAAGGAGGACAGCCGGAATCAGGCTCTCATAGATCGAGGGCAGATTGTTCCGGCTTTTGTGCGCTTATGAAACAAACCTAACTAATCATTCAAATGATTCCGGCTAATATTATTTATGGCATTTTTTGAACAGGCAATTACCGTTCTTCAGACTCTCGTTATCGCTCTGGGTGCTGGTCTTGGTATCTGGGGTGTCATCAACCTGTTGGAAGGTTACGGCAATGACAACCCTGGCGCCAAATCTCAGGGCATGAAGCAGCTTATGGCCGGTGCTGGTGTAGCCGTAGTCGGCATGGTTCTTGTACCTCTGCTCTCCGGGCTGTTCTCTGTCTAAGCGTTCCTGCATGAAATCCTTGCCGCTCCCGCAGCTCTGCGGGGGCGGCGGAAAGGAGGTTGACACCGTATGGATTTCTTACTTGAAGCCCTGACGAATTGGCTGAAAGAAATGCTGGTGGGCGGTATTATGAGCAACCTTTCGGGGATGTTTGACAGTGTAAACCAACAGGTCGCGGATATATCCGTACAGGTAGGACAGACCCCACAGGGATGGAATGGCAGTATTTTCAATATGATTGAGAATCTGTCCAACTCCATCATGGTGCCGATTGCAGGTGTGATCCTGGCTATCGTTATGACCGTAGACCTGATCCAGATGATTGCAGACAAGAACAACCTGCATGATGTGGATACCTGGATGATTTTCAAGTGGGTGTTCAAATCAGCTGCCGCCATCCTCATTGTCACAAACACATGGAATATCGTGATGGGCGTCTTTGATATGGCGCAGAGCGTGGTGGCGCAGGCGGCAGGGATTATCAATTCGGATGCGTCCATTGACATTTCCTCAGTTATGACCGATCTGGAACCGAGGCTGATGGAAATGGATTTGGGACCGCTGTTCGGACTGTGGTTCCAATCTCTCTTTATTGGCATTACCATGTGGGCGTTGTATATCTGCATCTTTATCGTTATTTATGGCCGTATGATCGAGATCTACCTTGTGACTTCGGTGGCTCCCGTTCCAATGGCTGCCATGATGGGCAAAGAATGGGGCGGTATGGGACAGAATTACCTCCGATCCCTGCTGGCACTGGGCTTTCAGGCGTTTCTCATTATCGTCTGCGTGGCAATTTATGCTGTGCTGGTGCAGAACATCGCTCTGGAAGATGACATCATCATGGCAATCTGGAGCTGCGTGGGCTACACCGTACTGCTATGTTTTACGTTGTTCAAAACCGGCAGTCTCGCCAAATCAGTCTTTCAGGCGCACTAAAACGGAAGGAGGTTTCCACATTGGCTTATGTACCTGTACCCAAGGACTTAACAAAAGTCAAAACAAAGGTCATGTTCAATCTGACCAAGCGGCAGCTTATCTGCTTCACGGGCGGAGCGCTTATTGGCGTACCGCTTTTCTTTTTGCTCAGAAAACCTACCGGAAACAGTGTAGCGGCTATGTGTATGATGCTGGTTATGCTGCCCTTCTTTATGCTGGCTATGTACGAAAAGCATGGACAGCCCCTGGAAAAGATCGTGGGCAACATTCTCAAAGTAGCTGTGATCCGTCCAAAGCAGCGACCTTACCAGACCAACAACTTTTATGCCGTATTAAAGCGGCAGGAAATGCTCGATAAGGAGGTGTATGACATTGTTCACCGCAATAAAAAAATGGCTGCATCGGATGTTCGGAAAAACCGAGGAAAAAACTATGCAGCCGGTAAAGACAAAGAAAAAGCTGTCCCGCGCCGATAAGAAGCAGATCGAAGCGGCCATTGCCCGCGCTAACCGCACGGACAAAAAAGGAAAATCTGCGCAGGACAGTATCCCTTATGAACGGATGTGGCCGGATGGAATCTGCCGCATATCGGACAGCCACTACACAAAGACCATTCAGTTTCAGGACATCAACTATCAGCTCTCCCAAAACGAAGATAAGACGGCAATCTTTGATGGTTGGTGTGATTTCCTCAATTATTTTGACAGCTCGATTCATTTCCAGCTGTCTTTTTTGAACCTTGCGGCATCGGAGGAGACCTTTGCTAACTCCATTTCCATCCCGCCCCAGAGGGATGCCTTTGACAGTATCCGCGAGGAATACACCACAATGCTGCAAAATCAGCTGGCCAGAGGTAACAACGGTCTCATCAAGACCAAATACCTGACCTTTGGTATCGACGCGGACAGCATCAAAGTCGCCAAGCCCCGTCTGGAGCGTATTGAGACCGATATACTTAATAACTTCAAGCGTCTTGGTGTAGCTGCCAGAACACTGGACGGTAAAGAAAGGCTTTTTCAGCTTCATGCGGTATTCCACATGGATGAACAACTCCCGTTTCAGTTTGAATGGGACTGGCTGGCTCCTTCCGGTCTGTCCACAAAGGATTTTATTGCACCAAGCTCCTTTGAGTTCCGCACCGGCAAGCAGTTCCGTATGGGCAAGAAATACGGGGCTGTTTCTTTTTTGCAGATTCTCGCACCGGAGCTGAATGACCGTCTGTTGGCTGATTTTCTGGATATGGAAAGCTCGCTCATTGTGAGTATGCACATTCAGTCGGTAGATCAGGTGAAAGCCATCAAAACGGTAAAGCGGAAGATTACCGACCTCGACCGCAGTAAGATCGAGGAACAGAAAAAAGCAGTCCGTGCCGGATACGACATGGACATCATTCCATCTGACCTTGCTACCTACGGCAGTGAAGCGAAAAAACTCTTGCAGGATTTGCAGAGCCGCAACGAGAGAATGTTCCTTTTGACCTTTCTGGTGCTGAACACAGCGGACAATCCCCGTCAGCTTGGCAACAACATCTTTCAGGCAGGCTCTATTGCCCAGAAATATAACTGTCAGCTGACCAGGCTGGACTTCCAGCAGGAAGAAGGGCTGATGAGCTGTCTGCCTCTGGGTCTCAATCAGATTGAGATTCAGCGAGGACTGACCACCAGTTCCACAGCTATCTTTGTGCCCTTTACTACGCAGGAACTGTTCCAGAACGGGAAAGAAGCTCTGTACTACGGCATCAATGCTCTGTCCAACAACCTCATCATGGTGGACAGAAAGCTGCTGAAAAATCCCAACGGCTTGATTTTGGGTACGCCGGGTTCCGGTAAGTCCTTCAGCGCAAAACGAGAAATTGCCAACTGCTTTTTGCTTACCAGTGATGATGTCATTATCTGTGACCCGGAAGCGGAGTACGCACCTCTTGTTGAGCGTCTGCATGGGCAGGTCATCAAGATCTCACCTACTTCAACCAACTATATCAATCCGATGGATCTGAATCTGGACTATTCGGATGATGAAAGCCCGCTGTCCCTCAAGTCTGATTTTATCCTCAGCTTGTGTGAGCTGATCGTGGGCGGTAAGGAGGGTTTGCAGCCGGTGCAGAAAACCATTATTGACCGCTGTGTGCGCCTGGTCTATCAGACCTATCTCAATGACCCGCGCCCGGAGAATATGCCGATTTTGGAGGACCTTTATAACCTGTTGCGGGAGCAGGAAGAAAAAGAAGCTCAGTACATTGCAACGGCATTGGAAATCTATGTAACGGGTTCTTTGAATGTGTTCAATCATCAGAGCAATGTGGACATTGATAACCGGATTGTCTGCTATGACATCAAGGAACTGGGCAAGCAGCTTAAAAAAATCGGAATGTTGGTAGTTCAGGATCAGGTGTGGAACCGTGTTACCATCAACCGTGCCGCTCACAAGTCTACCCGCTACTACATCGACGAGATGCACCTGCTTTTGAAGGAGGAACAGACCGCTGCTTATACGGTAGAAATTTGGAAGCGATTCAGAAAATGGGGCGGCATCCCCACCGGAATCACGCAGAACGTCAAAGATCTGCTTTCCAGCCGCGAGGTGGAAAATATCTTTGAAAATTCCGACTTCGTGTATATGCTCAACCAGGCAGGCGGAGACCGTCAGATCCTCGCCAAGCAGCTGGGCATTTCCACACACCAATTATCTTATGTGACCCACTCCGGTGAAGGCGAGGGCCTGCTGTTCTATGGCTCCACGATCCTGCCTTTCGTGGATCACTTCCCGAAGAATACCGAGCTTTACCGAATTATGACCACCAAACCTCAAGAATTGAAAAAGGAGGAGTCTAATGGTATGAAGTCAAGAGAAAATTCGAGATAATTATTAGAGATCAAGCAGGAAAAAGAGCGTAATTTAACCCCAAAAGCAACACCAACCCAAGCCCTGCTCCCGCAAAATTTTGAAACAGGGCCTATTCGACAGAGCGACGAGCGTCGGCTCAACCCTCCGGCGGGATATACAGGCGGTTGTCCATCAGCAGTCGATAGACTAACCGAACCAGTTTTCTGGCAGTTAAAGCGAGTGCGCGTTTATGCTGGAATTGGTTGACCTCTTTGAATTTAAGGTCGTAGTAGCGCCGGAACTCAGAGTCGCATCTTCTCACAGAGTTGGCAGCTTCCAGCAGATAGTAACGGAGATAGCGGTTACCGGATTTAATCAAATGTGTGCGTTTGGCTTCAAAATCGCCGGACTGGTGTTGAGTCCAGACAAGACCAGCATACTTGGCAATGGCTGCCTGGGAGTCAAACCGATGGATATCGCCGATTTCGGCAATGATACCGGCGGAGTAAACCTTGCCAATACCGGGGACAGAGATCAACGTGTTAGGAATGATCTGAAACTGCTGCTCAATCGCCTTGTCCAGAACTTTGATTTGACTGTCCAGTGCCCGCATAGTAGCAACTGATACGGACATGGCCTGATTTACAGAATCGTTCACTGTTTTAGGCAAGCGGTAGGAGCCCCTGGCTGCAGCCTGTATGGCTTTTGCTGTGGCTTCCGGATCGGTAAATCGCCCTCGGCCAGATTTGGAAATGAACGCGGTCAGTTCAACCAAGTCAGCATAGGCCAGTTCGTCCGCTGTTTCAAACCGTTCCATCAGGGCAATCGTAGTGGCACTGGAGTTGGCAATGCCTTTGTCCTGGGCCATGCCAGAACATTTGAGGAACAGATAGTTGGCGAAACGCTGTTTTTCACGTGTCAGGCTTTGCACAACGTCAAATCTCGCTCTGGTCAGGGTTTGCAGAGACCTGTAGCGGTAGTCGTCCATATAGACCGCCTTGCCGATCCTACCGAAACGGAGATGGTCGGCGATCACAAAGGCGTCCACCCAGTCATTCTTGGGCAGTTCTGGATAGGAATCCTTGAACTTTTTGACCTGCTTGGGATTGAGTACGTGGATTCTCTTTTGATACTGTCCCAGATGACCATCTTCCCGAAGTGCACAGACCAAGCCGTCCCCATAGATGGACGTGGCCTCCAACCCGATTACTACATTGCTGAGCTGCATAGCCTTAAGCGCCGACGTGATTTTCTCTGACATCAGTTTAGCACCGCCCAGGTTGTTTTGCACGGAGAAACTGCTGTGCTTACTGCCATCCGGCTTCATCAGATAGGCCACATTATTTTTACTGCTCACATCAATGCCTACGAATAGTGGATTCATGATTTTCACCTCCCTCTGTTAGGATTTCAGGCCAGCAGGCTCTGAGATACCCATGATAACCGGAGCATCCGCGACCTCGCGTATCAGAATCATTCCGGGACGGACCAATGCGATATCCCTCACTGCAATAAGGGCGGCGCCGCCGCCGGCAAACAGCTAATGAGTTTGCAGCTAACTTCCGGTTCAGGGGAACGGACTCCTTATGAAGCAGCCTTGCGGCTCAACTAGGTGAATGAGAACTTGACCCTGCTGTCCTACAGCTATTGTATCATGGATATCTCTGGGCCTGCCGATCTGAAAGTGTACTAAGCAGACACACTGTAAATCGTCTGCAAATCTTATTATACGAGGATGAATGATGATGAACCCCCAACATTTTGAATAAAAATCCGCTGATGTTTTTTGACAGGGCGGTAAATGCCCAGCGCAGCCAGCTGCTTACAGTCATGGCCGATGCGGTAAGTGAGTGCCGCACGGCGGCAGATCAGGCAGCCGAACTGAATGAGACCGGTCAGGTGGGGCTGCTCCGTCTGGCAGAGGTCTGGAGTGTCATCCGTGCTAAGGAAGGTATGGGCGGTCTGGTTCTGGAAGGAACCGAAGCGAAGATCCTGTCCGATGTGGTGGCACAGTTTTATGCCTACCTGTCCGGCTGTATGTTCAACGATCCGGTGGGAATGGCCATTTATGCAGAGCTGCACTACATGATGTCCTCCCTCATGCTGGGAGAATGGTTTGAATAAGGAGCCGCGCCTGCGCTTTACTGATGAGGAACGGTCGGAGCCTGCACTGGAAAAGCCGATCCGTAAAGCGGAGAAAGCTGCGGCCAGAGCAGATAAGGCGCAGGCCAATATCCCAAAGAAAAAGGTCAGGCAGACGGTCATTGACCCGGATACCGGAAAAAAGACCTCGAAGCTGACCTTTGAGGACAAGAAAAAGCCACCTTCCAAAGTTTCTCAAGGAGTCAGGGAAGCTCCCGTCCATCTGGTCGTGGGCAAGCTCCACAAAGAGATCCGGGAAACAGAGCAGGACAATGTGGGCGTGGAAAGCGCCCATAAGTCCGAGGAAGCGGTGGAGACCGGCGCTTATCTGGTGCGGGAGGGCTATCGCAGCCACAAGCTGAAGCCGTACCGCAAAGCAGCACAGGCAGAGCGCCAACTGGAAAAGGCAAATGTAAATGTTCTGTACCAGAAATCTCTGCAGGAAAATCCTCAGTTTGCCAGCAATCCGCTTTCCCGCTGGCAGCAAAAGCAGGCCATCAAAAGGCAGTATGCCGCCGCCAAACACGCCGGTCAGACTGCCGGAAATACCGCCCAGGCTGCGTCCAAAACCGGAAAAGCCGCAAGGACGGTAAAAGAAAAGGCACAGCAGGCAGGGGCGTTCGTCATGCGCCACAAGAAGGGTTTCCTGATGGCAGGGGTTTTGTTCCTCATTACCTGTATGCTGATGAATACCATGTCCTCCTGCTCCATGATGGCGCAGAGCATCGGTTCCGTTCTCTCCGGCACCACTTATCCGTCGGATGACCCGGAAATGCTGGCAGTGGAGGCAGATTATGCAGCCAGAGAAGTCCAGTTGCAGGAGGAAATCGACAACATTGAAAGCAGCCACCCAGGGTATGACGAGTATCGCTATGACCTTGGTATGATCGGTCATGACCCTCATGAACTGGCAGCATTTCTGTCTGCCGTCTTGCAAGGTTACACCCAGCAGAGCGCTCAGGCAGAGCTGGCGCGTGTGTTTGCAGCACAGTATCAGCTGACGCTTACTGAGAAAGTGGAGATTCGCTACCGCACGGAGACCTCCACCGACCCGGAGACCGGCGAGACCACCTCAGAAGAAGTCCCCTATGAGTATTACATTTTGAATGTGAAACTCACCAGCAAGCCCATTTCCGCTGTGGCGTCGGAGTTACTGACCCCGGAGCAGATGGAAATGTATCAGGTTTACCGGCAGACCATGGGCAATAAGCCGCTGTTGTTTGGCGGTGGTTCCCCTGACATGAGCAATTCCGAGGACTTGACCGGTGTACAGTTTGTAAATGGAACCCGTCCCGGAAATCCGCAGTTGGTGGAGCTGGCCAAGCGTCAGGTCGGCAATGTGGGCGGCTATCCTTATTGGAGCTGGTATGGCTTTGACAGCCGCGTGGAGTGGTGCGCCTGCTTTGTATCCTGGTGTTATAACCAGGCTGGAAAAAGTGAGCCGCGCTTTGCAGGCTGTGAGTGGCAGGGTGTTCCGTGGTTCCAGTCTCATGGACAATGGGGTGCAAGAGGCTATAACAATCTGGCTCCCGGAGATGCAATTTTCTTTGATTGGGATTTAGATGGGACAGCAGACCATGTGGGTATCGTGATCGGTACGGATGGCAGCCGTGTTTATACGGTGGAGGGAAATTCCGGCGATGCCTGCAAGATCAAAAGTTATGACCTGAATTATCAAAGTATTAAGGGCTACGGCCTGATGAACTGGTAACAGACTTTGTGGAAAGGAGTGAACGGTTATGGCAAAAAATAAAATTGAACGTATCGACCAGGAAATTGAGAAAACCCGTGAGAAGATTGCGGAATATCAGGAAAAGCTCAAGACCCTGGAAGCACAGAAAACGGAGGCAGAGAATCTGGAAATCGTTCAGATGGTTCGTGCGTTACGCATGACTCCAGCACAGCTGAACGCTATGCTTTCCGGTGGAATGAACCACGGCAGAGATACAGCACTGTCGGAATCAAATAATCAGGAGGTTACCGCTTATGAAGAATAAAAGAATTTGCAAAACACTTTCCGCCCTTTGCCTGACAATGGTTGTGGCATTTGGCTTTACGATCCCTGCTTTCGCACAGGGGTCAGAACAGGCTCCGGCGGCACCGGCAGAGGATTCTACCAATGACAGCAATGTGATTGTGGAAGAAACAGAACCGGCACCGGCACTTACACCGGAGGGGAATGCGGCATTGGTGGATGATTTTGGAGGCAATAAGCAGCTTATTACTGTTACGACCAAAGCTGGAAATTACTTTTACATCCTGATTGATAGGGCGAATGAGGACAAGGAGACTGCTGTTCACTTTCTGAATCAGGTGGACGATGCAGACCTTGCGGCGCTGATGGAAGATGGAAAACCCAAAGAAGAGATGCCTGCGGTATGCAGCTGTTCAACAAAATGTGAAGCAGGGGCAGTCAATACGGCCTGCCCGGTCTGTGCAACTGATAAGAGTAAATGTACGGGCAAAGCACCGGAACCTCCGGCAGAAACATCGGAGCCGGAAAAAGAGAAGCCTGCCGGATTGAACCCGGCTGCGCTGGTCCTTTTGCTGGCTCTGCTTGGTGGCGGTGGCGTATTTGCCTACTTGAAGCTCGTTAAGAATAAGCCTAAGACCAAGGGCAATGACAGTCTGGACGATTATGATTATGGCGAGGAAGATTCCGAGAAATGGGAAACCGAGGATGAGGAGTCGGAAGAACCGGATGCTGACGGGGGCAGCACAGAAGAAGATGATGAGGACAGTGTGAAATGACCCGTTTCACAGACAGTCCCTATGAACGCATGATGACACGCAGGCCGGAGGGCGGGAAGGAAACTTCCCGTCCTCCTTCTTTACCCCACAGCCACCCCTGCTATGGTTGCGGGAATTATGGAAGACCCTGCGTAGGTATCTGTCACCGGGAAATGTCCCGATGGCTCAAAGAGAGGAGGAACCATCATGGCTCAACATAAATTGGTAATTGCCGAAAAACCATCAGTTGCCCAGAGTTTGGCGGCGGTGATCGGCGCAACCGTCCGTAAGGACGGGTATCTGGAGGGCAACGGCTGGCGTGTCAGCTGGTGCGTGGGCCACCTGGCCGGTCTTGCAGATGCAGACAGCTATGACCCAAAGTATGCCAAGTGGCGATATGATGATCTGCCTATCCTGCTGGAACATTGGCAGATGGTGGTGGGAAAAGATAAGAAAAAGCAGTTTGATATTCTCAAAAAGCTGATGAATGCCCCGGATGTGACGGAAGTGGTAAATGCCTGTGATGCCGGACGCGAGGGCGAGATGATCTTCCGTAGCGTCTATGAGCTGGCAGGTTGCAAGAAGCCGATGAAAAGGCTCTGGATTTCTTCGATGGAGGACTCCGCCATAAGGGAAGGCTTTGCAAACCTGCGCCCCGGTGCGGACTATGACGGACTTCGGGATGCTGCCCTCTGCCGTGCCAAGGCCGACTGGCTGGTGGGGATCAATGCGACAAGGCTTTTTTCCGTGCTGTATCACCGAACCCTCAACATCGGGCGCGTGATGTCCCCGACGCTGGCGCTTATTGTTCAGCGAGAAGCTGAGATCGACACCTTTAAGCCGGTTCCCTTTTATACCGTGGCGCTGGAGCTGCCCGGTCTTACTGTATCCGGGGAGCGCATGGCGGATACGGTTGCTGCTGAGCAGCTGAAAGAAGCCTGTCAGGGTGCAAATGTCACAATCCAAAAGGTGGAGTGCAAGGAAAAGTCCGAAAAGCCGCCTGCCCTCTATGACCTGACTACTCTGCAAAGAGATGCCAACCGCCTGCTTGGATTTACAGCCCAGCAGACCCTGGACTATCTGCAAAGCCTGTATGAAAAGAAGCTCTGCACCTATCCCCGTACTGACAGCCGCTATCTGACCGGCGATATGGCAGACAGCCTGCCGGTGTTGGTGAATCTGGTTGCCAATGCTATGCCGTTTCGCCAAGGGATCGCCATTACCTGTGATCCGCATACGGTCATCAACGATAAGAAAGTAACCGACCATCACGCAGTAATCCCTACCAGAAATCTCAAGGATGCAGACCTTTCTGCACTTCCAGCGGGAGAAAAAGCGGTGCTGGAGTTGGTGGCCCTGCGCCTATTGTGCGCCGTAGCCCAGCCCTATATCTATTCGGAAACCGTTGTGATTGCAGCGTGTGCCGGTAGGGAGTTTACCGCCAAAGGAAAAACGGTGAAGCATCCCGGATGGAAAGCACTGGAGGACGCTTACCGTGCCAAAATGAAGGATGCAGAGCCAAAAAAAGAGGGCGCAGAGAAAGCCCTGCCGGAGCTGACCGAAGGACAGACCCTTTCGGTTGCTGCGGCAATCGTCAAAGAAGGCAAAAGCAGTCCGCCTCAGCACTTTACGGAGGACACCTTATTGTCCGCGATGGAGACTGCCGGAAAAGAGGATATGCCGGAGGATGCCGAACGAAAGGGACTGGGGACACCGGCCACCCGTGCCGGTATTTTGGAAAAGCTGGTATCTGCCGGTTTTCTGGAACGAAAAAAGAACAGAAAAACGGTGCAGCTTCTTCCTTCCCATGATGCAGTTTCCCTTATCACAGTCTTGCCGGAACAGCTGCAATCGCCGCTTTTGACTGCCGAGTGGGAGTACCGCCTGGGCGAGATCGAGCGCGGGCAGCTTGCCCCGGAGGAGTTTTTGGACGGGATTAGCACCATGCTGAAAGATCTGGTGGGGACTTATCAGGTCATCAAGGGAACTGAGTACCTGTTCACTCCGCCCCGTGAGGTGGTGGGCAAATGCCCTCGCTGCGGTGGTGAAGTTGCAGAACTGCAAAAAGGCTTCTTCTGTCAGAATGATTCTTGCAGATTTGCAATCTGGAAAAACAACAAATGGTGGGCTGCCAAGAAAAAACAGCCGACCAAGGCTGTGGTGTCTGCGCTGCTGAACGATGGCCGTGTCCGTGTGACGGGGCTATATTCGGAGAAAACAGGCAAGACCTACGATGCCACTGTGGTTTTGGAGGACGATGGACAGTATGCCAACTTCAAGCTGGAATTTGACCAGCGGAAAGGAGGCGGACGATGAAGCTCTCTTTAGTGGAACGGGAAACCATTCTCCTCTATAACCAGGCAGAACCAATGGCTGAGGTCTACACCCACGATCCCCGTCTGATGGAGAAGCTGGAACTGCTGGCAAAAAAGCACCCCGACCAGATCACCCGAAAGGACGCCCATAACTTTACCGTCCCCAAGCGGTGTGTATCAGTCCGGGAGCCATACAGCGCCGAGCGCCGCAAAGCTGCCAGTGAACGGGCGAAAGCCGCCGGATACCAGCCCCCTGTAAAAAAGTTCGGCAGTTAAAGGCACATGGCAGAGAATGTATTTGAAGCGGTCAAGCAGTCGGTCAGCACCAGAGAAGCGGCAGCGTTTTATGGGATCGAGGTCAAACAAAATGGTATGGCCTGCTGTCCCTTTCACGATGATAAGAACCCCAGCATGAAGGTAGACCAGCGGTTCCACTGCTTTGGCTGCGGTGCAGATGGGGATGTGATCGACTTTACCGCAAAGCTCTTTAACCTCTCCCCAAAAGAAGCGGCGGAGAAACTGGCACAGGACTTTGGCCTGATCTATGACAGCCAGGCTCCGCCTCGCAGGAGATATGTCCGGCAAAAAACCGAGGCACAGAAGTTTCGGGAAGATCGACAGCGCTGTTATCGCGTACTGTCCGATTACTACTATCTGCTGAAAAAATGGGAAGCCGACCGTTCTCCCAGGACACCGGAGGAAGAACCGCACCCCCGCTTTGTGGAAGCAATCCAGAAGAAAGCCTATGTGGAATACCTGTTGGACCTTTTTCTTTATGAAAGTGAAGAAGAACAAAAGGCGTGGATTGCAGAACACACAGCAGAAATCACACACTTGGAAAGGAGATTGAAAATCATGGCTGAGAATAAACCCACCAACCGAGAACGGCTAAGGGAAATCACAGATGGCATCGAGCAGGGCATCAAAGAACTGTTTGAAAGCGAAAAGTATATGCGCTATCTGTCCGTCATGTCTCGATTTCACCGCTATTCGGTAAACAACACCATGCTCATCTATATGCAGAAGCCGGATGCCACTTTGGTAGCCGGATACAATAAGTGGAAAGACCAGTTTGAGCGTCATGTAAAAAAGGGCGAGCATGGCATTACTATCATTGCCCCGACACCGTATAAGAAGAAAATCGAGGAGCAGAAGCTGGACCCGGATACCAAGGCTCCGATTTTGGATAAAGACGGAAAGATCGTTACAGAGGAAAAAGAAATCGAGATTCCCATGTTCCGCCCTGTCAAGGTCTTTGATGTGAGTCAGACTGACGGGAAACCTTTGCCTGAGCTTGCATCATCCCTTTCCGGCAATGTGCCAAATTATGAGGCATTCATGGAGGCCCTGCGCCGCAGCGCACCGGTGCCGATTACTTTTGAAGCAATGGCTGCCGATACGGACGGCTATTTTTCTGCTGATCATCAGAAAATTGCCATTCGTCAGGGCATGAGTGAGGTGCAGACGGTTTCAGCCACAGTACATGAGATTGCCCACAGCAAGCTTCATGACCCTAAAAAATATGAAATGCTACCGTCATGGAAGGTTGTGCAGGAGAGTGAAGGTGGAACCAAGCATGATTTCAAGCTGGATTTTGCCACAGAAAAAGAAGCCGAACAGTTTGCTTCTGATATGGATTGGCGCTATGTGGACGAAAATCAGTTTGAATGGCGTCTTGCAGTCGAGGAAGATGCAACCGCAGAAAAACAAGCAATCAAAAATCGTCACACGGAAGAAGTGGAGGCTGAAAGCATCTCCTATGCAGTCTGCAAATATTTTGGAATTGAGACAGGAGAAAACAGCTTTGGCTATATTGCCAGTTGGAGTCAGGGCAAGGAGCTGAAAGAACTGAGAGCCAGTTTGGAGACCATCAACAAAACCTCCGGCACTTTGATCTCCGACATTGAGCGCCACTATAAGGAAATCTGCAAAGAGCGCGGAATCGACCCTCATGCAAAGGTAGAGCCGGAACCCGCCCCGATAGAGCAGCCAGAAGATGCCGCTAAGGTATCTGATAGACAGCAGACCGGCGATCTGACCTACTATGTAGCAGAGTGCATGGAATTTCCAAACCTCGGAGAATACCACGATAACCTGTCTTTGGAGGAAGCAATCCGCATTTATCAGGAGATTCCGGCAGAGCGAATGAACGGGATCAAGGGTATTGGTTTTGAGCTGAAAGACGGAAGCGACTATGAAGGACCTTTTCCGATTTTGACCGGCCATACCATTGATCTGGACACCATCCAGGCAATCGACTATTACCGTGATAATCCTCTGGTGCAAAAAGCAGTAAAGGAACTGGCTGCGGCAATGCCGGCAATGGAAGTGCTGGGGGCGGACGCCAACCAGCAGGAGGCATTGTTTCTGATCGACAATGCCACCTATCTTCATATCCAGCCCTGTGACAGCGGCTGGGACTATACCCTTTACGATTCCGCATCCATGAAAGAACTGGATGGTGGTCAGCTGGATATGCCGGAGCTTTCCTGCATGAAGGCAGCTCTCCAGATTTGTGATGATAACGATTTGAGCAGCGATTCAGTAAAGTATGCGCCCCTGTCTATGATTGAAACCTTGCAGGATGCTGCCTATCAGCAGATGCAGGCAGAGGTCAGTCAGATGACTGCTTCTTCTCAGCTGCCGGAAGCACAAGAGCAGACGCTGGATGAATACCCTATGCCTGATGAGCAGGTATCTGCACCGGATATGCAGGAATACGGCTACTTCTATGATGGGATGCTCCCTGTCACCAGAGAACGGGCGCTGGAACTGGATGCCGCTGGTTTGACTGTCTATGTGCTGCATGAGGACAATACGGAGAGTATGGTATTTGACTCGCAGGAAATCATGGATCATGGCGGACTTTTCGGTGTGGACCGTGAGGAATGGGAGAAAAGCCCTCAGTTCCACGAAAAGGTCATGGAGCGTCAGGAACATCAGCAGGAACGGGAACAAGCATTTCTCGCTCAGAACAGAGATTGCTTTGCCATCTATCAGGTGAGTCGTGACGATCCGCAGAATGTGCGCTTTATGAATTTGGACTGGTTAAAGTCCCATGCCATTTCCATAGACCGCAGTAATTATGACCTCATCTACACTGCTCCGTTGAGTGAGTCTTGCACTGTGCCGGAGCAGCTGGAAAAACTATATGAGCAGTTTAATCTGCAAAAACCGGCGGATTTTCACAGTCCTTCTATGAGTGTCAGTGACATCGTTGCGATCAAGCAGGATGGTAAGGTATCCTGTCATTACTGTGACAGTGTTGGTTTTACCCAGATCCCCGGATTCCTGCCGGAAAATCCGCTGAAAAATGCGGAGATGGCCATGGAGGACGATTACGGCATGATCGACGGTATCATCAACAATGGCGCAAAAGAGCCTACGGTGGCAGATCTGGAACAGCAGGTCCGCAGCGGTCAGCCCATTTCCCTGATGGATCTGGCTGCCGCTGCCCATCGGGAGGAACGGGAAAAGAAAAAGTCCGTCATGGAGCAGCTGAAAAGCCAGCCCAAGGCCGAACACAAAAAGACAGCACCCAAAAAGAGTGCGGAAAGGGAGATTTGATATGGGAAACTTTACTTTTGAGGAAATGAACCTGATGTGCATTTACAATACCGGTAGCCGCACCGGACTGATCGAAGCTCTGACTGAGATGTGCGGTGAGATGGCCCCGGAGGAAACCGAGTTGCGGGAGTTGACAGACAGCGCCCTGGGCAAGCTCCAGGCCATGAGTGATGCCGAGTTTGCCGAGCTGGAGTTGTACCCGGATTTTGACCAGTAAATACCATAATCGCAGGGATGGGGTGGCAATATGATACCCCACCTCTTTACCCCAAAACTGAAAGGAGGACAGAACACTATGCCAACCAAAGCTGAACTATATGCACAGATGGCGGAGAAGGTGGCAACGCAGCTCACGGGGAGCTGGCAGGAATGGGCAGGGTTTCTCACCACTGCTTCCCGCCTTTACAAGTACCCGTTCCATGAGCAGTTGATGATCTACGCCCAGCGTCCGGACGCTACCGCCTGTGCAGAGTACGAGTTGTGGAATGAAAAGATGGGTCGGTATGTAAGGCGCGGCTCCAAGGGAATCGCTCTGGTGGACGATTCCGGGGACAGGCCCCGCCTGCGCTATGTTTTTGATATTTCCGACACCGGAACCCGTGAACATTCCCGCACTCCCTGGCTGTGGCAGCTGGAGGAGCGCCATTTGGATTCGGTGCAGGTCATGCTGGAGCGCACCTATGATGTTTCCGGTGACGACCTTGCCGGACAGCTCACTGAGGTAGCCGGAAAACTGGCTGAGGAATACTGGACGGAGCATCAGCAGGACTTCTTCTATATCGTTGACGGTTCCTTTTTGGAGGAATATGATGAGTTTAACATCGGAGTACAGTTCAAGGCAGCAGCCACCGTCAGCATCACTTATGCTTTGATGTCCCGCTGTGGACTGGAGCCGGAACGCTACTTCGACCACGAAGATTTCATGGCGATCTTTGATTTCAATACCCCGGCAACTATTGGGGCGCTGGGAACAGCAGTCAGCCAGATTAACCAGCAGGTGCTGCGGCAGATCGGCGTCACCGTCCGAAATGCAGAGCGCGAAGCCAACCAAGAAAGGAGCAAGCAAGATGAACAATCCCATGACCTATATCCAGAACGGAGACTATTTGATTCCCGACCTGAAGCTGAGCCAGCAGCCGGAGACAACCCTGGGCAAGTACGGCAGGATGAGGAAAAACTACCTGAAGGAACATCGTCCCATCCTCTACAACCAGATGTTGCTGAGCGAGAAGTTGTACCAGCACCTTCTGGAGATCGACGAGACCGCCCAGAGCAGACTGGAGCAGATGATGCCCCAGCTGGCGAAAGAAGCGGGAGCCACCGAGCAACTGAAAGCCAGCAATCCCATGAAGTGGGTGGGGCTGATGAACACCTGCAAAGCCCAGGCAGAGGAGATCCTGATGGCGGAGCTTATCAACAGCTGACCCTAAACCTGTTCCTCTCCGAAGCGGAACAGATCCAATCCATAGATGAAGCAGAGAATGTAGCGCATACATCCTCTGCTTTTTCTTTTGCCCAAAATGATATTGACCATGTGCTGCGTTTGGGAGGCAATACAGATCGTCAGAGGGAGCGTGTGGTTGCAGCCTTTGAAAAGCAGAAAACCACCGCTGAGATTGCTGAGATACTGAAAACGCTGTACCACGGCGGTAACGGCCTTGGCAGTGTGAGTGCATGGTATGCCGAGGATGGTATCCATCTTTCCCACGGGAAGTCTGTCCGTTATGACAGGTCTGCCCAGGTCATTTCCTGGGAGAGCGCCGCAAAGCGTATCGGGGAGCTTTTGGAAAGCGGCCAGTTTGCCTCCAATGTGGAGCTTGCAGAAGCGGCAGGCTATGAACGCTCCCTCCTTGCAGAAAAGCTCTGGTATCTGTATCACGATCTCAGTGAGGGTGCCAGAGAAGCCGGATATTTGTCCTGTCTGTCAGAGATTAAAGGCAACGGCTTTCCAGAGGATACCCGCCGCCTGACGGAGCAGCTGAGTGACCCGGCTTTCCGCCAGACACTCAAGGAAGAATACGCCGCCTTCTGGACTGCCTATCAGCAGGACCGTGACCTGTTGCGCTTTCATTACCATAGACCAAGGGAGATCTGGGAGAACCTGAAGGATCTTGACCTGCCACGCAGAACCTTTGTTTCGGACCTTTCCCAAGTGCCAACCGTTCAGCACTTCATTACCGAGGATGAGATCGACGCTGCTATGACCGGCGGCAGCAGTTTCGCCGGAGGAAAAGGTCGTATCTATGCGTTCTTCATGGCAAACCATACGGATAAGGAGAAAGTGAGATTCCTCAAAGACGAGTATGGCATTGGCGGACGCTCTCATGCCTTGTCCGGAGCAACACACAGCGGCGAAGATCACGACGGGAAAGGACTGCACTATAAAAAGCAGGACTGCCCGGATGTTCACTTGAACTGGGAAAAGGTTGCCAAGCGCATTACCTCACTTGTCCAGAAAGACCGCTATCTTACCGAACAGGAACAGGCGCAGTATGACAAAATCCAGTCTGAAAAGGAACTGGCCGAAGAAGATGCCATTCAAGCCCAGCAGCCGGAGATGGAGGAAGAAACGCCAAAGCCTACCCTTGGGGAGCAGTTTGAGCAGTATAAGCCTGTGGTGACTGCCGCCATTTCCGATGATGCCGCATATCGCAATGCCTGCGGTCATTCTGACCGTGAAAATGCTGTCATCGAGGGCAATGCCGCTGTGCGCCGTGCGGTTCTTGGTTCTAAGGATATGGAGCTGATCCGACTCTATTCGGATGTGCCGGAGTTCCGTCAGCGTCTGCACCGGGAAGTGATCGACGAGACCTATCCAAAGCTCCATGAGCTTCTGCGCCCTCTTTCTCAGGAAGATATTGATACTGCCCTTTGTGCATGGAACGGCAATATCGAGAGTAAACACGCTGTTGTCCGCTATATGAAAGACCATGCAAGAGAAAAAGATACCGCCGCATGGCTGGCTCAGGAATACGGCGGCAGTAACAGCAGCAACAGCCTGTTCGTTGTCCGTGCCGGCAGCCCGGAGGAAACGCAGCTGCCCTGGCCGAAGGTACAGCGCAGGCTTGCCCAGCTCATTCAGGAGGAACGGTTCTATACCGAAGAAGAACAGGACCGTTTTGACGACATCGACCCAATCGCCATCCGGGAAGCTCTGGAGGAAAGAGGGATCGTCAACGGCCAGGTGGCAGACCCGGAAAAACTGAACAATGCCCCGTTTATCCAACAGGTGATGTCAGATGCAGAGAAGATCGCAGATGCCGAGACAGAGCAGACTTCCGAAGTTTCCATTTCCGATGAAGAATATGACGCAGTTCGCCGTCCAATTCCGCAAAGAACATCCTATGACCCAGCCGCCTCGGTCTATGCCGTGGGCGATACCGTGTATATCGAGGATGACGCCTATCAGATCACCGAGCTGCGGGAGGACACCGTACAGCTTCTGCCCACCGGGATGGTATATCCCATCTACCGGGCAGAGCGTAAAGAACAGTTCGAGCAGCTGCTTCGGGCAGACCGCCGCAATGCTTACTATACCGAGTTTCTTCCTATTGACCCGGACAAGGCAGATCAGGACTTGCGGGATGTATTGGCTCATGGACTGATGGATGAAGCGGATAAAAAGCAGATTTCCACGCTGCTGCAATCCGGCAGGAGCAACAGCGAGATCGCCTACTGGCTGAGCAGAGCCTATTCCGGTGAGATCGAGACACTGAATCTGGAGACCGGCGATATTGCCGATTACCGTACCACGGCACAGGGCATAGAACTGGAAGTCATGGATGCAGAGGAAAAGCGTCTGGCTATGCTGTATTTCCGCTGGGATGAGGTTGCGCCTTTGCTGCGCGGGATGTATGCCCGTCAGCAGGACGGTTTTGGACAGGAACAGCCCCAACCGGCTACCGAATCCCCGACCTTCCATTCCGAGACTGTGGCCGTCTATCCGGGCGATAAGAACAATCTGCCTTATGATGTGGTGGTGGAACGACTGCATATCGAGGAGCCGGAGCCACCAGCGCCTGTGACAGAGCCGGAGAAAACCTTTGAAGAAGTGCTGGACGAACACCCGGTTTCCATTCAGGTCAATGGCCGGTGGCAGACCTTCCCCAATGCCAAAGCTGCCGAGGAAGCCTCCTATGAGGAATACAAGGCTAACCTGCGCCGCAATGCAAAAAACTTCCGCATTACCGATGAGCATTTGGGCGAAGGCGGTCCGAAAGCCAAGTTCCAGGCAAATGTCAATGCGATTCGTTTGCTGAAAGAGCTGGAAGCTGCCGGACAGCAGGCAAGCCCCGAACAGCAGGAGGTTCTTTCTCGATATGTGGGCTGGGGCGGTCTCTCTGATGCTTTTGATCCGGAGAAACCGGCATGGGCTTTAGAGTATGCCCAGCTGAAAGAGCTGCTGACTCAGTCGGAATATGCCGCCGCCAGAAGCTCTACCCTCAACGCCCATTACACCAGCCCTACGGTCATTCAGTCCATCTATGAAGCGGTGGGCCGTATGGGATTTGAGACCGGAAATATTCTGGAGCCATCTATGGGTGTGGGCAATTTCTTCGGTATGCTGCCGGAGGAAATGAGAAACAGCCGTCTGTACGGCGTGGAGCTGGACCCGGTTTCCGGGCGCATCGCAAAGCAGCTCTATCCCAAGGCGGACATCACAGTAGGCGGCTTTGAGACCACCGACCGCCGTGACTTCTTTGACCTTGCCATCGGCAATGTACCTTTTGGTCAGTATCAGGTCAATGACAAAGCCTACAACAAGCTGAATTTTAGTATTCACAACTACTTTTTCGCCAAAGCACTCGACCAGGTGCGTCCCGGTGGTGTGGTAGCTTTTGTGACCTCCCGCTATACCATGGACGCCAAGGATTCCACCGTGCGCCGCTATCTTGCCCAGCGTGCCGAGCTGCTGGGAGCTATCCGTCTGCCTAATGACGCGTTCAAAAAGAATGCCGGTGCCGAGGTGGTATCTGACATCATCTTCCTCCAAAAGCAGGACCGCCCGCTGGACATCGTGCCGGAATGGACTCAGACCGGACAGACGGAGGACGGATTTGCCATCAACCGGTATTTTATCGACCACCCGGAAATGGTGCTGGGCAGACAGGAGCCGGTAAGCACTGCACATGGTATGGACTACACCGTGAACCCTATCGCGGGACTGAAACTTTCCGACCAGCTGCATGATGCTGTGAAGTACATTCATGGCACTTATCAGGAGGCAGAGCTGCCGGAGCTGGGCGAAGGCGAAGCCATTGACACCTCCATTCCTGCCGATCCTAATGTGAAGAACTATTCCTATGCCATTGTAGACGGGCAGGTGTACTACCGGGAAAACAGCCGCATGGTGCGCCCGGATCTCAATACCACCGCAGAAGCCCGCGTAAAAGGTCTTGTGGGACTGCGTGATTGTGTGCAGGAACTGATCGACCTTCAGATGGATGCAGCGGTTCCGGACAGCACCATTCGGGAGAAGCAGGCGGAACTGAACAGCCTCTATGACAGTTTTTCTGCAAAATATGGCCTTATCAATGACCGTGCAAACCGACTGGCCTATGCAGATGATTCTTCCTATTATCTGCTCTGTGCGCTGGAAGTCATCGACGAGGATGGAAAACTGGAACGTAAGGCAGATATGTTCACCAAGCGAACCATCAAGCCCCATCAGGCGGTGGCTGTGGTGGATACGGCAAGCGAAGCACTGGCGGTGTCCATCTCGGAAAAAGCCTGCGTGGATATGGACTATATGAGCCAGCTTACCGGAAAAACAAAAGAAGAACTGGCCGGAGAGCTGCAAGGCGTAATCTTCCGTGTACCGGGACAGTTGGAGCAGGACGGAACGCCCCATTATGTGACTGCTGATGAATACCTCTCCGGCAATGTACGCCGAAAACTGCGTCAGGCGCAGCGGGCGGTACAGCAGGACCCGGTTTATGCAGTTAATGTGGAAGCTCTTACTGCCGCGCAGCCCAAAGACCTGGATGCGTCGGAGATCGAGGTGCGTCTGGGCGCTACCTGGATTGACAAGGAATATATCCAGCAGTTTATGTACGAGACCTTTAATACCCCGTTTTATCTCCAGCGCAGTATAGGGGTCAACTATTCGTCCTTTACCGCTGAATGGCAGATCAAGGGGAAATCTTCTGTATCCTACAACGATGTGGCAGCCTACACCACCTACGGAACCAGCCGTGCCAATGCCTACAAGATTTTGGAGGACAGCCTGAATCTGAGAGATGTCCGTATCTATGACACCATAGAGGACGCAGACGGAAAAGAGCGCCGCGTGCTGAACGCCAAGGAGACCACCCTGGCTGCCCAAAAACAGCAAGCTATTAGGGAAGCCTTTAGGGACTGGATCTGGAGAGACCCGGAACGCCGCCAGACTTTGGTGAGCCAGTACAACGAGGAAATGAACTCTATCCGTCCCCGTGAATATGATGGCAGCCACATCACTTTTGGAGGGATGAACCCGGCCATTACCCTGCGGGAACACCAGAAAAGCGCCATCGCCCATGTGCTGTATGGAGGAAATACCCTGTTGGCACATGAAGTGGGCGCAGGCAAAACTTTTGAGATGGTGGCCGCTACTATGGAAGCCAAACGCCTGGGCTTGTGCCAGAAATCTCTTTTTGTGGTTCCAAACCATCTGACCGAGCAGTGGGCGTCGGAATTTTTGCGTCTCTATCCTTCCGCCAATATCTTAGTCACCACCAAAAAGGACTTTGAGACCCATAACCGCAAAAAGTTCTGCGCTCGTATTGCGACGGGTGATTATGATGCCATCATCATGGGACACAGCCAGTTTGAGCGTATCCCCATCAGCCGGGAGCGTCAGGAACGGCTTCTCTATGAGCAGATCGACGAGATCACCGAGGGGATTGCAGAGGTACAGGCCAGTGGCGGCGAGCGTTTTACCGTCAAGCAGCTGGAGCGCACCAGAAAGTCTCTGGAGGCCAGACTGGAAAAGCTGCAAGCCGAGGGGCGAAAAGACGATGTGGTAACTTTTGAACAGCTGGGTGTGGACCGTTTGTTTGTAGACGAGGCCCACAACTATAAAAACCTGTTTCTATACACAAAAATGCGGAATGTGGCTGGTCTTTCCACATCGGACGCGCAGAAATCCTCCGATATGTTTGCCAAGTGCCGCTATATGGATGAGATCACCGGAAACCGTGGCGTGATTTTTGCCACCGGCACACCGGTCAGCAACTCCATGACCGAGCTTTACACCATGCAGCGTTACCTTCAGTATGAACGCCTACAAGAACTGAACATGACCCACTTCGACTGCTGGGCTTCCCGATTTGGAGAGACCGTCACAGCATTGGAGCTGGCACCGGAAGGCACCGGCTACCGGGCAAGAACGAGATTCAGCAAGTTCTTTAATCTGCCGGAGCTGATGAACCTGTTCAAAGAAGTGGCGGACATCAAGACCGCCGACCAACTGAACCTGCCCACCCCGGAGGTGGAATACCACAACATCGTGGCGCAGCCTACCGAACATCAGCAGGAAATGGTCAAGACCCTTTCGGAGCGCGCATCGCTGGTACACAGCGGAACCGTTGACCCATCCCAGGACAATATGCTTAAGATTACCTCGGATGGCCGCAAGCTGGGGCTGGACCAGAGGATCGTCAACCAGATGCTGCCGGATGAACCTGGCACAAAGGTCAATCAGTGCGTGGACAACATCATGCAGATCTGG
>CAVFAY010000030.1:0-31250 GCA_963620595.1 Anaerotignum sp. | reverse complement strand
GTGCGGTCTGCCGAAGGAAATGGCAATTGAGCTGTTTAAGCCGTTTATCATGAAGCGTCTGGTTCAGACCGGTGTTGCATCCAACATCAAGTCTGCCAAGAAGATGGTAGAGCGCGGCAAGCCGGAGGTTTGGGACGCACTCGAGACCGTCATCAAGGGTCATCCGGTTCTGCTGAACCGTGCGCCGACGCTGCACCGTCTGGGTATCGAAGCATTCGAGCCGATCCTCGTAGAAGGTCGTGCAATCAAGCTGCATCCGCTGGTTTGTACCGCATTTAACGCCGACTTCGACGGTGACCAGATGGCTGTGCATCTGCCGCTGTCTGTTGAGGCACAGGCTGAGGCACGTCTGCTGATGCTGTCTGCCAACAACCTGCTCAAGCCGCAGGACGGCAAGCCGGTAACCGTACCGTCTCAGGATATGGTACTTGGCTCCTACTATCTGACCATCGACCGCGATACCGAAAAGGGTGCCGGCAAGGTATTCCGCAATGAGGACGAGGCTCTGATGGCATACGATGAGGGCGTCATCGGCATCCATGCACCGATCAAGGTGCGCAGAAGCGTTGTCGTAGACGGCGAGACCGTTACCGGCATCGTTGATGCAACCGCAGGCCGCCTGATCTTCAACCAGAAGATTCCGCAGGATCTGGGCTTCATCGAAAGACATACCAAGGAAGATATGCTCAAGCTGGAAATCATGCAGACTTGCGGCAAGAAGCAGCTTGGTAAAATCATTGATAAGTGCATTCGCAAGCATGGCTTTAATACCACCGCTGAGGTACTGGATGCCATCAAGGCAATGGGCTATAAGTACTCTACAAAGGGTGCGCTGACCGTATCCTTCTCTGATATCGCTGTTCCGGAACAGAAGCAGAGCTTGATCGAAGCTTCTGAGAAGAAGGTTGCAGCGATTGACCGGAAGTACAAGCGCGGCTTTATTACCGACACCGAGCGTTACCGTCTGGTTGTTAAGGAGTGGGAGGGAACCACTAAGGTTGTAACCGATGCTCTTCAGGAAAAGATGGAAAGCGACCGCTTCAACCCGATTCACATGATGGCACAATCCGGTGCGCGAGGTTCTATCAACCAGA
Organism: Anaerotignum sp.; assembly: GCA_963620595.1. Taxonomy (GTDB): domain Bacteria; phylum Bacillota; class Clostridia; order Oscillospirales; family Butyricicoccaceae; genus Butyricicoccus_A. The sequence continues at coordinate 30,156 of CAVFAY010000030.1, read as the reverse complement.
TCCGTCAGCTGGCAGGTATGCGTGGTCTGATGGCAAACGCAGCTGGTCGTACCATCGAGATCCCGGTTAAGTCGAACTTCCGTGAGGGTCTGTCCGTATTGGAGTACTTTATCTCCGCTCGAGGCGCTCGTAAGGGCTTGGCAGATACCGCACTGCGTACCGCCGACTCCGGTTACCTGACCCGTCGAATGGTTGACGTATCGCAGGAAGTTATCATCCGCGAGGAAGACTGCGGCGCGAAGATCGGTATTTGGGTCGAGGACATCATGGAAGGCAATTCCTGCATCGAGCCGCTGGCTGAGCGTCTGATTGGTCGTTATCCGGTTGATGATGTTGTTCATCCGGAGACCGGAGAGATTCTCCAGCGCAAGGAAGATATGATGACCGAGCAGGATGCCGAGCGCATCGTTGCTGCTGGCATCAAAAAGGTACAGATCCGTACTGTGCTCCAGTGCCGCGCACGCAAGGGCGTTTGTGCACACTGCTATGGCTCCAACCTGGCATTCAACGCAGAGTGCACAATGGGTGAAGCAGTCGGCGTTATCGCAGCACAGTCCATCGGCGAGCCGGGTACTCAGCTTACCATGCGTACCTTCCACTCCGGCGGTATCGCAGGTTCCGATATTACGCAGGGTCTTCCGCGAGTTGAAGAACTGTTCGAGGCGAGAAAGCCGAAGAAGGTTGCTACTCTGGCTGAAATCGGCGGCGTAGTTACCATCGAAGAGTCCAAGCGTACCACGGTTCGTACTGTAAACGTTGTCAACCAGCAGACTGGCGAGACCAAGAGCTACCAGCTGGCTTCCTCCTCTGGCATCCGCGTACACGATGGCGATGTGATTCCGCAGGGCTTCCAGCTCAACGAGGGCGCTTTGAACCCGCATGATATTCTACGCATTCTGAATCCGCGTGCCGTTGAGGATTACCTGCTGAAGGAAGTTCAGAAGGTATACCGTCAGCAGGGCGTAGATCTGAACGATAAGCACATCGAAGTTATCGTTCGTCAGATGATGCGCAAGATCAAGGTTGAAGACGCAGGCGATACCGATCTGCTGCCGGGCGCAATGCTGACCATTCTCGAGCTGGAAGATGCAAACGAGAAGGTACAGGAGCGCATCGACGCAGGCGAGACCGGTTTGACCTTCGCAACCGCTTCTCCGGTACTGATGGGTATCACAAAGGCTGCCTTGGCAACCGAGTCTTTCCTGTCTGCCGCATCCTTCCAGGAGACCACTCGTGTCCTGACCGATGCTGCGATCAAGGGCAAGGTTGACCCGCTGACCGGTCTGAAGGAGAACGTTCTGATCGGTAAGCTGATTCCGGCAGGCTCTGGTCTGAAGGAATACCGCAGCGGTCACTACGAAGAAATTCATAACATGGACTAAATTTCATCCATGATATAGGAAATCCCCTCAGAGAAATCTGAGGGGATTTTTGTCAACTTTCACAGATGAAATTTTTGGTATGATATGATATACTGTGTCGAGTAAACACAATCCCTAAGGGGAGCTTATGATGAAACACGAGAAAATTTGGAAATACGGCTGTTTTTTGGCGGCACTGATGCTGGTCACATATGGTGTCTATTTGGCACGGATTGATGCGGTGCTGCGCGGTGCCTGTAAAAAGCAGCTGCATCACAGCCGATTTGCAACGTATGGGTTGTACCTGTTTTGTCTCATAGCGGCAGCTTTGATGCTGTATGCCGTGTGGCTGTGGGTTGCCGAAACCGTCAAGAAAAAACAGATCCTCTGTACTACTGTGCTGGCGGTGTGTATGTGTGCGTTTTTGGCGATGGGATACCAGAACTATCATGCAGAGGTTTATCAGCGTTCGACCGTATCCGCACAGAAAAAATATCAAATGTTATATGAAAAAGGTCTTTTTTACGATTTTAAAAGCCTGTTTCGATAAACACATGCAGGAGCAGAGAGCACATCCTGCATGGAAGAAAAACCGGAAAATTTTGCCCCGCAAAAGGAATTTTTTTGTCGTTTGTGCAATATTACGCATAAATCTCGAAAAGAAGGACATCCTGTCTTAAGGTTCGTAGAATTCCGAAAAAAAGCATTGACAGGATGTGACTTATGGGGTAAAATAAACGGGTATGCGATAAGGAGGTATATCTATGCTCTCTCAGCTGTCTTCGGCGGCAAAGGTTGTCGGCGTCAAGCAGTCAAAAAAAGTCATCCGTGACGGCAGTGCCAAACAGGTATTCATTGCTGCGGACGCAGAGCGTCGGATTACCGCACCAATCTACGAACTGTGTGAAGCACACAGCGTTCCGGTGACGGAGGTTCCGTCTATGAAGGAACTGGGAAGTGCCGTCGGCATTGCAGTCGGCGCAGCAGTCGTCACCATCATTTAATTTATTATTTATTGATTTTAACGGGACAAACTCCCGCTGAAATAAAAATCTATTCAATCTTTTGAAGGAGGTGCAAGTTAAATGCCAACCTTTAACCAACTCGTTCGCAAGGGCAGAAAGGAAACTGAGTACAAGTCCACTGCCCCGGCACTTCAGGTAGGTCTGAACTCTCTGAAGAAGAAGGAGACCAAGCAGTCTTCTCCACAGAAGAGAGGCGTCTGCACTACTGTTAAGACTATGACCCCGAAGAAGCCGAACTCTGCACTGCGTAAGGTAGCCCGTGTTAAGCTGACCAACGGTATGGAAGTTTCCGCTTACATCCCGGGTATCGGCCACAACCTGCAGGAGCATTCCGTAGTAATGGTACGCGGCGGTCGTGTCAAGGACCTTCCGGGTGTACGTTACCACATCATCCGCGGCACTCTGGATACCCAGGGCGTTGCAAACCGCAATCAGGCTCGTTCTAAGTACGGCGCTAAGCGTCCGAAGGCAGGCAAGTAAGCCGAAGAGCCTAAACCCCACACATTACCCGTGCGTTTGACTTGAACACAGTTCAGCAAAGCAGAAAAAGCTTTGTCCTGAGCGTTGTTTGGATAGATTTTATTTCAGACACCTCGGACAGGCGATGACAAAAGCCAGGGGTGGCTTTTGAAGTACCTATGAAATCATTATTGTGAAGGAGGGAAGTATCGTGCCAAGAAGAGGTTTTGTTCCCAAGAGAGAAGTTCTGGCGGATCCGATCTACGGTTCCCAGCTCGTTACCAAGCTGATCAACTCTATCATGCTGGACGGCAAGAAGGGCGTTGCTCAGAAGGTTGTTTACGGTGCTTTTGACATCGTGAAGGAGAAGTCTGGCCGCGATCCGTTAGAAGTATTTATCGAGGCTATGGATAACATCATGCCGTCCCTGGAAGTTAAGGCTCGCCGTGTAGGCGGTGCTACCTACCAGGTTCCGATGGAAGTTCGTCCGGAGAGACGTCAGACTCTGGGTCTGCGCTGGATCACCAAGTACTCCCGTGCTCGTTCCGAGAGAACAATGGCAGAGAGACTGGCTGGCGAGATCATGGATGCAGTGAACAATCTGGGCGGTTCTGTTAAGAAGCGTGAAGATACCCATAAGATGGCAGAGGCTAACAAGGCATTTGCTCATTACAGATACTAATCTGTAACCGGGTGACTTTACGAAAGGAGAAATACCATGCCAAGAGAGTTTTCACTGGAAAATACTAGAAATATTGGTATCATGGCGCACATCGATGCTGGTAAGACCACGACGACAGAGCGTATTCTGTACTACACTGGCCGTACCCACAAGATCGGTGAGACCCATGAGGGCGCTTCTCAGATGGACTGGATGGTACAGGAGAAGGAACGTGGCATCACCATTACTTCCGCTGCTACTACCTGCCACTGGAAGGGTCATCGAATCAACATCATCGACACCCCGGGTCACGTTGACTTTACTGTAGAAGTTCAGCGTTCCCTGCGTGTACTGGACGGCTCCGTTTGCGTATTCTGCGCAAAGGGTGGCGTAGAGCCGCAGTCCGAGACTGTATGGCATCAGGCTAACGACTACATGGTTCCGCGTATGGCGTTCGTCAACAAGATGGACATTATGGGCGCAAACTTCTACAATGTAGTACAGATGATGAAGGATCGCCTGAAGTGCGTTCCGGTTCCGATTCAGCTGCCGATTGGCTCTGAGAGTGATTTCATTGGTATCATTGACCTGATGACCATGCGCGCAGAGGTTTACTATGATGACCTCGGCAAGGATGTCCGCGATGAGAATATTCCGGCAGATATGGTTGAGAAGGCTCAGCAGTACCATGACGAGATGGTAGAGCTGATCTGCGATACCGATGAAGATCTGATGATGATGTACCTGGAGGGCGAAGAGATCCCGGTTGAGGATCTGAAGAAGGCACTCCGCAAGGCTACCATCGAAAACAAGCTGGTTCCGGTACTGTGTGGTACCGCTTACCGCAACAAGGGCGTTCAGATGCTTCTGGATGCAATTGTTGATTACATGCCGGCTCCGATTGATATTCCGCCGATCAAGGGTATCAACCCGGACACCGACGAAGAGGATGAGCGTCCGTCCGATGACGAGGCTCCGTTCTCTGCACTGGCGTTCAAGATTGCCACCGACCCGTTCGTTGGCCGTCTGTCCTTCTTCCGCGTATACTCCGGTACCCTGGAGGCTGGTACTTCTGTACTCAACGCCACCAAGGACAAGCGCGAGAGAATGGGTCGAATCCTGCTGATGCACGCAAACCATCGTGAGGATATCACCAAGGTATACTCTGGCGATATTGCAGCAGCTGTAGGCTTCAAGAACACCACCACCGGTGACACGCTGTGCGACGAAAAGCACCCGATCATCCTGGAGTCTATGAACTTCCCGGATCCGGTTATCCGTGTTGCTATTGAGCCGAAGACCAAGGCTGGTCAGGAGAAGATGGGTATCGCGCTGGCTAAGCTGGCAGAAGAAGACCCGACCTTCAAGACCTACACCGACGAAGAGACCGGTCAGACCATCATTGCTGGTATGGGCGAGCTCCATCTGGAGATCATCGTTGACCGTCTGCTCCGCGAGTTCAAGGTTGAGGCTAACGTAGGCAAGCCGCAGGTTGCTTACAAGGAAACCATCCGCCGCAAGGCAGACGTCGAGACCAAGTACGCTCGTCAGTCTGGTGGTAAGGGTCAGTACGGTCACGTTAAGATCACGCTGGAGCCGAACGAGCCGGGCGCTGGTTACGAGTTCGTAAATGCAGTTGTCGGCGGTGCTATTCCGAAGGAATACATCGAGCCGGTTAACCAGGGTATTCAGGGCGCCATGCAGAATGGTATTCTGGCAGGCTACCCGGTAGTTGACTGCAAGGTTACTCTGTATGATGGTTCCTATCATGAAGTCGACTCTTCCGAAATGGCATTTAAGATCGCTGGTTCTATGGCGTTCAAGGAAGCTATGAAGAAGGCTGATCCGGTTCTGACCGAGCCGATCATGCAGGTTGACGTTATGGTTCCGGAGGAATACATGGGCGACGTTATCGGCGACCTGAACTCCCGCCGTGGCCAGATTCAGGGCATGGAGCCGAGAGGCGCTGTACAGGCTATCTCTGCAAAGGTTCCGCTGTCCGAGATGTTCGGTTACGCTACCGACCTGCGCTCCCGTTCTCAGGGTCGTGGCCAGTACGTTATGCAGCCGAGCCACTATGCTGAAATCCCGAAGAGCATTGCGGACAAGATTATCTCTAACCGCAACAAGGCTCAGGGCTAATTTCTAAAAATACAGGCTCTCTTTCGCAAGAGAGAGAGCCTGATTTCGGATTTTGCAGATTTCTCTGTGAAATCTGTGAGGTAATGCTTGCAATTTTGTAGGTATTATTATAAAATATAGCTGTATTTTACTACGCTAGTTCAATTATATTGAAGGAGGATTCCAACAATGGCAAAGGAAAAGTACGTAAGAGACCTGCCTCATGTTAACATTGGCACCATCGGCCACGTTGACCACGGCAAGACCACCCTTACCGCTGCAATCACCAAGGTTCTCGGCCTGCAGGGCGAAGCTGAGGTTATGAAGTATGATGAGATCGATAAGGCTCCGGAAGAGAAGGAGCGCGGCATCACCATCAACACCGCTCACGTAGAGTACAAGACCGCTAAGCGTCACTATGCTCACGTTGACTGCCCGGGCCATGCTGACTATGTAAAGAACATGATCACTGGCGCTGCTCAGATGGACGGTGCTATCCTGGTAGTATCTTCTGCTGACGGCCCGATGCCGCAGACCCGCGAGCACATCCTGCTGGCTCGTCAGGTAGGCGTACCGTATATCGTTGTATTCATGAACAAGGTTGACCAGGTAGACGACGAGGAGCTGCTGGATCTGGTAGAGATGGAGATCCGTGAGCTGCTGAACGACTACGACTTCCCGGGCGACGACGTTCCGATCATCCGTGGCACCGCTCTGGGCGTTCTGGAGTGCGAGTCTACCGATCCGAATGCACCGGAGTACGCTTGCATCCATGAGCTGATGGACGCTGTTGATGAGTACATCCCGACTCCGGAGCGTAAGGCTGATCAGCCGTTCCTGATGCCGGTCGAGGACGTATTCTCCATCACCGGTCGTGGTACCGTTGCTACCGGTCGTGTAGAGCGTGGCCAGATCAAGATGGGCGAAGAAATTGAAATCGTAGGTCTGATGGAAGCTCCGCGCAAGACCGTTGTTACCGGTATCGAGATGTTCCGCAAGCTGCTGGACTACGCTGAAGCTGGCGACAACATCGGCACCCTGCTGCGTGGTATCCAGAAGAACGAGGTTGAGCGTGGTCAGGTACTGGCTAAGCCGGGCACCATCCATCCGCACACCAAGTTCAAGGGTCAGGTATACGTTCTGAAGAAGGAAGAGGGCGGCCGTCATACTCCGTTCTTCAACAACTACCGTCCGCAGTTCTACTTCCGTACCACTGACGTTACTGGCGTTATCACTCTGCCGGAAGGCACTGAGATGTGCATGCCGGGCGACAACGTTGATATGGACGTAGCTCTGATCACCCCGATCGCTATCGAGAAGGGCCTGCGTTTCGCTATCCGTGAGGGTGGCCGTACCGTTGGTTCTGGCGTTGTTACCGAGATCTACGAATAATTTCGGAACACACTCGATCGCTTATTGAAGTGCATTTTGTCCCGTCTGGAGAAATCCGGACGGGACTTTTTGCGTTCGGAAACTAGTTGTGATATAATACGAAAAGCATAAACCGTGCATTAGAAAGGGGGAGACCATGGAAAATGAACTGCAAAGCATCAACGGCACCGTCGATGCTGTCATTTATCAGAACGAGGACAACGGCTATGCGGTTATTCGGCTCATCGAAGATGACGGCGAAGAGGTCACAGCAGTCGGCACAATGCCGCAGATTTGCTTGGGAGAGGAACTGATGCTGACCGGTCATTGGACGACCCATGCGTCTTATGGCGAACAGTTTTTGACGGAATATTTTGAACGTCGGATGCCGGCAACCGTCAAGGGCATCGCCGATTATCTGTCCTCCGGCATTATCAAGGGTATTGGCCCGAAGCTGGCAAAGAAAATTGCGGATCGCTTTGGCGAAGAGACGTTTACCGTCATGACAAATGAGCCGGAACGCTTGGCAAATATTTCCGGCATTACGGCGCGAAAAGCCGAACAAATCGGAGATCAATTTCGCCAGCAGACGTCTATGCGCCGCTTGATGGAATTTTTAATGGAACACGAGCTGCCGCCGCAGCTCGCCGCACGATTATATAAGCGCTTTAAGGACAGTGCCATCGATCATGTGCTGGATAATCCCTATTTGCTGTGCAGCGAGGAGTTTGCTGTTGATTTTCAGCAGGCAGATGATCTGGCATTATCGCAGGGAATGCCTTGGGATGCAGAGGAACGAATCCAAGCAGGTATTTTGTATACATTGCAATTTAATTTGAGCAATGGCCACACGTTTATCCCAAAAGAGAAGCTGCTTGCCACAGCGGCACAGCTATTACAGGATGAAGATGGATATTTACCGGAGCAGGAGCTTCTCGACCACCAATTTACGCAGTTACAGGATAATGGAAGATTGATCTGCGAATATATTTGCCGCCGAGATGCCGTATATTTAAATCCCATGCATGAGGCAGAAGTTTTTGTTGCGGATTATTTAACTGAGCTGTCTGATACCGAATATGAATATGATTTTAATCTGCAAGAGCTGCTCGCAACCTTAGAGGAAAACAGTGCCGTCGTGTATGCACCGCGCCAGCGGCAGGCGATTGAGTGGGCGGCACGGTATGGTCTGGTTATTTTAACCGGCGGTCCGGGTACCGGTAAAACCACAACCGTTCGCGGTATGCTGGATTTTTATGATGCTGTGGGATTGGATGTTGTCTTGGCAGCGCCGACAGGCCGCGCTGCCAAGCGTCTCAGTGAGCTGTGTGACCGCGAAGCGAAAACCATTCATCGATTGTTGGAATCCGGTTATCGAAACGGAGAGGGAAAAGCGGTATTTGCCCGCAATCAGATGAATCCGCTGGACTGCGATGTCGTTATCTTGGACGAGGTGTCCATGATTGATATTGTTCTGATGCAGGCGCTGCTGGAGGCAATGCCGCCGGAAACACGATTGATTTTGGTCGGTGATGCGGATCAGCTGCCGCCAGTTGGCCCGGGTAATTTTCTGCGTGACTGCATTAGTTCTGAACGCATTCACACGGTAGAATTGGATGAAATTTTCCGTCAGGCACAGGAAAGTGCCATTGTGCGCAATGCCCATGCAATCAATCGCGGAGAAATACCGGTCAGCGGCGGCCGCGAGGGAGATTTCTTTATCATGCGCAAGCACAACGCAGAGGATGTCATGCAGACGGTTGTCGATTTGTGCCGCAGGCGGCTGCCGGATTATTATGGATTTTCGCCGGATCAGATTCAGGTGCTCACCCCGTCGCGCCGACAGGCTGCCGGCACGCAGCAGCTCAATCGAATGCTGCAAGATGCACTCAATCCGCCGGATGATGCGAAGCCGGAAAAGCGGTATGGCGATACGATTTTCCGGTTGGGTGACCGCGTGATGCAGGTGCGCAACAATTATGATATTGTTTGGGAAAAAGAATGCGATCCGGAAGAAGAGGGAACCGGCATGTTTAATGGTGATGTCGGAAAAATTGTCGGCATTTCTTTGCGGGATGAAAATCTCTGCGTACAGTTTGATGATAAACTGGCGCATTATACGTTTGATATGCTCGGAGAGCTGGAGCTGGCGTATGCCATGACCGTACACAAATCGCAGGGCAGTGAATTTGATGCGGTCATTGTCGCTCTGCCTGCGGGAATCGGCAGACGTCTGCTGACGAGAAATATTCTGTACACGGCAATTACGCGTGCCAAGAAACTGCTTGTTCTCGTGGGAGATCCGGATGTGACGGAAACCATGGTGAATACCAACACACGCAACCGGCGATATAGTGCCCTGCGGGCACGGCTTATTCGCCAAGTGCCGGAAAATGCCCAGACAAGCATGGAGGAGGAGTGAGCATGTCTCTGCTGTTTCCGACCAGCTGTATCCTGTGCGGACAACAAATCGCAGACAGCGAGGGCGGTTTGTGCAAGGACTGCTGTCAACAGATGGAATCGGATATGCAGACGCTGACCTGCTATCCACCGGAATATGTCAGTGAGATTGTTTGTGCTGGACGGTATCGCGGCGGCTATCGTACTGCATTGCTGCGGCTGAAATATGCCGAACAGACCTATCGCCTCAACCCGATTTCAGAACTGATGGCACAGGCATGGGATTGGCATCACATGCCGCTGCCGGATGCAATTACCTGCGTACCGATGCATGGCTGGCACAAATTTCGGCGCGGATTCAATCAGAGTGAGGAATTTGCCAAATATCTTTCGGAAAAATGGGGCGTGCCGTATCTGCCGCTGCTCAAGCGCAAATTGATTTCACATAAGCAGTCAAGATTATCAGCAAAACAGCGGCAGGAAAATGCCTCGCATTCGTTTGCACGGAAAAACGACATGGATCTTTCCGGCAAACGGATTTTGCTGATTGATGATATTGTCACGACCGGTGCAACGGTGAGCAACTGTGCAAGACTGCTGCGGGAAGGCAGACCGGAAACCGTTTGGGTGCTTGCCGCAGCAAAAGCCTGACAACTTGTCGAATAAAAAATTAGTCATCCTGTGTATCATCGCATGGCGGACGGGCATATACTTTGATATAAGCCGTTCGGAATCAGAAAGCGAGGAACACAGGATGTTTGATTATGCAATGGATTTAGGTACATCATCGGTACTGTTGTATCGGGAAGGAAAAGGAATTGTCTTACGCGAGCCATCTGTCGTGGCCATGCGCAGAAGCACAGGCAGTGTTGTCTGTGTCGGGAAAAAGGCGCGGGATATGCTTGGCAGAACACCGGAAGATCTGCTCGCTGTGCGTCCGGTGCGCGGCGGCGTGATTACCGATTGTTCGATTGCCGGAGCCATGACAAAAGTATTCTTAAAGCGCACCGGATGTGGAGGCTGGATACGCCCAAATCTGCTGATCTGTGTGCCGCCGCTGGTGTCGGAGCTGGAAGAACGGGCAGTCGTTGATGCGGGGATACAGGCCGGTGCATCGCGGGTGTATCTGATGGAACAGCCGGTCGCCGCTGCCGCCGGTGCGGGCGTCGATCCGGACAGCCCAAAAGGGACACTTGTTGTCGATATTGGCGGCGGGACGACGGATTTGGCGGTTATTTCGCTGGGAGCTGTCGTGTGTGCTGCGTCTATCCGCATTGCCGGAGACAGCTGTGATGCGGCGATTCAGGAGCATGTCAAACAGCAGCACGATTTGCTCATTGGCATTTCTGCCGCAGAGAGCATCAAACAGACCATTGGCAGTGTTTTGCCGAGAGACGAGCTGTGTTCGGTGCCGGTGCGCGGACGGCGGGTGTCAACGGGTTTGCCTGCCTGTGAGACCGTGACATCAGAAGAATTGATGCCGATTTTGCGTGAACAGGCGGATCTTATCCGACAGGCCGTGTGTGCGCTGCTGGAGCGCACGCCGCCGGAGCTGGTCGGAGATTTGACAGAAACCGGTATGGCGCTGGCAGGAGGCGGATCCAAGCTGTACGGCATGGCGGCGTATCTCTCGCAATCGCTGGGATTGGATGCGCATACCTCAGATGATCCGGAAACCTGCGTGATTCTTGGCACGCGCCGCACCCTGAACCGACTGAAACAACTCCGTGATGGGCCGATAAACCTGGCTCGCCGGAGACAGGGTTTGGCATAAAAAAAAGACTGCATTTCGCGTGAAATGCAGTCTTTTGCTGTTTAGAAAAATTTACTTTGCGTCAACACACAGCTTTGAGCCGATGGTGTTGATGTTGCCTGCGCCCATGGTAATGATGAGGTCGTTTGGCTGAGCAACTTCACGAACACGCGCTTCAATCTGCTCAAATGACGGATAGTATTCGCCGCCGTCCAACTGATCAGCAATGTCCTTGCTGCTGATGCCAAAGGTATTTTTCTCGCGAGCTGCGTAAATGTCTGCCAGAATCGCCTTGTCGCACAGCTTGAGTGCTTCGACAAACTGCGGAAGCAATGCCTTGGTGCGGGAATATGTGTGCGACTGGAAAACACAGATGATGCGGTTAAAATCCATCTCGCGGGCGGTCTTGAGCGTTGCCATCATCTCGGTCGGATGGTGTGCGTAATCGTCAATAACGGTGGCACCGTTTGCCATGTGACCGGTCAGCTGGAAACGACGGGAAGAACCTGTGAACTTCCCGAGGCCTGCTGCAGATTTTTCTGCGTCCAGACCGAGGAAGATACATACGCCGCAGGAAGCCAATGCATTGAGCATGTTGTGGCGGCCAGGAACGGACAAATCGACATGGGTGAAGAATTCGCCCTTGTGCATGACATCAAAGCTGTAATAGCCATGGCGGTCGGTGACGTTTTCCGGATAGACGTCTGCTTCCGGTGTTGTGCCGAAGGTAATGCAGGTGCGGTCAATGCCCTGCACAGCCTGCATCGCGTTGACAGAGTCGTGGTTGACAACAATCGCGCCGTTTTCCGGAACCAGCTCACAGAAACGATGGAACGAGTGAATGATGTCGTTGATGTCCTTGAAGAAGTCCAGATGATCGGCATCGACGTTCAGAACAACAGCAACCGTCGGATGGAAGCTGAGGAAGGAATTGGTGTACTCGCAGGACTCTGCGATAAAGTAATCGTGTGCGCCGATGCGCAGGGTGCCGCCGATGGCATCTAGATTACTGCCGACCATGACTGTCGGGTCAGAGCCGCACTCTATGCCGATCATTGTCAGCATGGAAGTCGTTGTCGTCTTGCCGTGGGTGCCGGATACACAGACGGCGTGCTTGTATTCCAGCATAATTTTGCCCCAAGCTTGTGCGCGCTCCATGACCGGAATGTCCATCTCGCGGGCGTGTGCGATTTCCGGATTGTCATCGTGTACCGCAGCGGTGCGGATTACAAGGTCTGCGCCGTCTACGTTTTCCGGCAGGTGTGCGTATGTAATGTGAGCGCCGAGTTTGGCCAGTTTGTCCGTGACGGCGGATTCGGTGCGGTCAGAGCCGGTTACTTTGGCACCGAGATGCAGCAGCAGCTCAGCGAGCGCGGACATGGACACGCCGCCAATACCGACGAGGTGAATGGTCTTATGGTCTTTTACATAGGACTTTAAAGAAAAGTCAGACATGAATCAAATGCCTCCAATTAAAATGACGGAATCCAAGGAATTCGATGGATTCGCAGATTTTTCTGTTCATAGGATATATTTCGACTTGTCTTACAAAATACATCGTATATATTATATGACAAATCCCATAGAAGATAAATAGTCAGAATGCAGAAAAATGGTTACAATACGGTAAAAATGATGGATTTCGCCCGCTATACGTTGCACTTATGAGGGGAATAGAGTAAAATGAAATCCATAAGATGGAGGAATTACATGAAGATATTACTACTGTCGGTGACGGCGGGCTATGGACACCATGCCACAGCAAAGGCGTTGGCCGACCTGTTTCAAGAAAAAGGCGCAGAGGTTCAGACCGTTGATGTATATGAATATATCAGCAAAATGATCCAGCAGGCATTGGCGAAGGGATACCTGCTTTCGTCTAAGTACACACCAGAGCTGTATCGACTGTTTTATGATAAAACCTCACAGACCAAAGAAAAACTCAATAAGATGAATATCGTCAAACTGGTCAATACGTTGGGCGCTTTTCGATTTGAGTCGTTTGTGGAAAATTTTGAGCCGGATGCGATTGTGTGCACGCATGTGCTGGCGGCGCATTTGGTCAGCCAGATGAAGCAGCGCGGCATGGTCACAGCACCGAGCATCGGTATTGCGACAGACTATTGCATTCATCCGTATTGGGAGGATGTGCTGTATATGGACGGATTGGTCACGGCGAGCGAGCTGATTACCCAGATCGCTGTCAAACGAGGAATTCCGGAGGAACGTCTGTTGCCGTTTGGCATTCCGGTGCACCCGAAATTCAATCGGCATATTGCAAAGGAAGAGGCGCGCAGACAATTGGGACTGGATGCAGAGCGTCCGGTGTTGCTCGTCATGAGCGGAAGCATGGGATATGGCAACTGTGCAGAGATCGTGCAGCATATTACCAATACCGGCGTGGACTTTCAGATTCTTGCCGTATGCGGAAACAATAAAAAAGCCTATCAGCATTTGAATGATTTCCTCGGATGGTATACCGGCTCGTGCAGCATTCGCGTGATGGGTTTTGTGGATAATGTAGATATACTCATGAGCGCGGCGGATTGCATTATTACGAAGCCGGGCGGTCTGACGGTGACAGAGGCGATTGCCAAGGGCTTACCAATGATTTTGGCAAATCCGATTCCGGGACAGGAAGAACGCAATGTGGAGTTTTTAGTCAATAACGGCATGGCGATGCTTGTCACCAGGACATTTCCGCTGGATGAGGTGTTGTATGCGCTGCTCAACAATCCGGTGCGCATTCGGACCATGCAGGAGACCATTACCGCACTGGGACATCCCGATGCTTCAGAACGATTGGTCACATACGTGATGGATTTGGTCAATGAGCGGCAAGAGCAGGCGGATTTGCTGCATCGCATGAGAACCGGAACCGATGACAAATACTAACCGGATAGACGAGGGAGCGGAAACGCTCCCTGTTTTTTTGAATTTTTTTTCGGTGCATGTCACACAAAGAAGAGATGAAACGTGTGTATAGTGAAAGGAGGTTGAGAACCATGCAGAATCATTTGACATTTGTCCCCGTTTGTGTTACTTTTATATGTAAAAGAGTTACGCTTTAAACGGGAAAAGAATCCCGCAGAATAGAGATTTTTTAGAGGAAGGACAGGGTATACCCGATGCCAATTACCGATTTACTTGAAAAAAACAGCAAGCTGTACGGCAACGATGTCGCACTGGTTGAGCTGAATCCGGAGATTAAAGAGATTCGACGGGTAACATGGAAGGAATATGATCTGATGGAGCCGACACCGGCTTCGGATTACCGCCGAGAGATTACTTGGCATGTCTTTGACGAGAAGGCAAACCGCTTTGCCAATCTGCTGCTCAGCCGCGGCATCAAGAAGGGCGATAAGGTCGCTATCCTGCTGATGAACTGCTTGGAGTGGCTGCCGGTTTATTTCGGCATTCTCAAGACCGGTGCGCTGGCGGTACCGTTTAATTTCCGCTATGATACCGATGAAATCAAGTATTGCGCAGAATTGGCAGAGGTCAATGCGATTGTATTCGGCAATAACTTTATCGGCCGTCTGGAGCCAATTGCGGATGAACTGGGTCGCAACCGTCTGATGTTCTATCTCGGTGAGGGCGGATGTCCGAGCTGGGCAGAGGACTACACGCACTTGGCAGCCAATTGTTCGAGTCAGGCACCGCTCATTGATATTACCGATGAAGATAATGCGGCGATTTATTTCTCTTCCGGCACGACGGGCTTCCCGAAGGCGATTCTGCACAATCATGAATCGTTGCTGCACGCCGCTCGTGTCGAGCAGCATCATCATGGTCAGACTAAGGAGGATGTGTTCCTGTGCATCCCGCCGCTGTATCATACCGGCGCAAAGATGCATTGGTTCGGCAGCCTGATTTCCGGCGGCAAGGCGGTTTTGCTCAAGGGTACAAAGCCGAAGTATATTCTCGAAGCAGTTTCTAAGGAGCATTGCAGCATTGTATGGCTGCTGGTTCCGTGGGCACAGGATATTCTGGACGCCTTGGATCGCGGCGACTTGAAGCTGTCGGATTATGAGCTGGATCAGTGGAGACTTATGCATATCGGTGCGCAGCCGGTTCCGCCGTCTTTGATTCGCCGCTGGAAGGCATATTTCCCGAACCATCAGTACGACACCAACTATGGTCTGAGTGAATCAATTGGACCGGGCTGTGTGCATTTGGGCGTTGAGAACATTGATAAAGTCGGCGCTATCGGCGTACCGGGCTTTGGCTGGAAGGCAAAGATTGTCGATGAGGACGGCAAGGAAGTCCAGCAGGGCGAAGTCGGTGAGCTGTGTGTCAAGGGTCCTGGTGTCATGACCTGCTACTACCGCAACGAAGAGGCAACCGCAGAGACACTCAAGGGTGGCTGGCTGTTTACCGGTGATATGGCACGTCAGGATGAAGACGGCTTCTATTTCCTTGTAGACCGCAAGAAGGATGTCATCATCAGCGGCGGTGAGAATATTTATCCGGTACAAATCGAGGACTTCCTGCGTGCGCATCCGGCAATTAAGGATGTTGCTGTTATTGGTATGCCGGATCAGCGTCTCGGTGAGATCACCGCTGCAATTATTGAAATCAAGGAAGGCTTTAGCTGCTCAGAGGAGGAAATCCGCGATTACTGCATGAAGCTGCCGCGCTACAAGCGTCCGGTCAAGATTATCTTTGCAGACATTCCGCGTAATCCAACCGGCAAGATCGAAAAGCCGAAGCTGCGCCAGATGTACAGCGTAGAACAGTTGGTAGCAAGAGAAAACGAAGCCTGATTGTCAATCGCCTATGGATAAGAAAAAAACGGTCTCTGTTACAGACAGAGATCGTTTTTTCGTGAAAATATTTACTGTTGTGCAGTATTGTGTTAAACTAATTATTGAAAGCGTCAACAATCCAGCTGCCGGATATGCGGCAGCTGCAGGGGAGGAAGCCGCATGGCAAGATTAGACCACAAGAAGCCGAGTATGGCTCTGTATGAGAACATCCTGAAGCTGAAAAACGTTGATGAGTGCAGACAGTTCTTTGAGGATCTGTGCACCGTATCCGAAGCGCGGGCAATGGAACAGCGCTTCGATGTGGCGGTTTTGCTGACGGAAGGAAAAATTTATAATGAGATTCTCGGATGCACGGGAGCAAGCAGCGCGACGATCAGCCGCGTCAGCCGGATGCTGTCCGGCGGCACGGGTGTGCTGCGCAGCATGACCGAACAGATTGCAAAAGAGGATGAGGACAAGTAAGAGGGGAAATTTTTATTCCCTCTCTCTAATTATATACAAAGGAAGGAACCTGATTTATGAAACAGCTTATGCTGGGCAACAAGGCAGTTGCTCGCGGCCTGTATGAAGCAGGCTGCGCGGTCGTTTCCAGCTATCCGGGTACGCCGAGTACCGAGGTAACCGAAGAAGCCGCAAAGTATGATGAAATTTACTGCGAATGGGCACCGAATGAAAAGGTAGCAATGGAAGTCGCATTTGGTGCCTGTCTGGCGGGAAAGCGCAGCTTCTGCGGCATGAAACACGTGGGTCTCAACGTAGCCGCCGATCCGCTGTTCACCGTTTCGTATACCGGTGTCAACGCTGGTATGGTTATCGTTGTTGCAGATGATGCCGGTATGCATTCCTCTCAGAATGAGCAGGATTCTCGCCACCATGCCATTGCATCCAAGATCCCGATGCTGGAGCCATCGGATTCTGCGGAAGCACGTGCGTTCACCATGCGCGCATTTGAGCTGTCTGAGCAGTTTGACACGCCGTTTATCATCAAGATGTGCACGCGTGTGGCACATTCTCAGAGCATCGTCGAGCCAGGCGAGCGCGTAGAGCCGCCGGTAAAGCCGTATGAAAAGAATATCGGCAAGTATGTTATGATGCCGGGCAACGCGAAAAAACGTCATCCGATTGTCGAGCAGCGCACCCGTGATCTGATTGCTTTTGCGGAAAACTGTGAGTTCAACCGCATCGAGTGGGGCGATACCTCTGTCGGCGTCATTGCTTCCAGCACCTGCTATCAGTATGCAAAGGAAGTATTCGGCGATAAGGCATCTATCCTCAAGCTGGGCATGATCAATCCGTTGCCGGAGAAGCTGATTCTGGACTTCGCCGCAAAGGTTGACAAGCTGGTTGTCATTGAAGAGTTGGATCCGATTATTGAAAATCACTGCAAGCAGCTGGGTCTGACCGTCACCGGCAAGGACATTCTGCCGATTGAGGATGAGTTCTCTCAGAATCTGATTGCAGAAAAGCTGGGTCTGCCGGTTCCGGAAGGCAAGAAGCTGGACGAGACCATGCCGGCACGTCCGCCGGTTATGTGTGCCGGATGTCCGCATCGCGGCATGTTCTACACGCTGTCTAAGAATAAGTGCACCGTACTCGGTGATATTGGATGTTATACGCTGGGTGCTGTTGCTCCGCTGAGTGCTATTGAGATGACTCTGTGCATGGGTGCTTCGATTTCTTCGATTCATGGCTTTAACAAGGCACTGGGCAAGGAATCGGAGGGAAAGACGGTTGCTGTTATCGGTGACTCGACCTTTATGCATTCCGGTATGACCGGTCTGGCAAATATTGCGTATAACCAGAGCAATTCTACCGTTATTATTTTAGATAACTCGATTACTGGCATGACTGGTCACCAGCAGAATCCAACGACGGGCTATAACATCAAGGGAGATCCGGCGGGCAAGATTGATTTGGAATCTCTGTGCCGCGCCATGGGATTTGAGCGCATTCGCGTTGTTGATCCGTATGACCTCAAGCAGTGCGATACCGTCCTCAAGGAGGAGCTGGCAGCAGAAGCACCGTCTGTTATTATTAGCCGCCGTCCGTGCGCATTGCTCAAGTACGTCAAGCATAATCCGCCGCTCAAGGTAGATACCGATGCCTGCCGAGGCTGCCGCAGCTGCATGAAGCTGGGCTGTCCGGCAATCAGCGTCAAGAATGGTAAGGCAGTCATTGACGTAACGCTTTGTGTGGGCTGTGGTGTCTGCCAGCAGATGTGTGCGTTTGACGCACTGAAGGCGTAAGGAGGTACTGAACATGACAACGAATGTAATGATTGTAGGTGTCGGCGGTCAGGGCTCCCTGTTGGCAAGTAAGCTGCTCGGACGTCTGCTGCTCGACCAGAATTATGATGTAAAGGTTTCCGAAGTGCACGGCATGAGCCAGCGCGGCGGCAGCGTAGTTACTTATGTTCGCTTTGGCGATCACGTGTATTCCCCGATTATTGACAAGGGTGAAGCAGATTTCATCGTTTCGTTTGAGAAGCTGGAGGCTGCACGCTGGATGGAATACCTCAAGCCAGGCGGACGTGTCATCGTCAATACACAGGAAATCGACCCGATGCCGGTTATCACCGGTGCCGCACAGTATCCGTCCGATTTGGTAGAAAAGATGGAAGCATTGGGGGCAAAGGTTGATGCCATGGATGCCTTGGCAATTGCTACCGAGGCAGGCTCTGCAAAGGCAGTAAACATCGCACTGATGGGCAGACTGTCTCGTTATTTCGATCAGATCAGCGAACAAGCTTGGCTGGAGGCACTGGGAGCAAGCGTTCCGGCAAAGTTCTTGGAGCTGAATAAAAAGGCTTTCCATCTCGGAAGAGTAGAGTAAATACATTTGGGAGAAATCCCTCTCAGGGAGCAGGGACACGAGGAATGTCCCTCAGAGAGACGCAGTTCAATCGGAGAGCAGGCAGGCTCTCTGTAGAAATCAGAACGAAGTCCCCGCTGCAGCACCTTTTCGGAAGGAAGGCGCAGCGGGGAAGGAATGATTTCATGCGAAAACAAGGAGTTTAATGGGATATGAGCAAGTATTATCAGCCGGAAATTGAGACGATGCCGGTTGACCAGCTGCAAGCATTACAGAGTGAGCGGCTGGTCGCACAGGTCAAGTATGTGTATGACAATGTAGAATTTTACCGCAATAAGATGGACGAGGCAGGCGTTAAGCCGGAGGACATTCACGGCATTGAAGATCTGCATCTGCTGCCGTTTATCACAAAGGATGATCTGAAGGATCAGTATCCGTATGGTCTGCTGGCGAAGCCGCTCAAGGATTGCGTGCGCATTCAGTCTACCAGCGGCACGACAGGTCGCCGCGTTGTTGCGTTCTACACCCAGCATGATATTGATCTGTGGGAAGAATGCTGCGCCCGCGCGATTGTCGCGGCAGGCGGATCGGATGAAGATGTTTGCCACATTGCCTATGGATATGGTCTGTTTACTGGCGGCGCAGGTCTGAACGGCGGCGCACATAAGGTCGGCTGTCTGACGCTGCCGATGTCGTCCGGCAATACCGAGCGTCAGCTGCAATTTATGACAGATCTTGGCTCCACGATTTTGTGCTGCACGCCGTCGTATGCCGCGTATCTGGGCGAGAGCGTCAACGAACGCGGTCTGCGCGATAAAATCAAGCTCAAGGCAGGCATTTTCGGCGCAGAGGCATGGACGGAAGAGATGCGACACAGCATTGAGGAGAGCCTCGGCATCAAGGCGTATGACATTTACGGTCTAACCGAGATTTCCGGTCCGGGCGTTTCCTTCGAGTGCAAGGAGCAGAACGGTATGCATGTCAATGAGGATCACTTCATTGCAGAGATCATTGACCCGAACACCGGTGAGGTGCTGCCGGATGGCGAGCGCGGTGAACTGGTATTCACCTGTCTGACCAAGGAAGCATTCCCGCTGATGCGCTATCGTACCCGCGATATTTGCATTTTGTCGCGCAAAAAGTGCTCGTGCGGACGCACCCATATCCGCATGTCTAAGCCGCTCGGCCGCAGCGATGATATGATGGTCGTCAAGGGCGTCAATGTCTTCCCGTCCCAGATTGAGACGGTTCTACTCAACGAAGGCTATCCGGCAAACTATGAATTGATTGTCGATCGTGTCAACAACAGTGATACGATTGAAGTCAATGTCGAGATGTCTCTGGAGATGTTCAATGACCTGAAGATTTCCGATGCAGAGCGCGAGAAGAAGCTGGTTGCCGCACTCAAAGCAATGCTCGGCATCAAGGTTGATGTCAAGCTGCTGCCGCCAAAGGCAATCGCACGCAGCGAGGGCAAGGCTGTTCGTATTATCGACAAGCGCAATTTGTTTAAGAGCTAAACTGCTTATGTAATAAAATCCCGTCTTTCACGTGAAAGACGGGATTTTTCATGCTCAAATTATATTTGCAACAGCTTTTGTGCGTTGTTTCCTAAAATGTCTGCCAGCTCTTGTTGAGTAAACTCGCAGTCACGGAGGAATTGCAGGGATTCCGACTGACTGCTCCACGGGCAATCCGTGGCGAACAATAATTTATCGGTTCCCAGCGTGTGCGCAAGGAAGGTAAATTGCTGCTTGTTCATGTTGTGCGATTCTTCCTCGATGCGTGTCGTGCCCGGAGCGGGGAGAATATCACCCATCGCAAATGCGGTGTCATAATACAGCGGCAAACCGGCAAGATTGTTCGCAACATCGCGCCAGCCCTGCCAGCCGCCCATGTGAGCGAGAACCAGCTTGTCCGGTGCAACCTCCTGCATCACGTGGCGAATGTGCGCGGTTGAGCAGTAGTTGTGTTCCGGAATGCCGATGTCCATACCGGCGTGCGTCAGGACGATCAGCCCCAGTTCGGTTGCCTTGTCGATGATGCGCAGATAGCGAATGTCATCAAAGTCATAGCCTTGATATGCCGGATGCAGCTTGATGCCCTTGATGCCCATGTCTGCAACATGCCGCAGCTCCTCTTTATAATTGGTGTATTCCGGATGCATACCGCCGAACGACAGCAGACCGGTTTCCTCCCAATGTTCATTGGTGCGGGCGGCAAGCTCGTTGAGCTTGGGTACCTGATGCGTGTTGGTCATGACCGGCAGCAGAATCGACAGATCAATACCGGCGTTGTCCATGGAGCGGCGCAGGCCGTCGTTAGTGGCATCAGTGAATGCCATAGAACGTGATTTGCTTTGCAGCTGTGCAATGACGGAACCGGCAATTTTTGCAGGAAAGGTATGCGTGTGAAAATCAATAATCATGCAGAAAATTCCTTTTGGCGGGCGTGGTGGCAGCCGATGAAGCGCTCCAGCGGCTGACGCAGACGCGGGGTAAAGAACTTAATAACCATACCAGTGCACAGAGCGGCGATCAGTGTGCCCTCACGGGTGCCCTGAATAGTAAAGTCAAAGAAAATCAAAGACAGAACCAGTGCGATCACTACGCAGCTGACGTCAAAGCAGATTTTCAGCGTGCCGAAATCCTTGCGGGTGGTGTCGGAGATTGCCTTGACAAATGCCTCACCGGAATTCATAACGGCGTTGGAAATAACACACAGCGCAATGCCAAAGCCCAGAATGATCGTGCCGCAGCAGATATTGACCAGACGCAGCGGATACAGCTCCGGAGAAGCCCAAGAGAACGCCCACATACCGAAATCTGTAAAATAACCAAACAGGAAAGACAACGGAATCTGAAGCAGCTGAACCGGCTGGAATTTGCGGCGCAGAATGAGGATCTGACCGAGAATCAAAACGCAGTTCCAGATAATCAGCCAGTTGCCGAGGGACAGCGCCGGTAAACGCAGGCTCATGACGTTGGCGACCGAAGAAATCGGGGAAACGCCCAATGCGCCCAGCTTAGTGATAGCAACACCCTGTGCCGAGAAGAACAGACCCAAGATACATAGTGCATAACGTTTCAGTGTTTCCGATGAAATTGGCATTGGATAAAACCTCCTAATATATGATGTGTTTAACATGTCTAGTATAACATGATCGCCCACTTTCTGTTAGATACAAACATCAACAAAAATACAGTGGGTGCAGAGGGCGTTTTGCGTGCATATTTATGCGGGCAACTCTAAAGAGCTAAAAATTCAAAAAATTATGGTGGACAAAGACAACGATGCATAGTATAATAAATTTGTAAAAAATAGACAAAAATAATGAATTTAAATTAACTTTTTTGTGAAAAATTAAAATAGGTTCAGTTTTTTGTCGTAACACACCGGGCTTGAAGGAGGAAAGAAGATGAAATTAAGAAAACGGCTAGTCAGCTTGGTTCTGGCATTTGGTATGCTGGCATCCTGCCTGCCGACAGCGTTTGCGGAAGAAAATCCGCCGCAACAGAATCTTACTCA
This sequence comes from Anaerotignum sp., assembly GCA_963620595.1. GTDB lineage: Bacteria > Bacillota > Clostridia > Oscillospirales > Butyricicoccaceae > Butyricicoccus_A. Next base: position 7,897 of record CAVFAY010000030.1, on the reverse strand, counting down.
GTCGGATCAAAAGGCAGCAGCCCCAACCGAGGGCACCTGCGGAGAAAAGGTTACTTGGAAGCTGGCGGGCGGCACCCTCACTATTAGCGGCGAAGGCGAGATGACCGACTATACACACAGTGATTACGTACCTTGGAAAGATAGTCGAGATGCAATTACAAAAGTAATGGTAGAGTCTGGCGTTACGACAATTGGCAATTATGCATTTTATGGCTGCAGGAATCTTACCCAAATTTCATTGCCCGATGGGTTGAACTGTATTGGAATGCAGGCTTTCTATGAGGATTCTAGTCTTACGGAGATAAAAATTCCAAGCAGTGTAAATGAAATAAAGGCAACTGCATTTCGGAGTTGCAGCAGTATATCGTCTGTAAACATCCCAGACGGAGTTACGATCATTAATGATTCCACATTCTATGGGTGTTCGAATTTGCGAAATGTCACGATTCCGGATAGCGTTGTGACAATTTCTAGTAGTGCTTTTGGTAGTTGTACTGCGTTAGCAGGTATTTCCATTCCTAACAGTGTTGTTAATATAGGCAGTTGTGCATTTGTAGACTGCACATCTTTAAAAGAAGTAGAAATACCGGATAGTGTTAGGCATATGTATGATGGTGCATTTGCTGGTTGCGTCAATCTGCAAAAGATTAGACTGGCTGAGCAGTTATCTGAGATGAGTGCCGAAGTATTTAAAGGTTGCAGCAGTTTAAAAGAAGTTACAGTACCGGATAGTGTAACAACGATTAAAAGCAATGCATTTCAAGATTGCACGAAATTAGAGAAAATTATATTTGGTAAAAATGTTAATAGCATTGCAGGTCAAAGCGGTAGTCCACATTCTCCGTTTTATAGATGTAAAAATTTGTCTGAAATTTATTTCACAGGAGATGCGCCTCATTTTGAAGATTGGGCATTTTATTCAGTTACTGCAACGGTATATTATCCTCGAAGTGCTTCCGGATGGGAAGATGTGATTCAGAATCAGTATAGCGGTACAATTACATGGACACCGTGGACACCGGGGGAGACACCGGAGCCGACTGACGGTTTGATTACCATTGATGATACATGGAAACAGAAGAATTTCGGTGAAGAGATTCCGGATTTTATGTATGAAAACCTGTTTGGCGTTACGCAGGCTGCGGTAATTAAGAAAGACAACGATGGAAAAGGCGGCAATTGCTATGGAATGGTATCGACAGCGATCAATACTTGGCATTCTTTGCCGAATGTAAATACATATAATTCCAGCTATCAGCATTTAAATCAAGTGGAATTCAAAGATCGCAGTACAAAGACAGACTTGAATGCCCTGCAATATATTATGTATGGACAAATTAGTCAAGATCTTCCATCAGTAGGGTTAGAAAGAAGTCGAAATACGAATAATTTACAAGGGTTACATGATGCTGTAAAAAATTATGTAGACAACGGAGGAGATGCGGTTAGTATTGACGTACATGGCGAAGCTTGGACTATCTCTGGCGGACATGAGATATTGGCACTGAATATAACAGATAAAGATAAAGAAAGTATTATTAAAGTATACGACTGCAATCATCCGGGTGAAGAACATGAGCTGCATTTGAATAAGGACAAAAACGGAAACTTCACTGGCTGGTATTATGATATGGGATTCGCATGGATTGGAAGATGGAGCGATTCCAACGGTTATATCTCCTATTCGACACAGGCAAAAAATCTATATCGTAATTTAACCAGACACGGCATTATCAAGGAAAACTATGCGAATGCACAGTCGGTTGCGGCACAGGATGATGTAGATGCAGAATATCCGTATCTGATTACAGCCAATACCGATTCTATTACGGTAAAAGACGGCAAGTATACCATCAAGACAAACGGCACAGAGAGCGACAACGCGGATATTTTACTGCCGATTGGCAATGGCGTATCACCGGTTCCGGATCAGGAAGAAGCACCGGATAAGAAGGATGTATACAATGCATTCTGGGCAAAGACAAATCAGGCTGTGACCTTCTCTGATATTCAGGATGACAGCGATATTACGGTTGCCGGTTCTAAGGAAGGCGTAACGGCTTCTGTTCCGGCAAATGCAACGGTTTCTGTTGATGTTCCGGCGGACTCTAGCGCAGAACAAAAGGTACAGGTTTCGTCCAGTGCCAATGAAACTGTAGGCATTGAATACTTTGGCGAAAAGAACAGCGAATTGGCAAGCGTCACGGTTGCAGGCACTTCCAATGGTGAAGTGACATCTTCTATGAAGGATAATGCAATCAATATCTCCGGCGTAAAGGATCTGAATATTACTGATACCAACGGTGATGTAACATCTGTCGATGATTTGAATGACAAGACCAGCTATCAGATTACAGAAGAACAGAATGGTCTCTCCGTCAAGCAGGATTCCGATGGTGACGGCAAGTACGAGACAGACATCGTAAAGCCGAATCCGAAGCCGACCACATCGGTTACAAAAATTTTCTCTGACGTTTATCCATCGGCTTGGTATATTGACTATGTACAGTTCGTATACGACAATGGTTTGATGACTGGCACGAGCAAAACGACCTTTGAGCCGGAGACTACACTGAGCCGTGCCATGGTTGCGCAGGTACTGTACAACTATGACAAGCGTGTAGATTCCCCGTATCGAGCTACAAACGGCAAGACATTCAAGGACGTATCCAAGAACGATTGGTTCTATGAAGCCATTCAGTGGGCGAGTGCAAACGGTATTGCTTCCGGTGTCGGAAATGGATACTTTGAGCCGAACAGTCCGGTTACTCGTGAACAGGTGGCGCAGTTCCTATATAACTATAATGGCAGACCGAGCGTATCCGGCAATTTGCCATTCTCGGATGCGGGTAAGGTTTCCGGTTGGGCAAAGAACGCCATGCTCTGGGCATATCAGAACAAGATCATTAACGGTACGACCTCGTCAGATGGCGGATTGCTTCTTGACCCGCAGGGCGGTGCAACCCGTGCACAGGCCGCGGCAATCCTGACCAACTATATGAGAAATATGATGTAACTGCACATAGCAAAAGCCCCGCAATGCGGGGCTTTTGTGTTGTGTAAATATTCTTGCGTTTTATTTTCCCAGTGCGGTTTTCTGCGGAACGGTGGTCTCCTTGTCGTAGCAGGAGAACGCATCGTCTACGATTTCCTTTTTCGGTGCCGGAGAAATCAGGCTGATGACCGGAACCAGAATCAAGCCGACGATCATAGCGACAGCGCCGCAGTTAATCGGGGACTGAAGCAGAGTCGGGAAGCTGGTGCGGAACAGCATGTTTGCAATCATCAGACCGCAGCCGAAGATGAAGCATACCCAGCACGCCAGACGGCTGGTGCGCTTCCAATACAGACCGTACAGGAACGGTGCGAGGAATGCGCCCGCCAGAGCACCCCACGAGATGCCCATCAGCTGTGCAATAAAGGTGACATTGCTCTTGTACTGGACAATGGCAATGATCGCAGAGATGGCGATAAATACAAAGATAAAGACGCGAATCGTCACGAGCAGCTTGCGCTGGCTCATGTTCTTCATAAACGTGCCGCCGAGGAAATCAATCGTCAGCGTCGAGCTGGACGCGATAACCAGAGAGGACAGTGTGGACATAGACGCGGACAGAACCAAAATGACAACCAATGCAATGAGAATCGGTGTCAGATTGGAAAGCATAGTCGGAATGATGGAATCAAAGCCATCTGCTTCGATGTTGACCTGATCCGAGAACAGACGACCGAAACCGCCTAAGAAGTAGCAGCCGCCGGAGACAACCAGCGCGAACAGCGTAGAAATCACAGAACCCTTGTGAATCGAGGATTCGTCCTTGATGGCATAGAACTTCTGCACCATCTGCGGCAGACCCCATGTGCCAAGGCTGGTCAGGATGACAACGCCGAGCAGATTGAGCGGGTCGGGACCAAAGAACGAAGCAAAGACACCCGGCTGGGTAGAAGCTGTCGGGTCGGAAACCTGTGCCAGACCGTTGACTGCTTCCATAAAGCCGCCCTTACTCAGCAGTACAGCGGCAATAATAATCACAATGCCGAACAGCATGATAATGCCCTGAATAAAGTCATTAATGGCTGTTGCCATATAGCCGCCAGCGATAACATAAATTGCGGTCAAAATCGCCATGAGGACAATACAGACCGTGTAATCAATGTTAAATGCCATGCCGAACAGGCGGGACAGACCGTTGTACAGCGAAGCGGTATATGGGATCAGAAACACGAAAATAATCGCCGAAGAGCCGATCTTTAGCGCCTTGCTGTCAAAGCGAGAGCCGAAGAATGCCGGCATTGTTGCGGAATCCAAATGCTGTGTCATGATGCGCGTGCGGCGTCCGAGAACAACCCAAGCGAGCAGCGAGCCGATCAGAGCATTGCCGATACCGATCCATGTCGAAGCGATGCCGTATTTCCAGCCGAACTGACCGGCGTAGCCGACAAAGATAACAGCGGAGAAATACGAGGTACCGTAAGCAAATGCGGTCAGCCATGGGCCGACCGAGCGTCCGCCGAGGACGAAGCCGTTGACATCCGTCGCGTGCCGACGGCAGTACAAGCCGATGCCAATGAGCACGGCGAAGTACACGAGTAAAACAAGCAGTTTCATACATAAACCTTCCTTTGCAAAACGTAGAGCAGATACTTTGACGCTTTTAATAAATAAAGTATTTGCATGACACATACTTTATCACATAAAAGCGATAAAGTCAATAGGGAGGCGACTATTTCCAAAGAATTCGGAACTGAAGCGGGGTCAGACCGGTGCTTTTGCGGAATGCCATAATAAAATGAGAAGTGCTGCAGAATCCACAGTCCTCGGCGATTTGTTCGATGCTGTGTGAGGTCACCGTGAGTTGCTCTTTGGCGGCGCGCAGACGAACCGACTGTAAATATTGATGCGGCGTAACGCTATGATATTCTTTGAATTTGCGAAGATAATAACAGGTGCTCAAGGCGGCACGGGAAGCGAGCGCGGGAATTTTTACCTCTTTCTCTGCATAATGCGCTTCAATATATTGCGCCGAATCAATCATTGCCTGCTCGATGGTGTCTGGACGTTTTTCTACAGCGAGTGACGCGAGACCGGCAAGCAACTGCTCAACATGCGCGGATATGCGATATATATTGCCATCCTGCTTGGCATCTGTGATGATTTGTGCACAAAATCGCTCTATGTCGGCATTTTTGGCGGTTTGTATGACAAAGCCATGGGAGTCTATAATGTGGGTGACATAGGAAAAACTGCAGGCGCCGACAATGTGAAACCAACGGAAACGGATTTCCGGAGAGGTGGCAAAATATTCGTGCGGTTCTCGGCAGTCGAGCAGGATCAGCATACCGGGATATGCGGTGATTTCCTGCCCGCGATATCGAACCGTCAAAGCGCCGTGATCGACAAAAATTGCTTGACAAATCGCCACGCAGGTTTCTCCGGTGCGGGCAAAGCTGTATTGACAGTCGCAGTGATAAACACCGACATGCGGCGTGTGGTAGAGGGTCTGTTCGGTAAAGGAATCCGGCTCATGAAAGAAACGAACGGAATCCGGCAAAATACCAGCATCGATGCGCATACAAGGTCATCCTCTCAAAGAGTATTATTTTTTGATATTTTTTATCAAGAAAATATAGTGAAGTTGCTTTGTAAACAGTATATCATAGCATCACAGGGTTGAGAACGAGAAAAACGCAGGAATCAACACGTTTTTTGTCGCGAGAAAATCACAAGTATCAAAATTTTTTGATATGAAATGTTTTGAAAAAACACAAAAATGGAGGAGAAGAGTATGAGTGAGGTTCGCATTGGTTTGATTGGCGGCGGCTGGATGGGAAAGGCGCATACGACCGCATTTCACAACGCAAAGATGATTTTCGGTGATGATATGCCAGTGTTTGAAATGGTCAGCGATGTCACAGAGGAGGCGGCGCAGAAATTCGCCGAGCAGATGGGATACGCGAGATACACAGCGGATTGGCACGATGTTGTATCGGATCCGGCTGTGGATTTGGTGGACGTTGCCACACCGAATTGTATGCATTATGAGATGGCAAAGGCAGCGCTGAAAAACGGCAAGCATGTGTTCTGCGAAAAGCCGCTGAGTCTGTCGGCGCAGCAGTCCAGCGAGCTGGCACAGCTGGCAAAGGAAAAGGGCGTTGTCAATTACTGCGGTTTTTCTAACATCATGAATCCGGCAAACCAGTATGTGGCAGAGCTTGTCAAGTCCGGCAGACTGGGAAAGATTATGCGTGTCCATGCGACGTACGATCAGGATATGCTGCTGGATCCGAAGATTCCGCTGGCATGGAGACACATCAATAAGCTGGCAGGCTCCGGTGCGCTGGGTGATCTGTGCAGCCATCTGCTTTCTGTCTCGCAGATGATTCTGGGCGATATGGAAGCGGTAACAGCTGTACAGTCAATTGTCATTCCGGAGCGTCCGGTAAAGGCCGGTTCGTCTGAGATGGGTAACGTAGAAAATGACGATGTGATTTCCTTCCTCGTCAAGTATAAAAACGGTGCCATCGGTGATTTTTCTTCCTCCCGTGTGGCAACCGGACGTAAGAACTATTTCTATTATGAAATTCAGGGCACGGAAGGCACAGTTGTCTACGATTTGGAGCGCATGTGTGAGGTGCAGGTATACTTTAAGTCGGATGCTGATGTTGACCACGGCAGAGACTGCGGCTTCCGCACGGTTCTGCTCAATCCAGAGCACAAGGGCTTCAAGTGGTTCCAGCCGGCTGGTGGCATTGCCATTGCATTTGACGACATGAAGACTCTGCAGGCACACACGCTGATGCAGGCACTGCACGGCGGCGAATATATTTGTGATTTTGCGCTGGGCGCAAAGGTCGATGGCGTCATTGATGCCGTGCTCAAGTCGGTCAAGAGCGGCCAGTGGGAAAAGTGCTGAGAGGAGATCACGATGTTTAACAATGTAAAACTGGGTATTGCACCGATTGGCTGGACAAATGACGATATGCCGCAGCTGGGCGGAGAACTGACCTTTGAGCAGATGATTTCCGAAGCAGCTCTTGCAGGATTTCAGGGCACAGAGGTCGGCGGAAAGTTTCCGACAGATCCGGAGATCTTGAATCACGCTTTGGATTTGCGCGGCATCAAAATTGCATCACAGTGGTTTTCCAGCTTTTTGTGCTCCAAGCCGTATGAAGAAAATGAAGCGGAATTTATTAAGGCCTTGAACTTTTTGGAAGCCATCGGTGCATCGCGCGTCAATGTCTGCGAGCTGACCCACTGCCTGTTTGCCGAAACCTGCTCCATGTTTGGCGACAACAAGCCGGTTGCAACGGAGCAGGAATGGGAAAAGCTGTGTAGTGGCTTGAATCGACTGGGAAAAATCGCGGCAGACCGTGGATTCAAGCTGTGCTATCATCATCACATGGCAACCATCGTGCAGACAATCGAGGAGACCAGACGCCTGATGGACAACACCGATCCGCGGTATGTCTATTTGTGCTTTGACACCGGACATTTTACCTTTTCCGGAGAGGATGCCGTACAGGCAGCAAAGCTGTTCGGCTCACGCATTGGTCATGTGCATCTGAAGGACATTCGTCCGAAAAAGATGAAACAGGCATATGCAGAAGGGTTTGCGTTCCGTCAGGCCGTGCTGGAAGGCTGCTTTACCATTCCTGGTGATGGCTGCGTCGATTATCCGCGCGTGTTTCAAGCCCTGCGTGCCGCGCACTATGAAGGTTGGTTTATTGTCGAGGCAGAACAGGATCCGGCAAAGGCAAATCCTTTTGAATATGCGCTGCAAGCACGCAATTACATCAAACAGACCGCTGGTATTTGAATAAAATTATAGCAAAAGCCTCGCATTTGAACTGCACCCCATTTGTTAGACAGTATGATATACTATCTAATAGATGGGGT
>CAVFAY010000029.1:0-33343 GCA_963620595.1 Anaerotignum sp. | reverse complement strand
AACCGTTCAGTTCACTTAATTCTTATTTTTGTCTAACAATTGGGGGTCACTTCATTTTTACGTGTTTTCTCTTGTTTATCTGTATGCTTTCTCAAAGATAGTTACACACTCCTCATCTGAAAGTGGCGCACGATCTGCCTTAAACAAAGCGCCCATTGTTGTGCGCGCATTCTGTGCCAGTGTCAGAGCTTCTTCTTTTTTGATGTCAAAATCCGACATTTTCAGTCCATATACGCCACACGCCTTCTGCAATTCTTCCAATGCCGTCAGGAAATCCTCCGGTTTGGAAGCATCCGTTTTGCCCAACGCCTGTGCCATACGAATAAACCGTGCATCACACACATGTGCCTGCACAAAATGTTCATAATACGGCAGAGAAATCAAAATAAGTCCGGCACCATGCGGCAAATCCTGATGGTACGCACTCATCGCGTGTTCCAATGCGTGTTCACTGGTCAGTGAGCACATCGTCATAACCACACCGGAGAGGGTGTTGGCAAAGGCAACGTGCTCTCGTGCCTCCAAATCCTCACCATTTGCTACAGCTCTCGCCAGATAGCTTCCAATATTTTCTATCGCAGTCAGTGCATACATATCGCTCATCAAGCTTGCAGATTTTGCAATATACGCTTCCACACTATGAAACAGCGCATCAAAGCCCTGATATGCTGTAAACTTCGGTGGCACAGAGAGCATCAATTCCGGATCAACAATCGCTGTTTTAGGGAACAGCCGAGCATCACCGCCCAAGCCAATCTTTTCGTTGGTTTCTTCATTGGTAATGACGCTGAATGCATCCACTTCACTGCCGGTACCTGCCGTTGTTGTGATCGCAATAACCGGAAGCGGGTTGATGCTGATGCGCTGGCAGCCGCCTGTGCCTCCATAGACATAATCCCAAATATCACCGTCATTGGTTGCCACAATAGCGATAGCTTTAGACGCATCAATAACACTACCGCCGCCCAAAGCTACGATAAAATCACAGTCCTGTTCTCGCGCAAACGCGCCACCTGCCATTACAGTCGATTTGAGTGGGTTTGCCATGACCTGATCGAATACCACTGTTTCTGCACCCGCCTGCTGCAGTGCTTCTAATGTACGGTCTAAATATCCATTGGCTTTTGTGGATTTACCGTTAGAAATGACCACCAATGCCTTCTTTCCCGGCAGCTTCTGGCGGCTCAACTTGTTCAAACTTCCCGCACCAAAAATAATACGAGTCGGTACATACATACGAAAGCTCATTATTTTCCTCCTGTGTGTCACGTCTTTTCATGAAACCATTCCGGTCTCTGCATTTGTTCTCATTTCAGTATAGCATATTTGAGACAAAATTGCTTAAATTGTGCTCGCCGACCAGTCATCTACATTACACGGCACGCAATAGAATTTCCTATCTGTATAATCCGCTTCAATCTGGTTCGCTGGCAGACAAATCAAAAACTGCTCATCATTCCACGGGCCATTGACCAAGGATTCCAAATACATCATGCTGCCTGGTACGCGACGAAATTCCCAACCAAAATCCTCCGAAGCCTGTTTTGCATACGCTTCCATTCCCGGAACATCGCCAAGCGGACTGCTGATATACGCACAGCACTTGTAGTTTGTCATCCAGCTGTTGGTGCACTCCATCAGATAATCCGCATTTTCTTCGCCGTAATCACGCACATACTCCTGTCGCTGAATCTCGTAATTTTTTCTCGAAGGTGTAAACGATTGTTCAATCCAACCGCGATTATACCAATACACCCTCTGCATCTCTCGGAACAGCATCCGATACCGCTCCGCAGAGCCTAAAAACAGGGAAATGCAATCATCGCACCGCGGCACGACAATCGGAAGCGTGCGACTTCTCAGACCAATGACACCGTTGGAACATAAGCCATATGCCAAAACGATCGCCTGAAACCGCTGACTCTCCCGTAGTTCTTGATTTTCTCTCTCAATTTCATCTATGGTCTTTTGCAGCTGTGCACGCAAAATATCCGGCGTATCATGCAGTCCCTGCCGTAGCCACCAGACTCGTACAATATTCTCACTCTTAGATATCAGCAAGCTGATCTCTCGATTCATGACCATGCATCCAATCATTGCAATGCGCATGTTGGGCCCTCCTGACTTTTTCATCGTTATCAGTATATCGTTTTCCGAATTTCTTCGCAAGCATTTTTGTCATATGATTTTGACACCGGAACTGTTCTGTGTTCCAACAAAGCATTGACGACATACGATGATTTGACACGCGGCATCTTAGAGTCACTGAACGGATTAGATCTGTCTCTGTGTCAAAGGTGGAGAGCTAGCGGCTCATAAGTTACAGATTAGTTGCGTCCAAATGCCGCGCCGATGGCCTGTGCAATATTTTCCACCTGAACAATGCGGAAGTTATTCGGAATTTCCATGCGTCCGATGTCCTGCTTTGGCATGATGCAAGTGGTAAATCCCAATCGAATGGCCTCGTGTATGCGCTGACTCACTGCTGTGACTGCGCGCAATTCTCCCGTCAAGCCAACTTCTCCAAATGACATAACACCCTCTGGAAGCGGCTGATCTCGGTAACTGGATGCCACGGCCAATGCAATCGGCAAATCAATTGCCGGTTCATCCAATCGCATACCACCGATAACATTGATATAAGCATCGCTAGAGGATAAATACAGTCCTACACGCTTTTCCAGAATAGCAAGCAATAGTACCATGCGATTGTAATCTACACCGGCAGACATGCGACGCGGTGTGCCATAAGCCGTTTTTGTCACCAGCGCCTGAATTTCTGCCAAAATGGGTCGGCTGCCTTCCATGGTACAGGCAATACAATTGCCCGAAGCGTCCATCGGATGACCAGACAGCATCGCCGCCGATGGATTCGGCACTTCTACCAATCCGCAATCGCTCATCTCAAATACGCCGATTTCATTTGTCGAACCAAAACGGTTTTTCGCCGCACGCAGACATCGGAACGAAACCTGCTTTTCGCCCTCAAAGTACAACACACAATCAACCATGTGCTCCAAAATTTTCGGGCCTGCCAATGTACCCTCTTTGTTGACATGACCGACAATAAAAATCGTGACGTTGTGCCGCTTGGCATACTGCATGAGTGTCATAGCGCACTCTTTAATCTGCGTGGTATTTCCCGGTGCACTGTTGAGATCGGATTTGTAAATGGTCTGAATAGAATCTACGATCAGAACATCCGGCAGCAACAGTTCCGTTTCCGCCAAAATTTCTTCTAAATCCGTCTCCGCCAGTACAAACAAATCCGATGAGGAAATGTGCAGCCGATCGGCACGCAGGCGAATCTGTCGCAGTGATTCCTCTCCAGATACATATAAGATTTTTGCCTGTCGGCTCATTTCCTGACACATTTGGAGCAGCAGCGTCGATTTACCAATGCCCGGTTCACCACCGACGAGAACAAAGCTTCCGTGCACCGCGCCGCCACCCAATACGCGGTCTAATTCTGAAATGCCGGTACGAAATCGAGTTTCCTCATTGGTTTCAATTTTTCCAATTTCCAGTGGTTTATTGCGCTTGCGTTCGGTCTTTGGCAAGACGCCGCGCGGCGCAGCTGTGTTTTTTGCTTCTTTGAATTCATCCATCGAATTCCACGCGCCGCAGGACGGACATTTTCCATACCATTTAGGGCTTTCATAGCCACATTCATTGCATAAAAACACTGTTTTTTGCTTCATAAGTTATTTATCCTTCTAAATAATTCAAGTATCCCTGTATCATACAAACAGATAATTTTTTCTGATAACCATCTTGCTTTAATTGTTCGGTTTCCTTCTGATTGGACAAAAAGCCACACTCCACAATAATCGCCGGACAGGTCAAATGTTTCATCAAATATACACTGTCCGGTGCCTGCTTCGCTGTGCGCTGCCGAATTGGGTGTAATCCCAGGGACAATTGATCCTGGATAGATTCCGCAAGCAATTGTCCTTCCGGATTATTTTTCGACCAAAAAACCTGTGCGCCAGAATATTGACTGTCCGAAAACTTATTGAGATGCACAGATACAAAAATCGGATTTTCCGCTCGATTTGTGATTTCTTCTCGTGCATGAATATCCGTCACTTTATTCTGTCGAACTGTATTCGCTGGGTCATAATGCAGGGATTGTTGATCTGTCCGCGTCAAAACCGTGCGGATGCCAAAAAAACCAGCGAGCGCCTGACATTTTTTAGCAATTGCCAAATTAATGTCCTGCTCTGCTGTTCCATCTTCTGCCACCGCTCCGCCATCTATGCCGCCGTGTCCAGCATCTAACACCAGCGTATGCTGATAATTATATGGCGCAAAAACACCATACAGCGGCATGTCTTCTCCATACGGCATGAGCACAGATGCAATTGCTAATACCAACACGGCTGCTAAGATTGCCCGTTTTTTTCTCCACATAGCTCTTCCCCCAAAGGTTCTCTAGGAACTATATGTCTATGTGTGCAACATCATGCCACAGGCATCATTCGGTCTCGAAAGTCAAAAATCGCCATGCATACCTGTTTATTGTGCGCTAAAGCCTGAAACTTTAATCCGCCCTCTGAAAACATTCAATCGGTGTACAGCACACAAATCACCACTTCCCATCGCCAGTGCACAGGTGTTATTTTCCTGAATATATGCCTCCATTGCTTTCCACAGAGCATCTTTGTCCATTCGTCTGGAGATCGTTTCTTTTTCTGTCCAATATTTAGCAGCTTTTGCATATTTCATATTTATTATAGCATACTTTTCGCAGAATCCACTTTCTTTTTTCTATTTATCCGCTATACTGTAAAGTAACTTGTACTTTTTAAAAGAAAGGATGAACTGGTTATGCAGCTCACATCACAGGATCTTTTTAGCGCAGCGCAGGAAATCAAGCAGGAAATACTCACAGATCGTCGAACCATGCATCAACATCCAGAAGTCGGTACGCATCTCCCTGTCACCAAATCATATGTGATAAATCGACTTATCGAATTGGGATACAAACCACAGGAACTCTGTGACAGCGGCATCGTCGCAACGATTACCGGTAAGGATTCCGGACGATGCATTCTGCTGCGCGCAGATATGGATGCCCTGCAAATGCAAGAACAAACCGACTTGGATTTCAGATCTGAAAACGGTGCCATGCACGCCTGTGGACATGACATGCATACTGCCATGCTGTTGGGTGCTGCTAAACTGTTGCGTCAGTATCAAGCACAATTAAACGGCACCGTCAAATTGGTCTTTCAGCCGGACGAAGAAGGATTTACTGGCGCAAAGTCCATGTTGGCAGCCGGTGTATTAAACAATCCCAAGCCACAGGTCGGCATGGCATTACACGTAAATTCCGGCACGCCGTCCGGTCTCGTTCTGTGTGGACGCGGAACGTTTATGGCAGGCTGCACGTTATTTCGCATTCATATTCACGGCATCGGCTGCCATGGTGCCATGCCGGAAACCGGTGTCGATCCACTAAACATTGCCGCTCACGTGTATCTGTCTCTGCAAGAACTAATCAGTCGAGAAATCGCTACCAAGCAGCCTGCCGTTGTGACAATTGGCCATATGCAGGGTGGGCAAGCGCCCAATATCATCCCTCAGGACGCTATATTAGAAGGCACGATCCGCACCTTTGACCGAGAGCTTACCGCGCGCATCATGCAGCGCATTGAAACCATTGCCCAGTGTACTGCCCATGCATTTCGCGGCAGTGCAGAAGTAATAGAACTTGCTTCCGCGCCTCCACTCGTTAATGATCCAGATCTGGTCAATGCCATGGGCGACCTGGCGCAGCAGCTTGTTGGACAAAACGCAGTCTATCGTCTGGATGAAGGCGGTATGGGTTCAGAGGATTTTGCTTCGTACACTTATGAACTGCCCTGTGCCTATCTATTGCTGGGTGCCGGTACATCGAATGAAAATTCATTGTACGGCAAGCCCATGCACAATGAGAAAGTCGTATTTAACGAAGATGTTCTCCCATTAGGCGCTGCGCTTCACACTTGGTGTGCACTTAATTGGCTGGCACAGTAATATAGAAAAAATCCGGCATTTCTGCCAGATTTTTCCATCTAACTTATTGTATCTCTGACAATTTTTTCATGATGCGCGCTTGTACCTCCAGATAATATGCATCGTCCGCAGCGGAAAGTTTTTGTGTATCCACTGCGTTCAATTTTTCCATATAATCTGCATATTTTTTCATATAATTCGCGTAATCTGTCATCAGTTCTGACACATCATCAGAATTTTCATATTTTTTCATGAATGCAATATATTCGTCAAAGAAGGCTTCATAACTATCCATCATTTGTTTAAATTCCGGTGTAACTGTGCTGTTCTCTGTGCCCTTATTCTTCTGCTCATCACCAGCACTGTTTGTATCATTATTCACCTGACTATCTGAAGCATTTACCTGCTTTTCGTCCTCCGGATCTGTTAGATAAATTGTCATTGTTTCATGCTGTTTATCATAACTAATGGACAAATGATACGCTGCTGCATTATTTGCAGAATAAGAATCTTCTGTTCCATAATAGTCTTTCGTAAATCCTTTATCTTTACACGCCGCGATATATGAAATATACGCATCTTCCTTTGTTTTATAGATTTCAACATTCAGATAATCTTCTTTGTCTATTGAAATCTGTCCATAATGAGATTCCGGCTGTGGTATTTGCGTTGCAATTGCACTATCCGGCCACGTGTATTTGTGTTGAAATTGCCTCCATTGTTTTTGCCACGCGTTTAATTTTGACAGTCCTGCAATCACCACCAAAACTCCGACAACTGCCAACAGCTTTTTCCACTTTGTCCATTTTTTCATACAATTAGTCTCCTTTCCCATTGTCCCTGTATAGTCTTGTTACTTGTTCCTTATATGTTCTTCCATCAACATCATAATTCGGAGCAGAGGGCATGCCTTTTTCCTGAACCTGCTGTATCAATCTAATTTGTGCAGATATTTGTGTCATTTGATTTTGCAACGCTTCGGTTTTTTGTTTCAAAAAACAATTTCTATTTTGTTCAGATACCATCAGAATATCCTTAATTTCTTTGAGTCGAAATCCCATCTCTTTGTATACGAGTATTTGCCAAATATTTTCCAACGTATTCTCATCATATAAACGATAGTTTTCTGATGAACGAGTTGTATGTAATAAACCTTCTTCATCATAAAATTGCAGCGTTCGTCGCGTAACGCCTGTTAATTTGCACACTTCATTGATTTTTTTCATCGTGCTTTTTACCTTTCCCCGTATATCGAGCATATACCATCACGTATACGTGATAGCAATACCCAAATTCGGTTGCAGTGATTATTTTCATCTGCAAAGGGCCTTGTAAATTTCGCGACGTTATTTCAATACATTCTTCCAGTAAACACAAAAAAATCCGGCATTTCTGCCGGATTTTTCCATCTAACTTATTGTATCTCTGACAATTTTTTCATGATGCGCGCCTGTACTTCCAAATAATATGCATATTTTTGTGTTATATTTATTTCTCTGTTTTTGATGCATACAAGGTATACACACAAATGCCTACGATGACAACGATTCCGCCAACTACTTGATTTCCTGTTGGCATCTCTCCAAAAGCGAGAAATCCCAATACAGCTGTTGGAATTGGAGCTAAAATTTTAAATATCGCCAATAACGTTGGACTAATAAATTCCAGTGACCAAGTATATAAGCTATGGCATAGCAAACTGCACAACACAGCCATGCCAAGTGCAATGAGCAAATTGCTTTTTCCGTATCCGAAAAAAGAATACCCACTGCAAGCAACCAACAGATTCAGCACCACCGCAGATGCTCCATATGCCAAAAAAGTAAACAATGTATTAGAAATATTTTCTCGTCGGATTTTTGTTCCAACCAACGAATACGCAGCGAGCATACCCGCACACACAATGCCGCATAAATTGCCAAACGGCGCATTGATGGCCGGATTATTGCTTCCGGTAATAGATACCAGTACGCTGCCAATCAACGCCAGTGCTATACCAATTTTGCACATTCGAGAATATTTTTCTTTTCCAGCAAAGTACATGACGAGCGAAACAAATAGGATCTCTGTTCCCGCCAGAACATTTGACGCTGTAATTGTCGTATATTTTACTGACATGAAATAAGTAAAAAAATGAATCGCTAAAAACACACCTGCCAGTAAGCACCACAGCAGCGTTTTGACACAGAGCCGTTTCAATTCTGTCCTGTGATACAACAAAATAGATGGGAACAGCAGCACTGTGACGATTGTCTTTCGATACGCTGCCAAAACGAGCGTTGGTGCTGTGCCATACCGAATAAAGATAGATGCTGTCGCTCCACATAACACACCGAGCATAACAATACATAAAACAACAGATTGACTCGGACGTTTTTTTGCCGCAGACTTCATGATGATTGCCACCTTCTTCTTGTTTTTTCTTAGAACGTAGTATATCATAGAAACAAGCATGATAAAAACAAAAATATATCATGTGTAGGATGACAAATCCTCATGAACAAAAGGAGCATTCTTATGGACCCGAATTTACAAAAATATATTGCTTTTCTTAAAGCTGCACAATATAAAAGTTTTACTCGCGCCGCCCAAGCATTAAATTATTCTCAATCCGGCATCAGCCGAATGATTCACGATTTAGAGCAGGAATGGCATGTGCAGCTATTCGAGCGCAAACACGGCATCGTGGAGTTGACCTCTGACGGTCTCTCCATTCTTCCGCAAGTACAGGCTCTGTGCGCAGAATACGACAAACTGCACATGCATATTGACGCCCTGAACGGATTGCAGACCGGTATGATTCGCATCGGTGCCTTTTCCAGCGTTGCCACACACTGGCTTCCCACCATGATTCACGCCTTTCACGAAGATTATCCCAATATTCAATATGAAGTGCTCATCGGAGACTATGCTGAAATCGAAACTTGGATTCAGGAGGGGCGCGTGGATTGTGGCTTTGTCCATTTACCCACGCACACGCGTCTTGAAACCACGCTTTTAGAGCAGGACTTGCTCGTTGCCGTGCTGCCGCCAGACCATCCGCTTGCTGCGCAAGAGACCATCTCCGTTGCCGATTTGGCACACGATCCTTTTTTGCTATTGGAGCGCGGCGATCAATCGGAAATCATGTCTTTATTTGAAAAAGAACACATCTCTCCCAACATCTGCTTTACAACATGGGAAGATTACGCTGCCATGGCAATGGTAGAACAGGGATTATGCATCACAGCAACGCCGCAACTGATTCTCACTCGTATGCCATATCGCATTGCCGTTCGTCCTATTGAGCCACTGACCTATCGGTCCATTTGTTTTGCAGTCAAAAGCAAAGCGTCTATCTCGCTGGCAGTACAATATTTTATCGACTATCTCGACTGCCGTCCGGTATATCCAAAAGATTTTCCGTATGACCATCGTGTGATTGCAACTTGATGCTTTCCCATGCCTCCATTTGTTGTTTTCACGATTTATTCGTACAGCGCATGATACAGCTTTAAAAACTTCTCATCGCGCTCTTTGGTTGCCTGCTGTGCCTTGTCTCCAGAATAGTCGTAAAATCCCGCACCGGTTTTGACGCCATACTCTCCCGCTTCATAATGCTGTTGCATCAATTCCGGCACTTCTTTAGAATCGCACAAATCTTTCATCAAGTAGCTGCTGATATGATAAAAAGTGTCCAGCCCGCCAAAATCAGAGACTTCCAACGGTCCCAAACAAGCATATCGGAATCCCAATCCATATTTCATGACATCGTCAATGCCTTCTTTAGAAATCACGCCTTTCTGCACCAAATCCAGTGCTTCGCGCAAGATGGCAAACTGTAAGCGATTCGCCGCAAAACCTGCTACATCTCGATTGACAATTACCGGCTTCTTGCCAATGGTTATGCTCAGCTGATAAATCGCTTGCGCCACTTCGTCATCCGTCTGATCGCCTTTGATGATCTCAATCAGCGGAATCAAATGCGGCGGATTGAACCAGTGCATACCGATAAAACGGTTCGCTCCTTGTACCGACTGCACCAAGGTATTGATAGACAATCCCGAGGTATTGGTTGCAATAATCGCATCGTCTTTGACCAGCTGAGAGATTTTTTCATAAAATGCTTGTTTGATAGATAAATCTTCTGCCAAATTCTCTACAACCAAATCACAGGAGGAAAAGCAGTCCCAATCCGTTGTATACGACAACGCATCAAATAGATGCTGGGCTTCTGTCTGCGTCATTTCTCCGGATTGTACCAAATTTTTTACATTTTCCTGTATGCGCTGTTTTGCTTTATTCAGCGTGATTTCTCTGTGATTATAAATCACAACATGATCGTGATATTTTGCAAAAATCTGTGCCATGGAAGATCCCATCGTTCCGGCACCCGCTACGACAATTGTTTGTATGTTCATGGCTATTTTTCCTCACTTTCTACAGGTATCGTATCATAAAAAGCAAACATTCTCAAGCAAAAAGGCCTGCCTGCTCCCAAAGGAACAGACAGGTCTTTTTTAGGGAAAGGATTCTTATCTGATAGGAAAGGAATCATGTATGTCTAACAGATGCCAGTATCTGTTAGCAGCGTTATTTAGGATGCCAAATTGTTCAGCATCACTGCGGTCTGTGCACGAGTCGTGTTGCCGCGCGGGTTGAGCAGAATTGTTCCGTCTGCCTGCTTGTCGCCTGCAATAACGTCATTCTGTACTGCCCAAGTGACAGCCGGAGTTGCCCAGCCAGAAACTGCACTTGCATCAACAAAGTTCAGTTCGCCGGAAGCTGCCGGTTTGCCAGCCTCAGCATACAGGAACTGTGCCAGCTGTTCACGGGTAACTGCTGCGTTCGGTGCAAACTTCTTATCGCCAATGCCGCATGCGATACCCTTTTCAGCAGCCCACTGTACAGCTTTGTAGTACCACTGATCCTTTGCAACATCTGTAAATGCCTGTGCATCACTAACAGTCGGCTGACCTGCACGGTTGTACAAAATCTGTGCAACCTGTGCACGGGAAAGCTGTACGTCCGGTGCGAAAGTCTTGTCCGCCATGCCAATCATAGTTCCTGCCTCGCGTGCTGCATATACAGCATCGGTGTACCAAGTGTCAGCCGGTACATCGGTGTAATCGCCATCGAAAACAGAGCCAGTCAGTACAAAGCCTTCCGTTGCTGCAAAGACGCTGCGCTTTGTTGCAGAACCGGTGAAATCACAGTTCTTAAAGGTCAGGTTCTTGCACTTGGACAGGCTGTCTGCTGCCGTGCTGCCAGACATGCTGACATTTTCCATCGTCAGACCATCAACATTGGTCATCTGGAAATTCTGTTCGCTACCAACAAAGCTGGAATTGCGGATCGTAAAGTCAGAAATATAGCAATCCGGGGTGCCTGGCTCTACTGTGCAGGAATCAGCGATGCTGCTGACATCAAAGCCATTGAGCTGGAGTGCATACTTGCCGCCCTTGCCTGCTTCATTTGCAGCATTAACAGATACATTTTCAAACAGTACATTCTTGAACTGCGGAATGTATGCCTTGTAGTTGACGCCAAATGCTTCCATGCGCTTGACTTCGTTCTTGATGTCATAGTTCAGGTCAACCAGAATAACCGGCTTGGTGCTCTTTACCATCTTTACATGGTCATTGCGGTAGTATACATTTTCAATGGTGCCGCCGCGAATGTAATTGGTCTTGAAGCGGTATGCTGCTTCAAGATCATCACTGTTCATCTCGTTGCTCTCAGAGAAAATGTTCTTAACACCTGCGGTGATTTCCGAACCGATGGTCACGCCGCCGTGACCATCAACGAAAGTATTGTTTTTCAGTACGATGTTGAAGCTCGGACGGTTGATGCGCAGACCATCGCCGTTTCTGCCGGACTTGATTGCCATGCAGTCATCGCCAACATCAATGGAGTTGTTGCGGATGACCATATTACTGGTGCATTCCGGATCGCAGCCATCGTTGTTGTGCAGGTGGCTGTTAATGGAAACGCCGTCAACCAAAACGGTGTCACACAGAACTGGATTGATTTCCCACATCGGAGAGTTTTCAATCGAAACACCTTCAATCAGGACATTCTGACAATTGTACGGCTGAATGAAGTTCGGACGAAGGAAGCCGTCATCTGCACCGCTCCACTCTTCATGCTCGGACTCACCATATTGGCGTTCAGCAACCGGAACGTCGGTCTGCCCCTGACCATACAGCTTGTTTACTGCTGCATTCTGTGCTTCAATGCTCGTACCGTTTGCATAAGTGCGCGTTTTCTTCCACTGCTGCCACACCATGGTTTCCGGATGCACGCCGTCACCGATGCTCGCCTGACCGTCCAGTGTACCTTCGCCGGTCAGCGCGATATTCTTCTTGCCGTATGCATAAATCAGCGGAGAATAGTTCATCAGCTCTACGCTCTCAAAACGAGTCAGTGTCAAGCCCTGTTCATCTACCGTATCGCCATAAACTTCCTTCATCAGATCGCCGCAATACAGGCTGGTATCTGTGGTAAACTTCAGCGTTGCATTTTTCTCAATGCACAAGTTGACGTTGTCTTCCAGATGAATCGGTGCCGTGTAGAATACCTGACCATCTACTGCCGGAACGATAACAGTACCACCGCCAGCTTCGCTGACTGCCTTGATTGCCGCATAAATTGCCTTGGTGTTGGTCTTTGCCAATTCCGCTTCTGCCTTTGCATCCGCTTCAGATTTCTTGTATGTGCCCTCTACAATGTCAAAAACAGCGTGCGGCTGTGCGCCGTATTCTACGATGCTTACTTTGCGCTGAGCAAAGATAGCACGCATTGCCTCGACCGATGTATCCACATGGCTGCTGATCTTATCCGCATACTGCCACGCAGCTGTAGAATCAGCAAACGCAGTCGTATCGTTGAGATCCAGTCCATCAGCCACCTGATAGGTCAGCAGATCATTGCTGTCTGTGTTGTCCGCAGCCAATGCCGGAACAGCCATGCTGCCGGCCATAACAGCCATGCTCAGTACACCTGCGATACATTTACGAACACTCGATGTAAGATTCTTTTTCATAACTCTTTTTCTCCATCATATCTTTTTATTTTCTTTTTCGGCGGCAGGTTCCTGATCCTGCCGCCATCCAGTGAAAAAGAAAGATAAATAAGGTAGGTATGTTATCTCTGGACTCTGCCGGAACCATCGCCGCCAGCGAGCTTCTCGACTTCCTCCACGGTAACGCGATTGTAGTCGCCTTCTACAGAATGCTTGAGTGCAGAAGCTGCAACTGCAAATTCTACGGCATCCTGTGTAGACTTGCCATTCATCAGAGCATAAATCAGACCGCCGCCGAAGCTGTCTCCGCCGCCAACACGATCGGTAATGCGCAGATGATATTCCTTAGAGAAGCAATAGTTCTCTCCATCATACAGCATAGCTGCCCAGTCGTTATCACTTGCAGAGATGGAAGTGCGCAGCGTGATAGCAACCTTCTCAAAGCCAAACTTGTCGGCCAACTGCTTTGCCACAGACTTATAGCCTTCCTTGTTGAGCTTGCCGCCGTAAATATCCGTATTTTCAGCCTCGATGCCGAATACGTCCTTTGCATCCTCTTCGTTGGAGATGCAAACATCTACGTACTGGCACAGATCCGTCATTGCCGCACGTGCTTCCTCGCGCGTCCACAGCTTGCCGCGGTAGTTCAAGTCACAAGAGATCTTGACGCCGCGCTCCTTTGCTGCCTTGCATGCGTCACGGCAGATTTCAACAATATTTGCGCCCAGTGCCGGAGTAATACCGGTGAAATGAAACCATTCTGCCCCCTCAAAGATTTCATCCCAGTTGAAATCAGAAGCAGAGGCTTCCTGAATTGAGGAATGCGCACGGTCATAAATGCATACGGAACCACGCTGAGAAGCACCCTTCTCAAGGAAGTAGATGCCAACACGGTCGCCGCCGCGAACAATCTCAGAAGTATCTACACCAAAATAACGCAGGCTGTTTACTGCTGCCTGACCAATGGCGTGCTTCGGCAGCTTGGTGACAAACGATACATCCATTCCGTAGTTTGCCAGGGATACAGCGACATTTGCTTCGCCGCCGCCAAATGTTGCCTGCATCTGGTCATTCTGAAAAAAACGATAATATCCGTTCGGAGCAAGGCGAAGCATCAGTTCGCCGAAAGTTACTACCTTAGCCATTATGCACGTGCCTCCTTTACAATTTCACGGGACTGCTTGCACAGATCAATGATCTCGTCCCACTTCTGGTTATCAATCAGGTTTGCGGATACCATATAAGAACCGCCACATGCTGCGATGATTGGGCTGCTCAGATATTCCTTTAGGTTCTTCAGGGAAACGCCGCCAGTCGGCATTACCTTGAACATCGGGAACGGAGCGCTCATGGCCTTGATCTTTGCCAGACCGCCGGACTGCTCTGCCGGGAAGAACTTCAGGACTTCCAGACCATACTTGAGCGCGGTGTGGTAATCGCTCGGCGTAGTGCATCCCGGATAAATCGCGATGTTCTTCTCCTGTGCGTACTTAACCAGTTCTTCATCCATGCCCGGTGTTACGATAAACTGTGCTCCTGCTGCCATAGCCTCATCAATCTGTGCGGTCGTAGTTACTGTGCCTGCGCCGACGATCATATCCGGACAGGTTTCTTTCATCGTCTTGATTGCAAGCGGTGCGCCTGCTGCGCGGAAGGTAACTTCTGCTACCGGTACACCGCCCTCGCACAGCGCCTTTGCCAGCGGAGCTGCATCGCGCTCCGGGTTGTTTAGCTTGATAACCGGTACAACGCCGATTTCAGAAATTGCCTGATTCATTGCGTTCATTTGATTAAATCCTCCCTAATCATTTTTCTATCGTGATGAATTTCCATAATACTCCTAAGCATAAACGACTGTCTTATTCCACCCAGGCCGTCCCACTCACGGTCTGGGTGGTTTATTTCTGTCGTTTTTACTTGGTCTCTAACGGAAATCCAAAGTAGTTTACAGCATTGTTATACGAAATGCCCTTAACGATGGTTCCCAGCTTGTCCATGTCCTTTGGATACTCGCCATTTTCTACCCAGCTACCCAGCAGCTCACACAGAATGCGGCGGAAATACTCATGTCTCGGATAAGACAGGAAGCTTCTGGAGTCGGTCAGCATACCGATAAAGTTACCCAACAGACCCAGATTTGCCAGAGAAGTCATCTGCTTCATCATGCCGGTCTTATTGTCGTTGAACCACCAAGCACTGCCCTGCTGGATCTTTCCAACAGCATCTGAATTCTGGAAGCAGCCCAGAATAGTACCAATTGCTTCGTCATCGTTCGGGTTCAGACTGTAAATAATGGTCTTCGGCAACTTGCCAGTCTCATTGAGTGCATTTAAGAAATCTGCGGTCTGACTGGACGGTGCATAGTTATTGATGCAGTCGTAACCTGTGTCCGGACCCAGCTTGTTGTACATGCCCGTGTTGTTGTCGCGCTTGCAGCCGTAATGCAGCTGCATTGCCCAGCCAAGATGCGCATACTCTGCGCCAACTGCCAGCATAAATGCTGTCTTAAACTTCAGCTCGTCCTCGCGAGTGATGGTCTCGCCTGCCAGACGCTTCGCAAAGATTGCTTCAATCTCTTCCTCACTTGCCGGAACGTACATGACGTATTCCAGCGCATGATCGGATGCACGGCAACCCATAGAATTAAAGAACGCCATGCGCTTGCTCAGTGCTTCCTTCAGATCAGCAAAAGAAGCAATCTTCATCTCAGCAGCTTCACCCAGCGTTGCCAGATAGTCCAGATATTCCGGTTTCTCCAGGTTCATCGCCTTGTCCGGACGCCATGCCGGCAGTACCTGCACATCAAAGCTATCGTCTTCTGCGATAACTTTGTGCCACTTGAGGTCATCCGCCGGATCATCCGTCGTGCAAATCAGGGTGACACCAGACTGACGAATCAGGTTGCGCACGCTCATCTCCGGCTGCTTCAACTTCTCATTGCACAGATTCCAAACTTCTTCTGCGGTATCTGCGCCGAGCACACCGTAATAGCCAAAGTAACGCTGAAGCTCCAGATGGCTCCAATGGAACAGCGGGTTGCCGATTGCCTTATCCAAGGTCTCTGCCCACTTCTGGAACTTTTCACGATCGGATGCACCGCCGGTGATGTAGTATTCGTCTACACCATTCGAGCGCATTTGACGCCACTTGTAGTGGTCACCACCCAGCCAAACCTGGGTGATGTTTTCAAACTGTCTGTCTTCCGCAATTTCCTGCGGATTGATATGACAGTGATAATCCAAAATTGGAGTTTTTTCTGCATATGTATGAAATAGTTCCTGTGCAGTATCTGTGCTCAGCAGAAACTCAGAATCCATAAATGCTTTCATTGTCTGTCATCGTCCTTTCTTTTATACGTAACCCATCAAGCTTGGCAGCCACAGAGACAGCTGCGGAATGTAGGTAACAAGCATCAGCACAACAAAGATTGCTGCGAAGTAAGCCAGCAGCTGACGGATAACCGTCTCGATCTTTACGCCGCCAACTTTAACACCGACGAACAAAGTCGTACCAACCGGTGGAGTAATCGTACCAATGCAGAGGTTGAAGATCATCATGATGCCGAAGTGGATCATATTCATGCCCAGTGCCTCGCAGATCGGCAGGAAGATCGGAGTAAAGATCAGCACTGCCGGAGTCATATCCATGAAGGTGCCAACAATCAGCAGAAGAATATTGATAAGAAGCAGGATGACAATCTTACTGTCGCTGATTGCCAGCATACCAGCAGAAACTGCTTCCGGAATATTAGTGAACGCCATAACCCAGGACATAATACCGGATACGCCGATCAGGAAGATGATAATACCGGTCATTTCTGCACTTTCGATGAAAATCTTCGGCAGATCCTTGAGCTTAATCGACTTATAAAATACCAGAGAGAGAACCA
Source organism: Anaerotignum sp. (assembly GCA_963620595.1). Classification (GTDB taxonomy): domain Bacteria; phylum Bacillota; class Clostridia; order Oscillospirales; family Butyricicoccaceae; genus Butyricicoccus_A. The sequence continues at coordinate 16,451 of CAVFAY010000029.1, read as the reverse complement.
AGCTGTATACTACGGCAACAACAGAGCCTTCTGTTGCGGTGAAGATACCAGCGATGATACCACCGATTACGATGATAATCAGCAGCAGGCACGGGAGTGCCTGAAAGAAGATTTTAAGTGCTTCGCCAGCGGTATACTTAGTGGTGCTGCGATAACCGCGCTTTTTTGCCATGAAGTATACAACTGCCATACAAGCAAGACCCCACAAGATGCCCGGAATGTATCCTGCCATGAACAGTGCTGCAACCGATGCGCCGCCGGATACCAGAGAGAACGTAATCATAACGTTGCTCGGCGGAATCAACAAACCAGTCGGAGCGGTGGCTACGTTTACAGCTGCGGAGAAGCTCGGGTCATAACCCTCTTCCTTCTCAATCGGGCCAATAATAGAGCCCATTGCGGATGCTGCGGCGGTACCAGAACCGGAGATTGCGCCGAACAGCATGTTTGCCAGAACATTGGTTTGTGCCAAAGCACCCGGTGTACGACCGGTGATAACCTTCGCGAGGTTGATAATACGAATGGCGATGCCGCCCTTATTCATAATGTTGCCTGCTAGGATGAAAAACGGAATCGCAAGCAAGCTAAAGACGGAAATGCCGGAAAAGATTCGCTGTGCACCGGTCAAGACTGCAACATCAAAGTCCATGATAGGCAGAATGGCACATACGGAGGAAACGCCAAGTGCAACGGCAATCGGTACGCCGGCAATCAGCATGATAATCAGCGTGATTAAAATAATCAGGCCGCATAAAATAGCAGTACTCATTGTTTATTTCTCCTTTCTATGTGTCACTCTTCTACTTCGCAGGTTTCCTGCTTGGTACCGTGCCACAGGTCAATGATATTCAAAATACCATAGACGAAAATCAGGACGCCGGAGATCGGCAGAATCGCATATACCATGCCCATCGGGATGCCCAGAGATGCAGTGCTCTGCGTCATGGTCAGCTTCATGATGGATACGCCGCCAAAGACCATGATGAAACCTACCATCGCCATGACAAGCAGTTCAATGACAATTTCCAGAATCTTCTTCGGTGTTCCCTGAACCTTATCTGCAAGGAAGCCCATACGCATGTGGTCACGCTTGCCAAATACATAGGCAGCAGCCAGCAATGCCATCCAAGTGAAGCTATATGTCAGCAGCTCTTCGGAAACCGTACTTGGGCTGTTGAAAAAATATCGGGTTACGATCTGATAGGTACCAACGCATACCATAAAGGCAAAAACGATGCCGCACGCATAGCTCAGAACAGTATCAATAACCTTGCGGATTGATGTAAGCGCTTTCATTTAGTTATCACCTTTCCCCTCATATTTTGCGTTGAACGTCTGGATATGCTCATACAGATCCTGGATGTCCGGATTTTCTTCCAGCATTTCCTTCTGTACGTCCTTGACAGCTTCCTTAAACGGTTGTACATCAACATCAACAAAGGTAACGCCCATGTCTTCCTGCGCGATCTTCTTTGCTTCTTCTACCTGCTTGCTCCACTCCTCGCGCTCTACTTCCGTAGACAGAGCAGCAGCTTCCTTGAATACCTTCATCTCATCATCAGACAGCTCGTTCAGGAATTTCAGGTTGCCAACCAGTACGTCCGGAACCATCTGGTGACGGTTGTAGGAATAGTACTTTGCTACTTCGCCATGCTTGTTATTGGTCAAAGCCAGCTCATTATTCTCTGCGCCATCGATAACGCCCTGCTGAATTGCTGTGTATACTTCGCCGAAGCTCATCGGAGAAGCTGCTGCGCCGAAAGCGTTTGCCATCTTGATACTTGCCGGGCTTTCCTGTACACGGATCTTCAGGCCCTTCAGGTCTGCCGGTGTCTCAATCTTCTTCTTTGCATAGAAGCTACGAGAACCAACATCGTACCAAGTCAGAACGCGGAAACCAGCTTCGTCCGTAGACTCATATACCTTATCCATATAGTCGGTATCCATCATCGCTGCATGATACGCTTCCTCGGAAGTGAACAGATACGGCATACTAAATACTTCATAGATATCAGCAAAATTTTCCAAGTTTGGTGTGCCGACCAGTGTAAAATCAATCGCACCGGTCTGTGTCAGCTCGATTGCCTTTTTCTGAGAACCGAGCAGCTCGTTCGGGTAAATCTGAACCTCATATTTGTCTCCGAGGTTCTCTTCTACATATTCCTTAAATTTCAGAAGACCCAGGTGCTCCGGGTGTGTTTCTGACTGAGAATGTGCAATTCGGATAATTTTCTTTCCATTTCCCACAGAGCTGCAGCCTGTGAGTGCAAGACAGCTGACGCTGAACATGCACAGGCACAGCACAAGGGCAATCCATTTTTTCATACGTTTCATTTGATGGATTTCTCCTTCCCATCTTCGCAAAAGCTTAGAAATCCGTAGTCTCCCGCCGGATTAAAAATCCATTTGCATATACTTTGCTGCGAATCTTTCGATTCTTCAGTCGAAGCATCATCGAATCAATGATGATCTTGCAAAGGCGTTCGCCACGGCTGTCAACAGTTGACAATTCTGGGTCACAGCAGACAGAAAGCTCGGAATTGTTGTATCCAATGATACTGATGTCGCGCGGTACAGACAAATTGCGCTTTTTTGCGTACTTGAGTGCGCCGACTGCCAGACCGTCCTCTGTTGCAAAGACTGCGTCAAACATCAAATCATTTCTGGAGAGAAGCAAATCCCGTACCTTGTCAATCTTGTTCTCTACGTAAACACACATAGAGTCCTTGACCGGCAAGCCGGCGTCCTTTAACGCCTGTGTGTATCCACGCAGCTTTTGGCTGGCACTGTACGAATGCGAATCACTCAAGAACAGGATTTCTTCACGTCCCGACTGAAGCAATTCGGTAACTGCCATGTACGCTGCCTGAAAATCATTGCACAGCGCGCAATAAATGTTCTCTCCTTGGATGCAGCCATTCATCATAAAGACTGGAATCTGCTTTGCTGCTTCCCGAATGTACTCTACCTTTTCGGAATTCTCATCATCCTCTGCATAGCTGGAACCGATGAGCACCAGTGCGTCAATTCTCTTTTGCAAGATTGCGTTGACGGCAATCTGTCGCTCTTCGGCATCATAGCCGCTGCAATACAGGATACAATCATAACCGTACTCCTTGAGATTTTGCTCCAAATAAGCAACCGCCTTCGCCATGTATGCGTCTGCAACATTGGGACACATCAATCCGACTGTCTTCATAGAGTTCAAACCCAAGCCTCGCGCGAATACATTTGGTGTGTAGTTGTTTTCCTCCATCACCTTGCGCACACGCTGTTTGGTCTTCTCACTGACCATGGGACTATCATTTACTACTCTTGATACAGTGGCGATTGAAACGCCCGCGAGTTCTGCGATATCATAAATATTCATTGTCAAAACCTCCGGAAATCGTTATGTAAGCTCTTACAATGTCAAGTTTACACGTTTTTTGCGGATATAGCAATGCACGTTTTCGCTAATAACATTACATTTTTTTTGTATGGATTTTACAAAAACCATGTTCCAAAAGAGAAATTTCAAAAAATGGGTTGACATTTTCCGGCAGTTGGCGTATCTTGAATGTAAGCTCTTACAAAACCGGAATTCGCAACGAAACAACCCACATTTTGAAGAAACAGCAACTTTTGTAAAGCATAATATATTTCTTATATATTAATATCTATTATATATGCATTTTACTATTTTGTAGTTTTTTCAGTAAAGAGGAGAGACGCTCATCTTGAAAACGTATTTAAAGATCCATCCGGATGACCTCGTTGCCGTTGCATTGGCTCCGCTTTCTGCCGGAACCGTTGTGAAAATTCAAGATCAGACGGTAACGTTAAAAGAGGACATCCCTCAGGGACACAAATTCGCACTAGTCGATATCCGTGCCGGAAAGCCAGTAATCAAGTATGGCTCTCCAATCGGAGTTGCAAAAGAGGACATTTCATGTGGCGCATGGGTACACACACACAACATTAAGACGGGTCTGGGAGATCTCCTGACGTATACCTACGAACCCAACGGTATGCCGGTGACACCGACGAATGAACTGTATTTTCAGGGCTATCGCCGCGAAAACGGCAAGGTAGGTGTGCGCAACGAGATCTGGATTATCCCAACGGTCGGCTGCGTAAATAATGTTGCCGGTGCCATTGAGCGTCGCGCACAGGCTCTCAAGACCGATCACATCGACAGCATCGCCGCTTTTCCGCATCCGTATGGCTGCTCGCAGATGGGCGACGATCAGGAGAATACCAGAAAGATTCTCGCAGACCTGATTCAGCATCCGAACGCTGGCGGCGTACTCGTCCTAGGTCTCGGCTGCGAGAACAGCAACATCGATGTTCTCAAGCCGTACATTGGTGATTACGATGAAAAGCGCGTCAAGTTTCTTGTCTGTCAGGAATCTGAGGACGAAATCGAAGATGCACTCCAACTCATCGAGGAGTTGGTACAGTATGCAGACGGTTTTACTCGTGAACCAGTCAGCTGCTGCGAGCTGGTCATTGGCATGAAGTGCGGCGGCTCAGACGGTCTGTCCGGCATCACGGCCAATCCGACTGTCGGTGGCTTTTCCGACCTGCTCATCTCTAAGGGCGGTACAACCATCCTGACTGAAGTACCGGAAATGTTCGGTGCTGAGACAATTTTGATGAATCGCTGCGAAAACGAGAAGATTTTCTCCGAAACCGTCGATCTCATCAATAATTTCAAGAATTATTTCAAGCGACACGATCAGACCATTTACGAGAATCCGTCTCCTGGCAATAAAAAGGGCGGTATCTCTACCTTGGAAGACAAGTCTCTCGGTTGTACGCAGAAGTCCGGCAGCGCACCGGTTGTCGATGTTCTGTCCTATGGCGAGCGCGTAACAACCCACGGTCTCAATCTGCTCAGTGCACCTGGAAATGATTTGGTCGCTTCGACTGCACTTGCTGCTGCCGGCGCACACATCGTCCTGTTTACAACAGGTCGCGGTACCCCGTTTGCCTCCCCTGTTCCGACAATGAAAATCTCCAGCAACTCTGCACTGGCATCCAAGAAGAACAATTGGATTGACTTCAACTGCGGCGTGCTGACAGAAGATACGACATTAGAGCAGCTCAGTGCACAATTGTTTGATTATGTCATGGAAGTCGCTTCCGGCAACCCGGTAAAATCTGAGCAGGCTGGATTCCATGATATGGCAATCTTTAAGCAGGGCGTCACCCTGTAAGAACGAAGAATACAGAAAGAGAGGATATTATCATGAAGCATCTGTCTTATCAGACATTGAAAGAATCCGGCTATGACGGATATGTACTGGAACATGCGCCGGAACGCATTTTGCAGTTCGGCGAAGGCAATTTCATGCGTGCATTTGTTGATTACTTCATCGACATGATGAACGAGCACGCAGGCTTTAACTCCAAGGTTGTTCTGGTACAGCCAATCGCTACCCCACCGGGAGCATTTGATCTTGCAAAGGTTATCAACGATCAGGACGGTCTGTACACACTGTACCTGCGCGGTTTCGAGAACGGCAAGGAGGTCAATCAGAAGCGCGTGATTTCTTGTGTGAGCCACTGCCTGAACAGCTATACAGATTACGAAGCTGTAATGGCATGTGCCGACAATCCGGAGTTGCGCTTCATCACCTGCAACACCACCGAAGCTGGTATCGCATATGATGAGTCCTGCCAGTTCACCGAGACTCCGCCGTCCACCTATCCGGCAAAGCTGACCCAGTTCCTGTATCGTCGTTTCCAGAAGTTCGGCACCCAGCCGGGCAAGGGCTTCATCATTCTTGCTTGCGAGCTGATTGATGACAACGGCAAGGAGCTTGAGAAGTGTGTCATGCGCTATGCTCGTCAGTGGAATCTGGGCGAGGACTTCATCCAGTGGATTGAGAAGGAAAACACCTTCTGCTCCACCCTGGTAGACCGCATTGTAACCGGCTATCCGCGTGCAGAGGCTGACAAGATCAACGAAGAGAACGGCTATATCGATCAGGTACTGGACACCGGCGAAATCTTTGGCTTCTGGGTCATCGAAGGTCCGCAGTCCATCCATGACGAGATTCCGTTTGCAAAGGCTGGCCTGCCGGTTCTGATTACCGACAATCACAAGCCGTACAAGCAGCGCAAGGTTCGCATTCTGAACGGTGCACACACCTCTATGGTACTCGGCGCATATCTCGCAGGTCAGGATATTGTCCGCGATTGTATGCATGACGACGTCATCTGTGGCTTTATGAACAAGACCATATATGATGAAATCATTCCGACGCTGACTCTGCCGGAAGATGAACTGAAGGATTTTGCTCATTCTGTTTCCGAGCGCTTCAAGAACCCGTTCATCGATCATGCCCTGCTGGCAATCTCGCTGAACTCTACTTCTAAGTGGAAGGCGCGCGTTATGCCGTCCTTCCTCGGATATGTAAAGAACACTGGCACGCTGCCGAAGTGCATCACTGCTTCGTTTGCATTCTACATTGCTTTCTATCATGGCACTCGCCTCGAAAATGAGGGTCTGATCGGCAAGCGTGAAGGCAACGAATACATCATCAAGGACGATTCGAGCATTCTGGCATTCTATGCAGAGCACAAGGATGATGACAATGCAACGCTGGCACATGCTGTCATGACCAACACTGACTTCTGGGATCAGGATCTGACAGAGATCCCGGGCTTCGAGCAGGCAGTCGTTTCTTATCTTGATGAGATCGATGCAAAGGGAACCTATGAAGTGATGAAGGAACTGCTGTAATCGCAGAATCCTCTGACAATCACATAACCTCACAATTTCGCTTAATTTCACCTATACCTACCTTATTTTTAACTCTCCTTATTGCATTCCTCGTGCGGCTGACATCCTTTCTCTGGTCGCACGGGGAACACACATCACACAAAGTAATTCTTAAATTCACTAACATCCATATCTAATTCTCTATTCCAAAAAGCCCGCAGCCAGTTCTCCTTTGGCTGCGGGCTTCGTTATATATTTATTCTTCTTGTTCAAATAAATCTGCATTCCACTCCGTCTGTATGCGCTGGTACAAGCTGTTCCAGCTTTGTGACTCCCGAATGTTGGAAATCTTGATTTTATCCTGCCTGTCAGTCAGTGTCCATGCACGGAATACCTTAGGCGGTTTTAGATACAGCGCCGTCTCTTTTGTTCGTTTAAATGTGACAGGCAAAGTTTTCATGGATTTTTTATGCGCATACGGATAAAATACAATACCATCCGCTTCGTACAGTTTTGACTCAATACCACAAAAAGCGACGGAATGTGGTTCTAATATATCTTTATTTTCTTCCACGCACAGATCAACCGCTTGCATCAAAGCTTTCTCTTGCTGCCGCGCCCCGCGTAAAATCTCCTGCGTCCGTTCCCCTTCTAAATCCCAAGAAAAGGATTTTTCCGAAGCAAAATAAGCCGCATAATCCGAAGTCTGGAACATCTTGACAATAACTGCAATCAGCTCCGGCAGATAATACCAAATATGTCGCTGTGCAGCATCAAACGCCATGCCCAGAAAATACAGTTTTTCTGTTTTATCATCCCGTTCCACGCGCGCAAAAATATTTTTTTCTTTCAAGCATAGAAAAAATATATCGTTTTCTCCACCGTGGCAATCTGCCCGTGTCAGCAAATCATGCAGTCCTGTGCGCTCTCTATCCTGCATCCAAGTCATTTTAGATTTGGAATCAAAGCGGAAGAAGCTGCCTTCTGCTTGATTGGTCATGGTGCTTCCCTCCATCCCTGTTCTTCCATGTAATTGCACAGCGTCTGCGCCGCCTGCTGCATTTTTTTGACCGGATATCCGTTTTGCGTCATCGCAATGCACTCACTGCGCACCATGCTCTGTTTTTCATGCTTGCAGTCTACTGCTTCCATCCACGTCTGTCTGTCCGTCTTTTCGATATGACAGATAATCTTATACTCCTGCTGCTTCTGCGCCGGCTTCCAAACTGTTCTTCCGTGATATGTCAGCGGCTTTGTGAGTTGGATGCCGTTTTGTCCTATTGTAAAGCAACAAATGGTATCTGACTTTGCAATCATATCACGCAGTGATATAGTTCCTGGCAAAGCATCCGGCACAAAATTCATGACAGACTGTATCGCTTGTTCCGGCGCCAGCATGGCAACGTGTTCGTCCTGTACTACCTGTGTATACCAACTGTCCGGCTTATTCCACAGTCCTGTTGCAAGCGTGACCACGGTTTCCCACTCTCTGCGCATATCAATACACGAACCATACAAGCCCTCTGCGCACCGAATATCTCTACCGTACTGATCCTGTTGCCCTGTCAGCAAAATGCGGAACAGCAGCACATCATTTGCCGTCACGACAGCATAGACGGTTCGATTGATACTGCCATTTTGTGCTTCCAATCGTTTTTGACGAAAACACTGCATGGCCTGCTCCGACATCTGCGGAAGCGGCGCCATGTTTCGGTAGTCCGAAAATTTTGTTCGGCTGTTAAACACCGTATACCATTTCATAGATTTGCGTCCCTTCTCTCACAAGTGAAACCATGATTTGACCTTGGATGTGACATCGCGCACCGTGGTCATCAAATCATCTTGATTGTGCGGCTCCAGCCCGTTTTCATATGAACGCTCAAAAAACGGATTAGAGCGTTCGTGCAGAATGTAACTGCCATTGGGTGCATTGAGCAGATGTTCGAGATGGTCCTGCAAATACTGCGCCGTTTCTCGATACAGCTTCCATTTGGCTTCCTGTTCTTTACGGCTGATTTTATCCACAGCGGCACGCTGTTCTCGATTGAGTTCCTCTGTTCTGTGTGTTTCTGCGCTGTCATCTATTTTATTCGTCGCGCGGTACTGTAATTCAGACATCAATCCGTATAAAAATGCCAAATCAAACCCATACGGCTGCATACCGCAATTGGGGTCAAGCGCGGATTCATATCTGCCAAAATCCTCCCGCCGGGTATAAGAATTTCCATTGCCGCAAGCAGACGTCGGTACAATGGCAAACGGCCAGTTATTTTGTTCACACACACGCACAATGGGGCTAAACACCGTTGCGGCACGCGCCATCAATCCTTGAAAATCATCTGCCGCGAGATCTTCCGGTATCAAATTGGAATCACATTTTGTCAGCATCAGAATCACCGTGCGCTGCCGCCGCGTGAACTCGCTATCTTCGGTTTCCACATAGCTCATGAAAATATCGTCAATATCTCTGGCAAGTGCCTCTTCAATCTTATCCAAAGAGCCATTCGGCCCAGCTTGCTCGGAAAGAATGTTGGCATCTGCCAGCAGCATCAAAACATCCGAACTCAAAATCGCGTTCATTAGATTTTCTGCATTCATTCTGCGCTCATAATCGACATCATCGCGCATACCACTTGCGATGGTCTTTACAATACCACCCGCATAGTCACGAATTGGCGCGTTCAAAATCGGCCATGTCGGCAATCCCTGCCGATAACCAACACACAGCGCAAGCGGCAACTCCCACACACCTTCCGTGCCGGAGCAGGTAAACTGATCCCGCGTTTCCGGCGCATAATTGCGAATGAAATGTGTGTTTTGCAGCTTTTCCTGTACGGTTTTTCCGGTTGCTGTCAGGTAAACCTTATGATCGGATTTGTCTCGCTCCATCATATAAAAAAGCGATTTGCATGCATGCGTCTTTCCCGTACCGGACAGACCCAGCATCGTAAATGTAATACTGCTCATTGTTTATCCCCTTTATGTTGTCACGTTCTATGCTGTGCGAGAAAATCCACGTTATATTTCTCCACATCAGAAAAATTTGCTTGTGCCTCATCCGCAGTCGATACGGTAGGATGATACCAGCTTTTTTGCAAGAAATATTCCCGTATCGAAGGCTTAGGAGTAAAATCATAGCCATTTTTCGCATAAATTTCATTGATTGCCAACTGAATGGTTTCTTGATCCATTCCCTCAATATCTTCTTCTGTCAGCTTACGGACGCCGGATGCAGGCAAAACATACCGTTTGCTTTCCAATTGCAAACTGGTCAAGTCCGGCAAACTAGGCAAATCCGACATCAATTCTTTCCAATAGATTTGTACGCCAGGCAGTCCATTCGACACATCATAGCCATACGCAAGCTCCACAGCACCGATTTTCTGATTCCAATTGCTGATACGCGGCACCGCTTGCAGACCAATGGTCAATGCCACTGCTGTCAGCGCACACAGCAAAAAATGTACATTGCGCCGATTCTTCTGTTTGCGCAGCGTCACATCATATGTTGTGACAATCAAATCTCCGCTGATCAGATTGCGATAGGTTCTAATCTTTTTCTTCCGATCGTCCCGTACCAGCATGATATTCTCTGCGTCATCCAGCAACATCTGTGAAAAATTTTCCGGTGCAACGGCAAAGCGTTCCCACAGAATATCTTTACGTTTCCAACTTCCAAAATTCTGATATGCCTCGTATAGAATCAAATACATCAGAATTACAAACAACCATGTGCTGTACTTCTGTACCAAAGAATACAGCCAGTGGTACCTTATTCCCAGCCAAGCAATGCCATCAAAGCACAGCACCGCAATTCCCCAAGAGGCACAAAGACGCACCACATGCGCCAGCAGCTTTTTTATATATGTTGACCCCACAGAATACCGTTTTCTCCTTTCCGTTTCTTTTTACCCAAGTTTTATTTAAGAATTATCGTTTTTATTGTATCATGCCACTATGGCGTTGTCTATGGTTCTAATTCTGAAAAAAACGTGAATTTTGTGTCACCAAATCGTAATTTCTCCGCATTTTCAGATCTTATTATGTATATTTTTCAAAATGTATATCTATTTATGTCGCTGTGTGATATAATGAGCAATATTCCATTATCTTTGCAGAAAGGAGCGCATTTTATGAAAGAGCGACAACGACTCTTTAGCCGCATCAACTGTATTTTCCTCATGCTTTGCGGGCCGCTCAGCATCGCGCTTGCTGTATATTATTTGTTTACCGTGAATGTAACGCATTGCTTATTGTCTATTCTAACCCTGATCTGGCTGGTAATTCCATATATCATACAGCGCATTCATCCGTTTCGTCCGGGATATTTTATGCTGTTTTCCTATTATCTGTTTATCTTGAGCAGCTATATCTTTGGACAGGTCTTATCTTTGAATTTTCGATTTTTTATCTATGATGCAATCGTCCATGGATATGGCGGATTCTTTTTCTGCTTGTTGGCAGTCAGTATTTTCTGTTTTCACACAAAAGCCCGATATGGTTCCGTCAATTATTTCTTTTGCCTGACATTTTGCATTTGTTTTTCCCTTGCTGGCTTTATCTTCTTGGAGCTGATGCAAATCTTTTATTGCGTACATATGATACATGTGCAGTATGTATTGCAAACCTCTTTATGTCATATCTTTTTCTGGCTGCTCGGTATCGTATTATTTGTCGTGTTGACAGCTCTCAAACGGTTCAAATACATCCATACATATCCGTTATACACGTATGAGGATTTTTGTGTCCTCAACATCAAATCTTCTATAGAGATCGTTCCATAACTTTCAGAACAGTCGGCAAATAGACCGGCTGTTCTTTTTTGTTCGGAGCAATGACAAAGGATTTGATTCATGATATAATAACAGCAAGAATCTATCCTATCAGCAGGAGAACATGTATGGAAAAGAATAAAATCTATCGAGCAGAAATCATTGCATATGCAGGCGATGGATCTTCAATTGCTCGTATTCACGATATGGTTGTCTTTGTGCCCGGCGGCGCAGTCGGTGACCAATGCGATATTCGCATCGTAAAAATTGCAAAAAATTATGCATTTGGACGCATTGAACGCATTTTTATCAAATCTAAACATCGGATCGAGCCGGAATGTCCTCACGCCTCCAAGTGCGGCGGATGCTGCTATTGGCACATCTCTTACGACGAAGAACTGCGCGCAAAATCCAAGAAAGTACAGGATGCCATGCAGCGCATTGGCGGCATTGTCATGGAGCCGGAAGCAGTCTGCGGTTCGGATTCTATCTATCATTATCGCAATAAGGCGCAATATCCGGTCGGCATGAAAGACGATACGATTATCACCGGTTTTTATCGTGCCCGCAGCCATGATATTATTCCCATGGAGCATTGTCTGATTCAGACTGAGCTGGCAGACAATTTGGTCAAATGCGTGCGCGACTGGATGACAGAATATCATGTTGCACCATACAATGAAAACACCCATAACGGTTTGATTCGTCATGTGTATGTGCGTTCCGGCTTTGCTACCGGACAGGTTTTGCTGTGTATCGTGACCAAATCTGCCAAACTTCCCGCTGTCGGTGAACTGATTCAAGCGGCTCGTCAGGCAGTTCCCGGTCTGTGTGGTATTGTTCTGAACATCAATAAAAAAACCGGCAATGCCATTTTGGGCGACCGCTACATTACTCTATGGGGCAATGACACATTGGAAGATGTTCTGTGCGGCAATCGTTTTCAGCTCTCTCCTGCCGCTTTCTATCAGGTCAATCGTGCGCAGGCAGAAAAACTCTATGAGGCCGCTCTGCAATATGCAGAGCTTGACCAGACCAAAACGGCTCTGGATCTTTATTGCGGTGCAGGCACCATTACTCTTGCTCTGGCGCACAGCGCAAAGGAAGTGATTGGCGCAGAGATTGTTCCGCAGGCAGTGGAAAATGCCAAACAGAATGCCAAACTCAACTACATCACTAATGCGCGGTTCATTTGTGCCGATGCCGGTCAGGCGGCAACTCATCTTGCTGAAGAGGGCACTCGACCGGATGTCATTGTCGTTGACCCGCCGCGCAAGGGCATGGATCAGGCAACGATTGATGCTATCGGTGTGATGGCTCCGGAACGCGTTGTGTACGTCTCCTGCGATCCTGCCACCCTTGCCCGTGATGTTAAACTGCTCGGTGAACAGGGGTATCAGTTGAAAAGGTATAAAGTATACGATCTCTTTCCACGAACTTTTCATATAGAATCCGTCGCGCTTTTAACACAAAAATAAACTAAAACAGAACAAAATCGCTCTATATCACAGATTTTCTGATGATATAGAGCGGTTTTTACATTACATCGTTTTTATCAAATTCAATACAGCATCTTGTTGTTCTATATTCAATTTAGCCCAGCATTCTAGCAATTTCTTCTGAGATTCCGTCACTGAAAGCATCATATCTTCTTCGGCAAACAATTGAGACAATGTGATCCCAAATGCTGTGCAGATTTTATCTAGAGATGAAACAGTAGGTATCATATTCTTCCGATACCAAGAAGAAATCGTAGACTGCGGCAGCCCAGATTGTTCTGCAAGCTGATACTCTGACCAGCCTCGTTCTTCTCGATATTTCGTTATTGCTGACAGAATATCTTTCATGCTGTTCACCTCTTTACTTGCTTTTTTCGTAAATTATACTTCGATATCCCGTTGTATTTTAATCATTTATATCGTATAATTTTAACGACAAACACAACCACGCAAGAGGTGTCCCCTATGACATGTAAACAAAGTAACTGTTCTTAAAGTATAGCCTTTTCCTAATCCACTTTTTCCTGTATAATAAACATAATAATACTCATGCTATTCTTACAAAAAGACAGTAGAGAAAAACAGCATGATAAAAATTCGAGGTCTCTTTATGAACAATTCTCTCAACTGGGCCGTTTTGGGAACAGGCGTCATTGCCAACGAAATGGCACAAGCCTTACAAAAAATGGGCAAATCCTTATATGCTGTCGGCAACCGCACGCATGAAAAAGCGGTGAAATTTGCCGAAAAATACGGTGTACACAAAGTTTACGACTGCATTGACGACATGTTTGCAGACGATGCGGTAGACATTATCTACATTACCAGCCCGCACAACACGCATTATGCATTTATGAAGCAGGCACTAGAACACGGCAAGCACCTGCTCGTGGAAAAATCTATCACGCTAAACAGCCGCGAACTGGATGAAATGGCACAGCTTGCCGAGCAAAATCATTTGGTCTTGGCAGAAGCGATGACAATTTGGCACATGCCGCTATATAAAAAACTATGGGATATGGTTCATAGCGAAAAATTTGGAAATGTCCAAATGATTACTGTCAATTTTGGCAGTTTTAAAGAATACAACATGAAAAATCGGTTCTTTAATTTGAATCTGGCTGGTGGTGCCTTGCTGGATATTGGCGTCTATGCTCTGTCTATCGTGCGCAGCTTTATGGACGAGAATCCTACTCAAATTCTCAGCCAATGGAAGCCTTCTCCGACCGGCTCTGATGAGCAGGCAACAATTTTGCTTCAAAACCCATCCGGTCAAATGGCGACTGTTGCTTTATCGATGCATTCCAAGCAGCCGAAACGAGCAATGATTAGCTGTGAAACCAGTTATATTGAAATCATGGAATTTCCAAGAGCTGATAAAGCGATATTTGTCGATGCCGAAACCGGTGAACGAACAGAAATTGCTTGTGGAGAAACTCAACATGCTCTCTATTATGAAATGACGGATATGGAACACGCTGTATCAAGTGGAGACACTTCTGCGATGTGTCTCCCGTATTCTAAAGATGTCATGGATATTATGACAAAACTGCGAAAAGATTGGAACTTACAATACCCCAACGAACAATGGTAAAAAAATAGCCTTTCTGACTCTGACGAGATCAGAAAGGCTATTTTTATATGCGAATCATTTTATTTGTTGTTATTTCTTCTTGCTTCCTTCTTCTTTTCCAGATTAGAAACTATAATCGTGCAAGAAGCATCGCCAGTGATATTGACGGTTGTACGACCCATATCAAAGATACGGTCTACACCAGCAACCAGAGCAACACCTTCTACCGGCAAACCAACGGAGGTCAATACCATGGTCAGCATAACCATACCTGCACCCGGTACACCAGCTGTGCCAATAGACGCCAGCGTTGCGGTCAGTACGATGGTAATCATCTGCGGGAACGTCAAATGAATGCCATAGCAAGCTGCAATAAAAATTGCACAGACACCCTGATAAATCGCTGTACCGTCCATATTGATGGTTGCGCCGAGCGGCAGAACAAACGAAGATACTTCCTTCGATGCGCCCAGCTCCTGCGTGCACTCCATATTAATCGGCAGTGTGCCAACAGAAGAGGCACTAGAGAACGCGAACATAATTGCCGGAAGCATACCCTTAAAGAATTTAACTGGGCTCATGCCGCCCATTGTCTTTACTGCGATAGAATATACAACTACTGCATGTACAATATAACAAATGTATGCTGTCAACAGTACCATAGCCAAGGATCCAATAATCGTGGCACCATTTTCCGCAATAACCGGACATAGCAGGCAGAACACACCAATCGGAGACAGCTTCAAAATCATTTCCATACATTTCATGAAAACGGCATTCAAGCTGTTAATGCCAGTGATAACCGGCTGTGCTTCCTTACCTACCAGAATAATAGCAAAACCAATCAGAATTGCCATAACGATGACCTGCAACATGCTGGCAGAATACAGTGGATCAATAAAATTTGATGGGAAAATATTGACTAGCGTATCCATAAAGGATGTAGTCTCTGTTGCTTCATAGCTTAGATCTGTCGTTGCAATAACTGGAAACAAACCTTGAAACAGATTGCCGCCAATCAGACCGATCGTAATTGCAAACGCAGTCGTGCACAAGTAATATACAACAGTTTTCAGACCAATTGAGCCGACTTTTCGGATATCAGACATCGAAATGATACCGCTCATAATCGAGAACAGCACAATCGGCACGACGATAAATTTCAACAGATTTAGGAAAATCGTGCCGAACGGATTAATGTATGCTGACGCAAAATCTGCATGATTTCCAAGCAATAGACCTACAATAATTGCAAGAACCAGTGCAATGAAAATCTGCATCGCGAGAGACAGTTTCTTTTTTTCTTTCATTTTAATAAACCTTTCTTTTAGAATTGAAATACCATGTTTCCGTTCATGATATCGTATATATAATGTATAATGATACCAGAAATTCGACAAAACAGCAATACTTCTAAAGTATGATTCATAAAAAATTCCGAAAAAAATACGCAGCCATTCTTTAAAAATCTTGTAATACTTGGAAGTCACTTGTTGAAATAAAAACGATTGCAAGTTTTCATGCATTATTATTCATTTCATGTTTGTCTGTGCATTGTTTCCTGCGATTAATTCATCAGATGATATGGAACAGTAGAATTGCTACACCCAAAATTATCAAGACAACACTAGTTACACGACTCAACGTTGCCGTACTTGCCTTGTTTGCAAATTTTGACACAATACGTGTCCACAACAGTGTAGATAAGATACAAATTACCAATGGCAGTGCATCCGGCATGATGTTTGACAAAACAAAAGGAATTGCGATTTGTTATTTTACCAATTTTTTAACTTTAAGAACAAGACATTTTTTGCGAACTCATTTGTATATTAAAAAGCCGGAATCCAAAATGAATTCCGGCTATCTGTGTAGGCATCGACTTATCTTCCCGG
>CAVFAY010000028.1:0-33567 GCA_963620595.1 Anaerotignum sp. | reverse complement strand
TACGCTGACAATACTTGGCTGGTGACGGCCCGGGAAGATAAGTCGATGCCTACACGAAAAACGGAACTGATTTTTTCAGTTCCGTTTTTTTATGAAAATATATCTCGGGAGGATAATGGTGACATATTTAATTATTTGTCCGCTGGTGTTTTTAGCCGGATTTGTAGATGCGGTAGCTGGCGGTGGTGGTTTGATTTCTTTACCGGCCTATATGCTTGCTGGATTGCCGGTACACAATGCAATCGCTACCAATAAGATGAGCTCTACGATGGGAACTTCTATTGCTACTTATCAGTATGCAAAAAGTGGTTATATCCCATGGGAATTGGTTGGATTTTGTATTGTATCGGCTTTCATCGGATCCTCTTGTGGCGCGAATCTGGCATTGGTTGTAGATGATTACTATTTTAAGATTTTAATGTTGATTATTTTGCCATTGACTGCTTTTTATGTCACAAGACCACGTTCATTTGCAGATGATAAGACACCGTATTCACAAATGCGTACAACTATGTACAGTATGTTGATTGCATTGAGTGTAGGTGTATATGATGGCTTTTATGGTCCGGGTACGGGAACTTTTTTGATTCTTTTCTTGACAGCTCTGGCGCATATGGATCTAAAAAAAGCAAATGGCACGACCAAAGTGATCAATTTGACCACCAATATATCAGCATTGGTTATTTTCCTTCTCAATGCAAAGGTTATATTGCCGTTAGGTATTATTGCCGGTGTTTTTAATATTGCGGGAAACTATATTGGCACAAAGTTTTTTGACCGTGGCGGTGCGAAATCCGTGAAACTACTTACGATTGTTGTTATTGTTATTTTCTTTATCAAAGTTCTACTGGAAATTTTGAGCTGATTTTATCTTTTATCAGGTTGGATGTGTGTTCAACCTGATTTTTTGTTTGAATTCGGGAAAAATTACAAAAAAATTTTCTCGTGTTATTGACTTTGTTTTGGGTCTATACTAATATTTTATATGAAGAATATTCTGCGAAGAGGAAAGTGTTTTATGAAGATTGGTTTTGATAATGACAAGTATTTAAACATGCAGTCTGAACATATTCGGGAACGAATTGCAAAGTTCGACAATAAGTTGTATTTGGAATTTGGCGGGAAATTGTTTGATGATTATCATGCATCGCGTGTTTTGCCAGGATTTCAGCCGGATTCTAAGCTGCAAATGCTGTTGCAGCTGAAAGATCAAGCTGAAATTGTCATCGTCATCAATGCGGAGGATATTGAGACCAATAAAATTCGTGGCGACTATGGTATTTCTTATGATTTGGATGTTCTGCGTTTAATTGATGAGTTTCAGAATGTGGGATTATATGTCGGCAGTGTGTGCCTGACAAGATATGCTTCTCAGCCATCTGCTGTGCGATTCCGTGAAAAATTACAAAAATTGGGAATTAAGTCGTATTGTCACTATTCCATTCCGGGCTATCCGAGTGATGTTGCACATATTGTCAGCGATGAAGGCTATGGTAAAAATGACTATATTGAGACCGAACGCCCGCTTGTCGTTATCACTGCACCAGGCCCGGGAAGCGGCAAGATGGCAACCTGTCTTTCACAACTGTATCATGAATATAAGCGCGGCATAAAGGCTGGTTATGCGAAATTTGAGACGTTTCCAATCTGGAATCTGCCGCTCAAGCATCCGGTTAATTTGGCATACGAAGCAGCAACGGCTGACTTGAATGATGTCAATATGATTGACCCATTCCATCTGGATGCATATGGAAAAACTACCGTGAATTATAACCGAGATATTGAAATTTTCCCGGTTGTTCGTGCCATGTTTGAGTTAATTGCCGGTAAAAGTCCATATCAGTCTCCGACAGATATGGGTGTCAATATGGCAGGCAACTGTATCGTGGATGATGAAGCGTGTCGCAGAGCATCGGAACAAGAAATTATCCGCAGATATTACAAGTGTCTGTGCGATAAAAAACGATATGGTACCACGAAAGACAGCTTGAGTAAGCTGGAACTGCTGATGAATCAGGCTGGTATCAGTGTACAGGATCGTGCCGTGCGCAATGCGGCGTTGAAAAAAGAGGAAAACACCGATGGCCCTAGCGCAGCAATTGAATTGCCGGATGGAACCATTGTGACCGGAAAAACCAGTGAACTGTTAGGCCCGATGGCTGGTGCTTTGCTCAATGCACTTAAACATTTGACAGGCATTGATGAAACTATTGATTTGGTATCTCCAAAGGCCATTCAGCCGATTCAGGATCTCAAAACAGCGTATTTGGGAAGCAAAAACCCGCGCTTACATACAGATGAAGTGCTGATTGCGCTGTCGGCATCGGCAGAGGATAATGCATTGGCTCGTCAGGCCATGGAGAAGCTACCGGAACTGCGCGGTTGTGATGCACATTGTACGGTTTTGTTGTCCAGCGTGGATGAACAGATTTGCAGCCGTCTGGGTATGTATTTGACTTGTGAACCGAAATATGAAGAGGATTCTCGCCTCTATCATAAGAATTAAAATAACAAGAACATAAAAAATCCGTGAGTGACTACTCACGGATTTTTTGCTCTTAGGTTTAGTAGAAATTAAGATGGAACAGAGCGTTCTCTGCGCCGCATATCCTGCATCTCTCTGCGAATCATAAAAACGCTGACAACGGCGGCTACACCGTCCGCAATGGGACCGGAATATAAAATGCCATCCATGCCGAAAAATAGCGGTAAAATCAAAATGAGAGGCAAGAGAAAGAGAATCTGTCGTGTCATTGACAAAAACAAACCCTTGATTGGCTGACCGATGGCTGTAAAGAAGGTAGAAGAAATCGGTTGTAAGCAATTTAAAAATGTACAGAAAAAGAAAACGCGGAAATAGGAAATAGCAAATTCAAAATACAATGCATCGCCGGAACCGAACAGAGAGGTAATCTGCCGAGGAAACAATTGGAACACAATAAATGATGCAATAGAAATGACAAAACCATACCGCACGGCGAGACGATATACTTTACGGACACGAGCATATTGCTGTGCACCATAGTTGAAACTGGCGATCGGCTGGACAGACTGAGATAAACCAATGATGACAGAGAAAAAGATCTGATTGACCTTGGTAATAATGCCAGCACATGCCAGCGGAATTTCTTCACCGTATATGGACATAGCACCGTAATGCGTCAAGGATTTGTTCAAGGCAATCTGCACGATAGTCATGGCAATCTGGTTGAAGCTCTGTGCGGCACCCAGCGCGGCGACACGGCATACATAGTCCTTGCGAGGACGAAAATGCTGGCGCGTGAGACGAACAGTTTTATAGTGCATCAAATAGCGGACAGCTAAAATAGCGGAGACAATTTGACCGATAATCGTTGCCAAAGCAGCACCTGCCATGCCCCAATGCAGACCAAAAATAAAAATAGGATCTAAGATTAAGTTGATGACAGCGCCGACCAGATTGCATGTCATGGTGAAGCGCGGACTGCCGTCTGCGCGAATCAAATGTCCACCGCCGGTAGCCAAGATCAGAAACGGAAAGCCGAAGGATGTAATTGCTGTATATGTTCTCGCATAGCCCAGAATATCTTCTGTTGATCCGAAAAATCGCAGCATCGGCGTCAAAAATAGATGAGCGACAAGGCACAGAATCACGCCGCAAATCACAAGCATAGAAATGGCATTGCCGACATAAAAGGCGGCGCGTTTGCTGTCACCTTCTCCCATCGTCAGGTTGAAGGCAGAAGCACCGCCGATGCCAAACATCAGTGCGATTGCAATGCAAATGGTTGTGAGTGGAAAGGCTACGTTTGTCGCTGCGTTACCGAGCGCGCCGATGCTCCAGCCGATAAAGACTTGATCGACAATATTGTACAGAGCGCTGACCAGCATCGCAATGATGCTTGGAATAGCGAAAGTGCGCAGCAGCTTACTGATTTTTTCTGTTTTCAGTGGATTGGATTGAACAGCTTCCATGAAAGACCTCCTGTTATGTAATCAAGAAAAATGCACTGCCGTATCAGACAGTGCATGTGACAGCAAAAGCATATGCTATCAATTTTTTTGTTTCATCCTGTTTTGAACGATTGGTGTCACAAACCAACCGACACAAAATCCGAGAATTGCGCCTGCCAACACATCGGTTGGATAGTGCAAATATAAATACAAGCGGGAGAATGAAATAAGAACAGCGGGCACATACGCCGCAATACCTGCCATCTGATTGTTGCGGAGCAGAGCGGTTGCCGCGGCAAACGAAGAAGACGTATGTCCGGATGGAAAAGAAGATGTAGTCGGCAAGGTGATAAGCATGTCGGCAATCGGTTGTTCGACAAATGGCCGCGTGCGGTTGAACAGATGCTTGAGCAAACCTTCGCCAAGCGCCAGATTGACAAGCAAGCAAACAACCATGCAAATGCCCGCGGTTCGCGTTTTCTTTCTGCACAGCAAAAAAATTGAGAGAATAATCCAAATGAAACCGGCATTGTTTAGCTGCGATAGAATAGGAAAGATTCCGTCGAGCATCCCGCAGCGTAAATGCTGTTGGATCGCAGATAAAATGGAAAGATCGAAAGAGGTTATTGCTTGCAGCATATAAAATTCCTCAAGCAAACAGGTGCGCCAGACCAACAACACCGCGCGAAGCAACTGTCATGATGATACCGGCGGTGAAAATACCAAGTAGAATGGCTGGAAATGCTTTCTTTGGCGGAACGTCCAACAGGGAAGCAATGACTGAACCCGACCATGCACCGGTGCCAGGTAGTGGAACGCCGACAAATAGCCACAGGCCAACAAAAGCAACCTTCTGAATGGTATCAGATTTGTTCATCAAATGCTTTTCATACCAATGGGTCAGGCGGGACAGCATGGGCAGCGTTTTCATCCAACCAATCAATTTCTTGCCAAAGATTAAGATGAATGGGATTGGCAAGATGTTGCCGACGATGCTGAGCAGCAAAACGTTGAACCAAGGCAGACCGAAGGCTGTGCCGACGATAACGGAACCGCGAAGCTCAATCAACGGAATCATGGAAACGATAAACACCGCACCGTATGCACTGATGTGTGCAGCAAGAAAATTAAATACAGTATTAATCATGCGTAAACTCCTTGTATAGAATATAAATATAGTATACCACAAATACACATTGGAAACCGTACATAAATTGAAAAAGATACGCGACGCAAACACAAAGATTTGTGTGCAACATCATGAAAACGGCACGAAAAAAACAAAAGCCAGACGTGTGCGCGGTTGCAAGATGCGTAGGGTTGTGATACAATCATTTATATGCGTATTCTTTTGTCTAACAGAAGCTGCGAAATTTAAAATTCATTGACAGGAGCGTTTATGATGGAATATAAAATTGCTGACCATATTGCGGCGATGAAGCCGTCTGCTATTCGTGAGATCTTTAAAGTTTTGGTTGACCCGGAAGTCATTGCACTTTCCGCCGGTTCGCCGGATTCCAGTGCATATCCGGTAAAGGAAATGGCGGAAGTGGGCGATGAAATCTTTGCAAATGAATTTGTCACTACTCTTGGATATGGTACGACAGAAGGCTATACTCCACTGCGCGAGCAGACAAAAAAGCGCCTGCGAGAGAAGTATCAGACAGGTACAGATGACGATGATGTTATCATCACCACTGGCGGACAGCAGACAATCAGCCTGTTTACACAGACCATGATTAACAAGGGCGATGTGATTGTATGCGAAGAGCCGAGTTTTATCGGCGCACTCAATGCATTCCGCAGCTTTGGTGCGCAGCTCAAGGGCGTGCCGATGGATGATGACGGTATGCGTATGGATCTGCTGGAGCAGGTACTGTCCACAACAGCAAATGTCAAGTTTATTTACGTCATTCCGACGTTCCAAAATCCGTCTGGCCGCACTATGACATTGGAACGCCGCAAGCAGTTGCTGGCATTGGCAAAGAAGTATGATGTACTGATTTTGGAGGACAACCCGTACTTTGAGCTGCGCTACGAGGGCGAGCCAGTAGCGACTATCAAGTCGATGGATACCGAAGGCCGCGTTGTATATGCCGGTTCCTATTCGAAGGTTCTGTCTCCAGGTATGCGTATTGGTTTCTGCCTGGCGAACAAGGAAATCATCAATCGTATGGTTGTCTGCAAGCAGGTCAGCGACGTACATACCAACATGTACTTCCAGATGCTGGTATCCAAATATTTGGACAAATATGATCTGGATGCACATATCAAGGAAATCTGCGAGCTGCACAAGATCAAGCGCGATGCCATGCTGAAGGCGCTGGAGAAATATGTTGATCCGCGCGTAACCTTTACACATCCGAACGGTGGTCTGTTCATTTGGGGCGAACTGCCGGAAGGCTATGACGGATTTAAGCTGTGCCAGGAGATCACCAAGAAAAAGGTTGCCTGCGTGCCGGGCAATGCCTTCCTGACCGATGAGAACGGCGTATCCAACGGTTTCCGCCTGAATTTCTCTATGCCGAGCTTAGAGAACATTGAAATCGCTTGCCAGCGTATTGGCGAAACGGTTGCAGAGTTTCTGAAGTAAAAGAGAACGCTGTATTTTGAGGTAAATAACTATATGGATGAAGTATATCAGGTTGTGCTGAAGATACTGGCGGCATTTTTTGTGACGGGCGTTTTGTCTTTCGCATTGACGCCGCCAGTCAAACGACTTGCACACCGCATCGGCGCTATTGATGTGCCGAAGGATGCACGCCGAATGCACAAAAAACCGATTCCGCGTCTGGGGGGTCTGGCGATTTATATTAGTTTTGTCATCGTCAGCTTGGTACTCGGACAGTGGAACATGCAGAATTTTACTATTCTGATCGGTTCGGCAATCATCGTTGTTTTGGGCATTTTTGATGACAGAAACGCGTTGAGTGCCAAATTTAAGTTCGGTATTCAGCTGATCGCGGCGGCCATTCCGGTTGTATTTGGTAATCTGCGCATTGAGCTGATTACTAATCCCAATCTGTTCAGTGGAGAACTTTATGTAAGGTTCGGCGCATTGGCCATTCCAATTACGATTATTTGGATCGTTGCCATCACCAATGCGGTCAATCTGATCGACGGTTTGGACGGTTTGGCAGTTGGTGTTTCTGCGATTGCGTGCATGACCATGCTGGCAGTATCCCTGCTGATTGGAGAAGTACCGATTGCTATTCTGCTGGCTGTACTGGCGGGTGCCTGCGTGGGATTCATGCCGTTCAATTTGAATCCGGCAAGCATCTTTATGGGAGATACCGGTTCTACCTTTTTGGGCTTTATGCTGGCGACACTGTCAATTCAGGGCATGTTCAAGGTTTATGCGATTATCTCCTTTGCCGTTCCGTTCCTGATTTTGGGTCTGCCGATCTTTGACACGGCGTTTGCGTTTACACGCCGCATTCTGTCTGGCCGCAGTCCGTTTTCCCCGGATCGCGGACATGTGCATCATAGATTAATTGACATGGGATTTAATCAGAAGCAGACGGTTGCGATTTTATATATCATTTCAACAATTCTGGGCTTGCTTGCTGTTGTTTTGACGACATCCGGCGAATATCGTGCCATTGTCATGGTACTGGTTGTGCTGATTACCTGCGTGGTTGGCGGCGGCATTTATTTATCTGCGGAGCGCAGAAAGATGAAGATGCATGAAAAAAAGCTGCGTGAACTCAATCAGCAGGAAAGCCAAGTGGAACAGAAAATCGCAGAGCAGACGCAAGATACCGATCAATCATCGTGATCGCGGAGGATTTGACAATGAAGACAATAAAAGTAATGACAGTCTTTGGTACACGACCGGAGGCAATTAAAATGGCTCCGCTGGTACATGAGCTGGAGCGAACCGAGGGCGTACAGTCAATTGTGTGCGTTACGGCGCAGCATCGTCAGATGTTGGATCAGGTGATGGACATTTTTCACTTGAAAGCGGATTATGATTTGGATATTATGCAGCCTCGCCAGACACTGGCAACGATCACGACAAAATCGCTTGTCGGATTAGATGAAGTGCTGGATGAAGCAAAGCCGGACATCGTTTTGGTGCACGGTGATACATCAACAACATTTGCCGGTGCACTCGCTGCGTTTTATCATAAGATTCCTGTGGGACATGTCGAAGCTGGTCTGCGCACCTTCGATAAATATTCTCCATTTCCGGAGGAAATGAATCGTAAGCTGACCGGACAAATTGCAGAGCTGCATTTCGCACCGACAGAGCGCAATCGCAAAAATTTGGCGGCGGAAGGTATCACAAAGGGCGTTATCGTGTGCGGCAACACTGTTGTCGATGCCATTCACTCGACAGTCAATCCGAATTTTGTATTCCGTGATGACACATTGAATCATTTGGATTATCGCAATCGCCGCGTGATTCTTGTCACTGCGCATCGCCGGGAAAACTACGGTGAAGCAATGGAAAATATCATGTGTGCGCTGCGCCGTTTGGCAGATGACTTTGATGACATTGATATTGTCTATCCAGTTCATCTCAGCCCGTATGTGCGCGAGACTGCCGCAAAATATCTGTCCGGCCATGCACGCATTCATCTGATTGAGCCGCTGGCTGTCGATGAGATGCATAACCTGATGGGCCGCAGTTATATGGTCATGACGGATTCCGGCGGATTGCAGGAAGAGGCACCGAGCCTTGGCAAACCGGTTCTTGTGCTGCGTCGAGAGACAGAGCGCCCGGAGGCAATCGAGGCAGGTACGGTTTGTCTGGCTGGTGTAGATGAAGATACTATTTACTCTATGGCTTGCACGCTGCTGCGCGATGAGAACGAATATCATCAGATGGCACATGCGGTGAATCCGTATGGCGATGGCCAGACTTCTCGCCGTATCGTGCATATGATTCGTCACTATTTCGGCCAGCTGCCGGATATGCCGGATGAATTTCGTCCGTAATAGGAGAATCGTAGATGGATGAAAAAAAAACACCAGCACAGGGAGAAAAGTCTCCAAAGCGCAAGCATATTGGTTTGATTGTCTTTCTTTGCGCTGTGCTTTTGGCAATCATTCTCGCTGTGTGCCTGACCGGACGACCGGGTAATGCCATTACGCTGCCAACGGGCAGTGCAGATGTATCCGCTGTCAAGGAACAGACAAGCTACCAGATGAAGGATACCAATATTACGGTAGATAATGTACAGCAGGTCATTGCGAGTATGAAACGGCCGAGTTCTTATAGTGCGTCTGTGGCAAATACCCTGTATTGGAGTGGAAACTGGCAGAAAATCAACGCGACAACCTATGTGCGTGATGGTATTTCCGTCACAGAATATAAAAATGCACAGGGAACGGCGGATCACTATGTAGCGATCCGCGACAATCTGTATTACGCGTGGAGAAACGGCAGTACGACCCAGTACACCGCATCGACTGGCTCGATTTCTGCTGATGATACCAGCATGATTCCGACATATGAGACTGTCGTGTCTGCCGATAAACAGTCGATCACTGCAGCCGGACAGCGCACAGTCAATGGAGAAACGTGTATTTATGTCACCGTACAGGCGGACAATGGATACAGCTTGACGTATTGGGTGTCCACCGTCAGCGGCTTGTTGATTCAAGCGGACTATACAAAGGATGGTGACCTCGTGCGCAGTGTTGTTTTGGACAATATCCAGAGTAAGACGCCGGATGATGCGTGGTTCCAGCTGCCAGATGGAACAAGCCTGTTGGAGACAGAATCAGCCAACGGCTGAGGAAATGACAGAAAAAGGACGGAATGCAGTGATGCACCGTCCTTTTTGATGAGATGGAGAGGTTACACATGCAGTGCATATGGAGTGCACACGGACAATTACCCGTACAGGCGCAGCGCATTCGACGCGATGTGTTTATGCAGGAGCAGGGCTTTTGCGATGAATTTGATGATTTAGATAAAAAAAGCTGGCATGTTTTACTGCAAACAGCTGGCAAGATCATTGGCACAGCGCGGATGTTCTGGGAGCGGGATCATGTGATGCATGTCGGCCGTGTAGCTGTTTGTAAAGCCGCCAGAGGCGGTGGAAACGGTACACGTATTTTGCAGGCGTGCTGTGAAAAAGCAAAGACACTGGGTGCCAAACGAGTGATTCTCGGTGCACAGTGCCGCGCAGTAGAATTTTATAAAAAGAGCGGATTTACGCCTTACGATGAGATTTTCGACGATGAAGGCTGTCCGCACCAAATGATGGAGAAAAAATTATGAGTTTTTTGGATATTTCTGAAGAGATTCGCCAGCTTGGCGCAGATGCTGAGAAGGCAGTTCGACCGTATTTCGATGCGATTGATGAAATCAGTGAATACAATACCGAGAAGGTGTTGGCAGCGTTTGCCAAGAATCGTGTTGCAGAGGCGATGTTTGCCGGCACGACGGGCTATGGATATGACGATAAGGGCCGTGACACCTTGGATCAGATCTATGCTGACATTTTCGGCACAGAAGCAGCTCTCGTGCGCATTGGCTTCGTCAATGGCACCCATGCCCTGTGCTGTGCGATGTATTCCGCAGTAAAGACCGGTGATGTCGTGCTGTCAGCCACCGGTCCGGCATATGACACACTGATGAATACCATTACCGGTGACATGGCAGGCAGCATGAAGCAGTATGGCATTGGATACCGTCAGGTTGAGATGAAAAACGGTCTGCCGGATGTGCCTGCTATCGCAGAGGCAGCAAAGGCAGAAGATGTCAAGCTCGTATTCATCCAGCGAAGCAAAGGATATGGCGTGCGCGAATCTCTGTCCTGTGAGCAGATCGGAGAGGTTTGCCAGGCCGTTCGCGCGGTCAATCCAAATGCGGTGATTATGGTAGATAACTGCTATGGCGAATTTGTCGAAAAACTGGAGCCGACGCAGGTTGGCGCGGATATTATCGCCGGTTCGTTGATTAAAAATCCGGGCGGCGGATTGGCACCGACCGGCGGTTATATTGCAGGTAGAAAAGATCTTGTCGAAAATGCTTCGTTCCGTCTGACTGCACCGGGCATTGGCGCAGAATGCGGCTGTACCATGGGACAGAATCGCCTGCTGTATCAGGGCCTGTTTACGGCACCGCATACGACCGCACAGGCAATCAAAACCGCTGTGTTTGGCGCACAGGTCATGCAGATGATGGGATTTGAAGTGCATCCGCTGCCGGAGGAGCCGCGCCATGACATCATTCAGACGATTGCATTTGGCAAGCCAGAACCGCTATGCCGTTTCTGTGAGGGTATTCAGGCGGGAGCGCCGGTGGATTCCTTTGTCACACCGGTTCCATGGGATATGCCGGGATATCAGGATCAGGTTATTATGGCAGCCGGTGCGTTTGTTCAGGGTGCTTCGATTGAGCTCTCTGCCGATGCACCGATGCGCGAACCGTATGTCTGCTATATGCAGGGCGGCTTGACCTATGCATCCGGCAAAATGGGTGTTTTGCTGGCAGCACAGCGTATTCACGCTGCCGGATATGGAAAGTAATGGAACAAACTGGCAAACGCTGTCGAACGAATAGGGAATTTCTTGTGAATTTGCTCAAAATGTGGTACACTAATTCATATATAACCTGCCATGGAGGTACACATGCTGATACTGGGAATTGATCCGGGCTATGCCACGGTGGGATATGGACTGGTACAGCATGAACGCGGAAAATTTACCCATATTCGCCATGGCGCGATTACCACGCAGCCGCATGTTCCGATGCATTTACGGCTGAAGGAAATCCACGAGGATATGCTGACGTTGTTGGATACTTTTCATCCGGATGCGGTTTCCGTGGAGGAACTGTTCTTTAATACGAATATTACTACCGGCATTCAGGTTGCCCATGCGCGCGGCGTTATTTTGCTGGCGTGTGCTGAGCGCGGCATCACACCGGCGGAATATACGCCGTCACAGGTCAAACAATCGGTTGTTGGATACGGCAGAGCAGAAAAACGACAGGTTATGGAGATGACCAAGACGATACTGCATTTACCGCGAATGCCGCGACCGGATGATGCGGCGGATGCCTTGGCTCTGGCAATTTGTCACGCCCATGCGGAAGGCTCTCAACTCGTCCGGCAGCGATTGCAGCGATTTGAAGTGGATGCGGGACACGGCGGCACGGGGAAGCGGTAATCGCATACGGAAAGGAAACACACTTTGTTTTATTATGTAGAAGGAAATGTTGTTCTGATTGAAAAGGAGCTGGCTGTGATTGACTGCGGCGGTGTCGGCTATGCCTGCCACACCTCGCAGAACACCTGTGCATCCATTCGCATGGGAGAGAAAGCCAGATTATATACCTATCTCAGCATTCGGGAGAACGCCTGTGATTTGTATGGCTTTGCCGAACAGGAGGAACTAAACTGCTTTAAACAGTTGCTTGGCGTGTCCGGTGTCGGCCCCAAAGCGGCACTTGCCATTTTAGGCATTGCGCCGCCAAGCCAATTGGCACTGTCCATTATCACAGAAGATGCCAAGTTTTTGACACAGGCACCGGGTATCGGAAAGAAGATTGCCCAGCGTATTTGTCTGGAATTAAAAGACAAGCTGGCAAAGGAACAGGGCAGCTTGCCGACCGGTGGCGGTTTGGTAATGACATCGAAATCCAGTGCGGCTGGTGTCGTGGATGCAGTCGGTGAAGCGGTTTCTGCTCTCGTTGTGCTGGGCTATTCGCAGGCAGAGGCCTTGCAGGCGATGGAAGGCATCCAAACGGATGGCACGGCAACATCAGAAGAACTCATTCGCGCTTGCTTGAAAAAGTTGGCAGCGCAGTAATCGAGGATACATTCTATGAGTATTGAATTTGATGAAGAATTTTCCGAACGCATTGTTTCTACCGATTCAACACCGGCGGATGACGGAGAATTTTCGCTTCGTCCGAAATCGATGGAGGAATACATCGGTCAGAGCAAAGCAAAGGAAAATTTGGCTGTTTTTATTGAGGCGGCAAAACGGCGAGGAGAACCGCTGGATCATGTTCTGCTGTATGGTCCGCCAGGACTTGGCAAAACAACGCTGGCGAATATCATCGCCAATGAGATGGGCGTAAATATCCGTGTGACCAGTGGTCCGGCGATTGAAAAGGCGGGCGATCTGGCAGCGCTGTTGACCAATCTCAGTGAAAATGATATTTTGTTTATTGATGAAATCCACCGCTTAGACCGCAGTGTAGAAGAAATTCTGTATCCGGCAATGGAGGATTTTGCTTTAGATATTATTATTGGCAAGGGTCCGTCGGCACGTTCTATTCGTCTGGATCTGCCGCATTTCACCCTGATCGGTGCGACAACGCGTGCCGGACAGATGACCTCGCCGCTGCGCGACCGATTCGGTGTGATGCTCCGATTGGAGCTGTATACGCCGGAAGAATTGCAGCAGATTGTCGCACGTTCCGCAAAAATTTTGCAGGTCAAAGCGGAACCGGAAGGAACTTATGAAATTGCACGTCGTTCTCGCGGCACACCGCGTATCGCCAATCGAATGCTGCGCCGCGTGCGGGATTTCGCCGAGGTTCGGTTCAATGGCGTGATTACACGAGAAGCGGCAGATACCGCTTTGCGTGCGTTGGAAGTCGATGAGTTGGGACTGGATGCGATAGATCGCCGCATGTTGCGCAGCATTATGACCACGTTCGGCGGCGGACCGGTCGGCTTAGAGACGCTGGCAGCAACCATTGGCGAAGAAGCGGTCACGCTGGAAGACGTGTATGAGCCATATCTGATGCAGATTGGCTTTTTGAACCGCACGCCGCGCGGTCGCTGTGTCACGGCGTTGGCATATGACCACATGGCGATTCAGCCCAATATGCCGGCTGTGCCGGAGCAAATGCGGCTGGATGAAAATCCGAATAGCAAATAACATAGCGTGCCGCATAGATTGGGGCACAAGATTTTATCTGATATGTAGAGGAGTATGGATTGTATGGGCAAGTATTTTGGAACAGATGGCATCCGTGGTGTTGTCAATGTAGAACTGGATGCACATTTAGCATTTAAAGTAGGTCGCGCCGTTGCATATGCATTGTCTCAGCAGACCAAACATCGCACCAAGATTTTGATCGGCAAGGATACGCGTATTTCGTCCGATATGTTGGAAGCCGCATTGATTGCAGGCATTTGTTCTTCTGGTGCAGATGTCGAGTCTTTGGGCGTGATTCCGACTCCGGCGGTGGCACATCTGACGATTAAGCACAAGGCAGATGCAGGTATAGTTATTTCTGCTTCGCATAATCCGTATGAGCACAATGGCATTAAGATTTTTGCCGGAAGCGGCTACAAGCTTTCCGATGAACTGGAAGCACGGATTGAGGAGTATATTGACCATGTAGACGATCTGCCGAAGGCAACGCATGATGCCATTGGCCGTGTCCTGCCGCTCAGCATTGATCCGGTTGAAGAATACACGGATTATTTGGCAGAGACCATTCAGGGCGACTTGTCCGGTCTGCGCGTTGCGGTAGACTGTGCAAACGGTGCCTCTTCGGCAACAGCCTCCACGCTGTTTCGTAAGCTCAAGCTGGATGCTGCGATCCGTTACTATGAGCCAGACGGCGTGAACATCAATGCACACTGCGGCTCGACCCATCTGGAAGCCCTGCAGAAGATGGTCAAGGACGGCGGCTATGATGTCGGCGTAGCGTTTGATGGTGACGCAGATCGTTGTCTGGTTGTCGATGACAAGGGCGAGATTCTGGACGGTGACCGCATTATGGCAGTCTGCGCGGTAGAGCTGAAGCGTCAGAACAAACTGCGCGGCAATGCATTTGTTGCAACGATTCTGTCCAATATGGGTCTGCACGCGTATGCGAAGGAGCATGGCATCAGCATTGAGTGCTCGAATGTCGGTGACCGATACGTACTGGAAAAGATGCTCGATAAGGGTTATATTCTCGGCGGTGAGCAGTCTGGTCATGTCATTTTCTTGGAGTATGCGACGACCGGCGATGGCGAGCTGACGGCAATTCAGTTCCTCAAGATGCTCAAGGACAGCGGCAAGCGCGCTTCTGAGATTGCCTCAGAAGTTGTTCCATGGCCGCAGATCATGATTAATGTCGAGGTGCCGACGGCAATGAAATATGCAATTTCGGATCGTCAGGAAGTACAGGACGCCATTGAAAAGGAAAAGCAGGGACTTGGCGAAGGTCGTATTCTGGTTCGTCCATCCGGCACAGAACCGTTGGTTCGTGTTATGGTGGAAGGCAAGGATAAGGACGCTGTATACAAAGCGGCAGAAACTGTTGCCGGTGTGATTGAATCCATCCTGTAATAAAGAGATACCAGCGGTCTGGTTGGATGCCATGCGGCAGAAGACCAGACCGACTTTGTGTTTTACACGAGAAAATATCAATAAAAACAAAAGTAAATTTTGATATATGTTGATGGAAATACACAAAGATTCGTTGACATTTTTTAAACAATAGGGTATAATGAGTAACAATATGATGTATGGCAAAGAGTCTTTGAAAGAAAAATCAGATTCGGATGAAAGATTGTGCCGATTGGCACAGCAGGGGGATCGTACGGCTGAGGAACAGTTGGTTGTTCGGTATTTTGGCTTGGTAAAAGCCTGTGCCAGACCGTATTTTCTTGCAGGCGGCGACGGAGAAGACCTGATTCAAGAAGGAATGCTGGGACTGCTCAAGGCAGTCAGAGCATATGAAGCAGAACGTGGCGTTCCGTTTGAAGCGTTTGCACGCATGTGTGTGACTCGTCGCGTATACAGCGCCGTGAGCGCAGCGGCAGCAGATAAGCATGAGCCGCTGAATCGTTCGGAAGACCTTGCCAAAACCCCTCTGTTTGACGAACATGCTAAAGCGGTACACTCTGCCGCAGATCCGGTGAATCTGGTCATTGACAGGGAAGAGCACCGCGAACGGCAGGAAAAGCTCAAGAATTCCTTGTCTGTGTTTGAAACTAGGGTTCTTGCATTGTATTTGGATGGCTGTTCCTATGAGGAAATGGCGTCCGAGATTGGAAAATCCGTAAAATCCGTAGACAATGCGATTCAACGCATTCGCCGCAAGGCGGCGGCTCTGTTTCCGGAGGAACATCGGTAATTAGTATCAAAGAGAGAGGAAAAATCATGTATCAGGACAAGACAATTGTATGTAAGGACTGCGGTCAGGAATTTATTTTCTCCGCCGGAGAGCAGGAGTTTTATGCAGAACGCGGTTTCCAGAATGAGCCGCAGCGCTGCAAGAGCTGCCGGGATAAGAGAAAAAACAGCAGCCGTCCGGCGCGTGAATACTTTACCGCGACCTGTGCTGCCTGCGGCGGAGAGGCTCGCGTACCGTTCCAGCCGAAGAGCGATCGGCCGGTATATTGCAGCGAGTGTTTTGCGAAAATGCAGACGAGGGACTAAACTAGTAAAAATCACAGAACACCCGTTGGATTCGCGGGTGTTCTTTTGTGCGATTCTATCAAATTGCTGCTGGATGTATTGAAAAAATAAAAAAGAGACAGTATAATACAAATGGAATTCATTTAAAAATACAGGAGGTCATTCCTATGGCTAAGGTTACCAAGAGCACCACAATCGGTGAGGTTCTGGCTCGTGATATTAATACCGCTCAGTTCTTTATCAATATCGGCATGCATTGTCTGGGCTGCCCGCATTCTCAAGGCGAGAGCATTGAAGAAGCATGCATGGTACACGGTACAGATGCAGACGAGCTGGTAGAAGAGATCAACAACTACTTCCAGAGCATCGGCTAATTTTTTTGCCGAAGAACGAAACAACAAAGGGAGCCGATACGATATGTGTCGGCTCTTTTTATACAGAAAGGAATGCTATGCAGGAAAATCGTATGCATTTGACGCCGCGCTTGCGCACCATTATGCAACAGGTACCAGCGGGTGCAAAGCTGGCAGACATTGGAACAGATCATGCTCTGATCCCCACAGCGTTGCTGCGCCGCGGTGTGATTCAACAAGCTATTGCATCGGATTTGCGAGAAGGCCCGCTGGACAGTGCATCGCGCACGGCAAAACAGTTTCACGTAGAGGATCGACTTTCTTTGCGGCTGGGCGGCGGAATGCAGACCATCAAGCCGGAGGAAGCGGATACCATTGTTATTGCAGGTATGGGCGGAGAAACCATTGCGCAAATCTTGTCGGATGATCCATGGGCGTTGGATGGAAAACATTTGCTGCTGTTGCAGGCGATGACCGCACAGCCGTATTTGCGGCAATATCTCGCCGCGCATGGCGGTATTATTCAAAAAGAATCGCTGTGTCGAGAAGGACAGAGAATCTATACAGTAATGACTGTGATTGGCGGCGGCGAAATCGAGCAGAAAAGTCTGGCGGCGTGCTGCATTTCAGAGGCTCTGCTTCATGATGCCATGGCCGTAGAGTATATGCAAAAGCTGCTGCATCGGGAGCAAAACATTGTACATGCATTGGAAACCGCCAACCATCAAAAGCCAGAAGAATTGCACATGCACAGAGAGATGATTGCTGTGCTTTTGCAGGCATTGCAAACACTGGGAAAGGAAGAAATATCATGATTCAGGTAAAACAGATTTTACACTGTTTGGAACAGGCAGCACCCTATGATCTGGCAGAGCATTGGGATAATGTCGGACTGCTGGTTGGTGATCCGGAGGCAGAGGTCGAAGGGGTTCTGTGTGCATTGGATATTACGGAAACCGTTGTCGAAGAAGCTGCAGAGCGTGGCTGCAACTTGATTGTCGCACATCATCCGGTGATTTTTACATCGGTTAATCGCGTGACCGCAGATACCGTGACCGGACGCATTGTCATTTCTATGATTCAGAAGGGAATTTCTGGTATTTGTATGCACACTAATATGGACTGTGCCGCAGCTGGTGTCAATGACTTGCTCGCAGCTTCCCTAGGATTGACGGATGTTGTCAATATGGGCGCCGGAGAAGGCGGAAATCTTGGTCGTGTTGGCAACCTGCCACGCCCGATGACACTGGAACAATTCGCACAGCATGTCAAACTGTCACTGGATGCCGGTGGTGTTCGTGTGGCAGACGGAGGAAAGATGGTACAGCGCGTAGCAGTTGGCGGCGGTGCTTGCGGCAAACTGATGGATGCGGCGGTTGCCAAGGGGGCAGATACATTTGTAATTGGCGACTGCAGCTATGATATTATGATGCGGGCACATGACATTGGATTAAATCTGTTGGATGCCGGTCATTTTCCGACAGAGAATCCCGTGGCGCGCGGTTTCCGAGATCTGATTGCCGAGCATTTTTCGGATGTTTCCGTCTATGTCTCTCAGCAACATAAGGATTGTATTACGTTTTATTGAGTCGATAGGACAAAAAAGAACCGCGGCATGAGCTGCGGTTCTTGCACTGTCAGTGTAAAAATAAACGAATCAGGTGGGTATACAGCTTGTGATACGGTTGGTAGCGCATGGGAAGATCCAGCCAAGTCTTTTTGTCCACGATGCTTTTACTGTGAGAAAAAGTCTGAAAACCAGTTTTTCCATGATAGGCACCCATGCCGCTGGCACCAACACCGCCAAAGCCCATATACGGCGTTGCTAAATGAATAATCGTATCATTGATGCAGCCGCCGCCAAACGAGCAGGTTTCTGTGATATGCCGAATGGCTCGTTTGTTTTCAGAGAAAATATATAGTGCTAATGGATGCGGATGGGCGTTGATTGCCGTGAGCGCTTCATCTATCGTATGATAGGTTAAGATTGGCAGAACAGGGCCAAAAATCTCTTCCTGCATCACAGGATCGTCCCATGTGATTTCTGTTAAAATAGTCGGACTGATTTGGCGCTGTTCCAAATTACATTTGCCGCCGTATACCAGCTTGTTTCGATCAATTAAGCGAGAAATTCGCTCCATGTGCTTGTCATTGATAATCTTTCCGTATTTGGGATTGTTCAGAGCGTCTGCGCCAAACTGACGGCGAATTTCGCGCATCAGTGCCTTTACCAGATCATCTCGAATGCGAATATCACAATAAATATAGTCTGGCGCAACACAGGTTTGACCGCAATTGAGAAATTTACCGAAGACGATGCGTCGCGCAGCAAGATTGATTTTTGCGGTGCTGTCCACAATGACCGGACTTTTTCCTCCCAGCTCCAAGGTGCACGGCGTCAGGCGTTCTGCCGCATGGCGCAGAACCTCTTTGCCAACCGCTTGACTGCCGGTAAAGAAAATGTGGTCAAACGCTTCCTCCAACAGATGACGATTTTCTTCTCTGCCGCCAGTGACAACGGCAGCATAATGCGGGGCAAAACATTCAGACAAAATCGTCTCTATGACCGCACTGGTGCAGGGAGAGTAGGCACTAGGCTTGACAATTGCTGTGTTTCCAGCAGCAATCGCATCAATCAGCGGATCAAGCGTCAATAAAAACGGGTAATTCCACGGACTCATGATAAGTACAACGCCAAGCGGAGAGGGCTTGATGTAGCTGCGTGACGCACACTGTGCCAGTGGCGTGCGGACGCCATGTTCTTTGGCGTAGCGGCTTGTATGACGGAGCATAAAGGATAATTCATCGAGAACCATGCCGATTTCACAGAGATAGCTTTCCTCAGGACTTTTGCCGAGATCTTGGTATAATGCCTGAGAAATATCCGATTCATGCCGCAAAATGGCAGCTTTGAGGCGGCGAAGAGCATCTAAACGGATGCTGACCGGCAAGGTGGCGCCGCTGGAAAAATATATGTGCTGGGCGGAAACGATTTTATGAATCTCTTCCGGTTTCATGAACATCCCTCCGTTTCAACTTGATTTGATGATAGCACAAGTTATTCTCTGCGTCAAACAAATCCAAAATAGGATGGCTTGACATGATGTTGTATGGTCAAGTATAATTTTATAGAAAAAAGATTACGAATAGAGGAGTAAGAATATGCCTTTAGATGCTGTGTGCCTTCTGGCGACGGTGCGGGAAATCAACGCACGAACCGTCGAAGGACGCATTGATAAAATTTATCAGCCGGAACGCGATGAGATTGTCTTGTCGATTCGACTGATGCGCGGCGGCGTCAAACTGCTGCTGTCTGCTGGCGCAGGTTCTCCGCGCATGCACTTTATTGAAAAAGGACGAGAAAACCCATCCGCACCGCCGATGTTTTGTATGCTGCTGCGCAAGCATTTGCAGGGCGCGAAGATTGTCTCTGTGACTTCGCCGGATATGGAACGCATGGCGATTATCACCTGTGATACAGTCGATGAGATGGGCGTTCCGAGCAAAAAATACTTGGCTGTGGAACTGATGGGCAAGTATTCCAACATCATTCTGTATGATGCAGACGGGCGTATTCTTGACGCGCTTAAACGTGTCGATGGAGATACTTCCGGTAAACGACAGGTTTTGCCTGGTTTATTCTATCGTATGCCGCCACCGCAGGATAAATTGAATCTGTTAGAGGTTTCACAGGCGGGTGTTGCGGCGGCAATCCGCGTAGCGGATGAAGAAACCGGTGTGGATCGCTGGCTGCTCAATCATTTTAAGGGTTTGTCTCCACTGCTTTGTCGAGAATTGGCTTGTCGCGCGTGTGGAGAAACCGAAAAACCGATGCACGATTTGACGGACAGCGAGCGCAGCAGTCTTGCTGATGTGTTGGCAGATTTCGTGCAGAGGATTGAGGAGAATCGTTTGAAGCCGTATTTGCTCACCAAAAGCACAGACGGAACCGTATTTGATTTTACGGTTATGCCGGTCAAACAATACGGCGACTTGATGGAAAACACGCAGGCCGACAGCTTTTCGCAGATGCTTGCAGACTTCTATGAAAAGAAGAGCAATACGGAACGGATTCGGCATCATGCGGCCAATATGACACACACGCTGCAAAATGCCCGCGATCGAATGCGGCGCAAGCTGGCGGCGCAGCGCAAGGAATTGTCAGACTCGCAGAATCGAGAGAAATTCAAACGGCGCGGTGATTTGATTACAGCGAATTTATATCAGATCGAGCCAGGTTCTCGCAAGGTCAAAGTTATCGACTATTATGATCCGGCGTGCCCGGAAGTGGAACTGAATTTGGATGTGCGCCTGACACCGCAGCAAAATGCGCAGAGACAGTTTAAGCTGTACACCAAGGCCAAAAATGCAGAAGAACACCTGACACAGCAGATTGCACAGGGTGAACAGGAATTACAATATTTGGACAGCGTGTTGGAAGCCATTACGGAAGCGGAAAACTTGACAGATTTGGCACAGATTCATGAAGAACTGGTTAAGACTGGCTATTTATCTGCCAAGCAGGATAAGAAAAAGCGACGCAACGCCAAGCCGGTACAGGGCAAACCGTTTCATTATAAGACAACAGATGGTTTTGATGTCTTTGCCGGTAAAAACAACACGCAAAATGACCTGCTGACACTCAAAACGGCGTTTAAACGGGATATGTGGTTCCATACGCAGAAAATTCACGGTTCGCATGTCATTTTGGTTTGTGACGGGCGGGAGCCGACCAACGAGGCAATGACAGAAGCGGCAGAAATTGCGGCATGGCATTCGCAGGCGAGAGGTTCCTCACAGGTTCCGGTAGACTATTCTCAGGTTCGTAATATCAAGAAACCGAATGGTGCAAAGCCAGGTATGGTAATTTATCATACCCATCAAACAGCATACGTCACACCAGATGAGAAAAAAATCGAAAAACTGCGTGTGGAATGAGAAAAATGCTTGTTGTTTTCGTTCAAGTGTGTCATAATAAATAATAATATATGAAATTCACAAAAAGGAGTCGTGCAGATGCAAAAGCAAGAGCTTGTTGTAATTCTTGACTTTGGCGGACAGTACAATCAGCTGATTGCCCGCAGAGTAAGAGAATGTAATGTATACTGCGAAATTAAGCCGTATACGACCCCGTTGGAAGAGATTAAAGCACTGAATCCGAAAGGCATTATCTTTACCGGCGGTCCGAACTCTGTCTTTGATATGAGTTCTCCGCATTATACCAAGGAGATTCTGGAGATCGGTGTGCCGATCCTCGGTATTTGCTATGGCTGCCAGCTCATCGCTTGGATGGGTGAAGGCGAAGTAAAGACCGCACCGGTATCCGAGTATGGCAAGATTGAGTTGCAGGTGACCAATCCAACATCTGCTTTGTTCAAGGATGTACCGGAGAACTCTGTCGTATGGATGAGTCATACCGACTATATTTCTAATCCACCGGCAGGCTATCAGATTGTTGGCAAGACCAATGACTGTCCGTGTGCTGCTATGCAGAACACAGAAAAGAAGATTTATGCTGTGCAATTCCATCCGGAAGTAACCCACTCCGAATACGGCAAGCAGATTTTGCGCAACTTCCTGTATGAAGTGTGCGAGTGCTCCGGCGATTGGGTAATGGACAACTTCATTGAAAATACCGTTGCTTCCTTGCGCGAGAAGATCGGTGATAAGAAGGTTATCCTCGGTCTGTCCGGCGGTGTAGACAGCTCGGTAGCAGCTGGTTTGTTGTCTCGTGCCGTTGGCAAGCAGCTGACCTGCGTGTTTGTCGATCAGGGCTTGATGCGCAAGGATGAGGGTGACTTTGTAGAGCAGACCTTCACCACAATGTTTGATATGAACTTTGTCCGTGTCAACTGCGGTGATCTGTTTATGTCTAAGCTCAAGGGCGTGACCGATCCGGAAGAAAAGCGTAAGATCATTGGCACAGAGTTTTACAAGGTATTCTGGAATGAAATCCGCGGTCAGGCGGAGGACGGATTCTTCGCACAGGGCACCATTTACCCAGATCGTATTGAATCTGGTAAGGGCAAGAGCAACGGCAAGGCAAATACTGCTGTTATTAAGACGCATCACAACATGGCAAAGATGCCGGATGATATTCAGTTCCTCGGCGTAATTGAGCCGCTGGGCGATTTGTTCAAGGATGAAGTGCGTGAGGTGGGCGAAAAGCTGGGCATTCCGCATGAGCTGGTATGGCGTCAGCCATTCCCAGGTCCGGGTCTTGGTGTACGTATTATTGGCGAAATCACCGCAGAAAAGGTCAAGATTCTTCAGGAAGCTGACTGGGTACTGCGTGATGAGATGTCTAAGAACGGATATGAGTCTCAGCTGTCTCAGTTCTTCTGTGTTCTGCCGGGCGTCAATACCGTTGGCGTTATGGGCGACCATAGAACATATGACAATCTGGTTGCCATTCGCGCTGTCACCACAGATGACTTTATGACCGCAGACTGGGCAAAGATCCCGTATGATATTCTCGCAAAGGTATCCAACCGTATCACCAACGAAGTTGAGCACATCAACCGCGTTGTGTATGATATTACCTCTAAGCCGCCGGGAACGGTAGAGTGGGAGTAATCCCAATGGGCGAAAAAAGCCCGTAAACACGGGACATTTTGAGCCTTGATGCCGCTCGTGGCAACGATTTTGAACTGAACCCCATCTGTTAGACAGTATGATATACTATCTAATAGATGGGGTGATTTATTATGGTGATATGAATCCGTAAAACAAGAGATTACCGTGATTTTTCATGAAAATAAAGGTCGATACGGTTATCGACGCATTACAGCAGAGCTTCACAAGCGCAAATTTTCTCTGAATCACAAGACCGTCCGGCGCCTTATGCGAGAACTAGGCCTGGTTTGTCGTGTCAGAATAAAGAAATATCGTTCTTATAATGTATATCGTGCCTGATGAATAATCCAGCGATTACGCATACTATAAATTCTGTGACAGGAAAAGCAATCCATATTCCGGCTATATGCCAGATATGGTTTAACAACCACATGATGGGAATTAGTAAAATACCCTGACGAAGAAGTTGGATGGTCATGCTTGCGATAACTTTGTCAGTTGCCTGTTCGTAGGTAGCAACCATGGTAGAAAGCCCACCAAACACAAATCCAAGGGACATAATACGCATTGCGGAGATGCCTAATAAGTACATTTCATTCGATGCAGAGAAAAGAGAGAGAATCTCTTTTGGAAACAAAAGTAGCAGTGATGTTCCAATCAGCATCATAATGGTCGCAATAAGAGTCCCGGTTTTGCAAGTCTGCCATAGACGATCGCCTTTTTTTGCTCTGTAATTGAAGCGCATGATGGGAAGACATCCCTGTATCAGCCCATTTACTGTCATGACGACCAATTGCTGCACCTTGAAATATGCTCCAAAAAAAGCTACGGCAGTATCAGAATAATGAACCAGAAACAAATTTACAAAATTCACCATAAAGCTTCCCAATGCATTCATGATGAATGATGGCAAACCATAAGAAAAAAGCATTTTCAGCATTTCAGGTTCAAAGTGGTAGCCTTTTAGTTTCAGTTTCACCTTTTGTTTGGTTAAAATAAGCTGTGCGAGGGCAATCAGCATTGACAGTGTATATCCTAAAACTGTGGCAAGTGCGGCACCTGCAATTCCCATTTCCGGAAATGGTCCAATACCAAATATAAGTAGGGGGTCAAAAACAAAATTAAACAATACACCTGCAATTTGAAACCACATGGGAGCAATCATATTGCCGGTCGCTTGAAGTATTTTCTGGATCGTAATATGTACCATGTTTGGAATCTGCATATATGCACAAATTTGCATATAGGATATTCCATATTCAAAAATCACATGGTTTTCGGTAAATGCTGCATAATACGGTTTTATGAAAAAAAGCGCCAATATATTGACTGCTACACCGATTATGAAAGACAATATCAGACCTAGGGTTGTGGCAGAATCAGCTTTTTTCTGATTGTCCTGTCCTAAATATCCAGCAATCAAAACATTTACACCAACGCCTATCCAGATGGACAGGGCGTTCATAAGTGTTGTGATTGGAAATGAGAGTGAGACTGCAGCCAGCGCCTGCTCATTGATCTTTGCAACAAACATACTATCTACAAGATTGTAGGAGTATTGTAAAAACATCGAGATAAGAGGTGGAGCAGACATTTGCAATATCAGATTGTTAATTGGCTTGTATGCCATTTTATTTTCTGATTCCATTTTTATCCTCCGATTGACATGAGTATTTCTTTAATATATAATTATAGCGTGATTTTGATACTATTTCAGTCAATTTTCTACATTGTTTTACAACAATCCTGCGAGGTGGCTACTGCGTGATATCAGTGAGTTTAAGAGATGATCAATCGGAAGTGGTGCATTATGATTTTGAAGATTATCCGATTTATATACAGAGATCGTTACTCTCGTCCTACCATAATTTTGAAGCTCCGTTGCATTGGCATAGCGATATAGAGCTGATAGCTGTTTTAAGGGGGATATGAATTATTATATGAATGGTGAAATCATTACCATAGGACAGGGAGAAGGTTTATTTCTTAATTCAAGACAACTCCATTATGGTTTCTCGAAATCCAGAGAGGAGTGTGAGTTTATTTGTGTTTTGGTACATCCATTGCTGCTTTGCGTTACGCAGGCGATGGAACAAAAATATGTAGTTCCATTGCTGGAAGATGAAAGTATGCCCTATGTAAAATTATCCGCAGATGTTCGATGGAAAAAAGAAGTATTGGGATTGATTTTGGAAATGTATCATGAAAAAGATGCTAAAACGGCTCCCATGACGCTGATTGCCTCGTTTTTGAAAATATGGTCACTTATTTATGAAAAGTCAGAGGCATCTATATCGACGGAAAAGAAAAACGGTGATTTTGCTATTTTGAAAAATATGATTGGTTATATTCAAAAATTTCATTGCCGGAAGATAACACTGGATGACATTGCCAAAGCAGGTGCAGTTGGCCAAAGTAAGTGCTGCAAATTGTTCGCAAAGTATATCGGCACTACGCCGAATGCCTATTTAATTCAATACAGACTGCACCGAAGTCTCTGGTATCTGGAAAACACGGATATG
Organism: Anaerotignum sp.; assembly: GCA_963620595.1. Taxonomy (GTDB): domain Bacteria; phylum Bacillota; class Clostridia; order Oscillospirales; family Butyricicoccaceae; genus Butyricicoccus_A. The sequence continues at coordinate 7,847 of CAVFAY010000028.1, read as the reverse complement.
ACAATTACCGAAGTCGCACAGACTGTTGGATTTTCAGGAAGCAGTTATTATGCCGAAAGATTTCGGAAATGGTGCAATAAAAGTCCGTCAGAATATAGAAAGGCAAGAAATTATATTGCGATTGATGGTTGACTTCCTAAGAAAAGCAAACACGATAGGGAATAATTTCTAAACAAAACTGATTAGTGATTATCGAGTTTGAATAAGATTCTTATAATTCGCAAGACTGCTTTCTAATTTAGAAGGCAGTTTTTGATATTTATGAAAAAATGCAAAATAGAACTACGATAAAATAATGGAAGCGCTTTAAAGGCAGGAAAAATATAAAAAATTCATGCAAATGAATGTTTTTATAGGGTACATAAAATGCTTGATGATGTATAAGAGTGATGGCGAAATGCACGAGAAAATTGTATGAAAAGAAGAAAATTATTAATAAATCTAGGATAAGAGCTGATTTTTATTTGCTATTTCGGTATTTAGGACAAAAGTTCGATCAAATGAATTTGGATTCATTTGACGTATTGCTTTCGATGACGATATACTTTTAACTTCTTAGGATCTCTGCAAATTCACCATTTTGAGAAAATAATAATTTGAAAAATTATATAAAACTTGGAGTTTGTTTTTAGACATGTTCCTAAAAATAGACGGCGTGTTTATCTCCAAATGGTTGACATTTACTGTTGCAGACCGTATAATAATGATAATCGTCATACACGTAATTGTGAAAAACAGGAGGAAGTTTTGTGAAGATTACGGTATGATTAACAAAACATATGTTTTGTTACGCTTGTAAAAGGTAATAAAATCGGATGATTTTGTCAGAATGCTCCGCTGTACAAAACATAAGGGAAATGATAAGGAGATTTTTTAACCGATGAACAAAGACAAAACCACACACACGGGCATCCCAAGCGTTGACCGCCCATGGATGCAGTACTATCCACCGCAGTTAATTGAAAATCTGAAAACACCAGAGCAGACGATTAGTGAGTACTTAAAGGAACACTGCCCGGGAGAAAATGTTGTTGCCATTCATTATTATGGAAACGACATCACCTGGAAGCAGCTGTTTGAACAGGTTGATCTGACTGCACGCGGCTTAAAGGCATTAGGTCTTGGCGAAGGTGATGCCATTCCGACATTCCTGCGCGCTGTACCGGAATTTGTCTATCTGCTGTTAGCAGCGGAGAAGATTGGCGCATCTGTTCTTTGCCGTGACAACACATTGGAAGAGAATGTAGAGGCAGTACGCCGTTCTGGTGCAAACATTATCTTTGCACAGGATTATCTCTCTCAGAGAGAATTAAATGCATATCGTCATGGCTCGGATGCACAGATTGCTGTCCTGCTGTCCCCGTATCGCAGTGCGAAATATGCGACAATGCCGGATCATATCCAGGAGTATATTGATGAGCAGTATCCAGACAAGCCGGCATATGGCGGCAGAACCATGTCTTGGGACTGGGTTCTCGAGATGGGTAAAAATTATACCGGAGAGGTAGAAGCTCCGCGCAATATCAACCGTCCGCTGTTCCGTGCCTATACAAGTGGTTCAACAGGTCCGTCCAAGCAGGTAATTCACTCGGCACATACCATGATTGGCAATCTGCATCAAATGAACTTCTATGGTGCTTCGAATGAATTTCGTCCAACTTGGATGATGACACAGTTGCCGCCGAGTTTGGTTGCTGTTGTCGTAGCGATGGTGCTTCTGCCGCTGGCATCAAACAAGTTGCTGATTTTAAATCCATTCTGTGCACCGGAGGATGTAGACCTTGAAATGATGCGCTATCGTCCGAATTGCTGGCTGCTGATCCCGATGTTTATCGAAACCATCATGCGCAACGGTCGTGTGCCGGATGACTATGATATGTCTCATCTGAAGTCTACCGGCGCTGGCTGCGAGGCATTCAACAATAACCAGATGAAGCGTGCACAGAAGTTCCTGAACGACCATAACTGTACCGCACAGTTTACCAGCGGTTACGGATGCAGCGAGGGCGGTTCCAATCTGACGCTGCCAATGTCTTCGTACCCGCTCGGAAACGGCAACGTAGGTATTCCGATGCCGCTGTCAATTATATCTGTGTTTAAGCCAGGCACCTATGAAGAAGTTGGATACAATAAAATGGGCGAAATCTGTGTAACCGGACCAGGCAACATGATCGGTTACGATACACCGAAGGCAACCGCACGTGCTCTGCAGAAGCATGACGATGGTCGTGTCTGGTTGCACACCGGCGATATTGGTTACATGAACGAGGATGGCGTTGTGTATGTGCTGACTCGAGGCAGTGCGCCGCGCTTCGGTTTCCCAGGTAAGGAACTGGCAACGCTTCCGATGGAAAACCGTCTGGCAGATGCAGAGATCAAAGGCATCAAAGACGAATTTTTCGTCATTATTCCGGATATCGAGCATAATCATCATTTTCTGCCGTATCTGTACGTTGTGTTGGAGGACGGCTACACGGTTGACGATGTAAAGGATGACATTGATGCTTGTCTGGATGATTATATGAAGCCGATGGATATTTTTCAGCTTCCGGAACGTCCATTCTTTCACTTTAAAACAAACCGAATCGGTTTGACAAATGATCTGATTCATTCAGATTTGTAATTTGGCTTTTTGACTACATTTTGCCAAAAAATGCGGTCAACAGCATATATTGAACAGCATGGGGTAACATTCGGATTGAGTTGCTGAGAGTTATCCTTCACTGAAAATCTTTTCAAATAGGAAAAGGGGTGTTATTTTCGGTTGTCTTTTTGTTTTTAGAAGATAGACCAACTCATGCAAGGGAAATGTATATATACTGAAAGTAGGGTACGTTCACATTTTTGTGCAAAGATGGAGAAAAGATTATGAATCAACAATTCAAACGAATCTTGAGTCTGGGTCTGTCTGTACTCATGGGCATGTCGGCTCTGCCGGCATATGCGGCACCGGAGCAGGCAGCAGACCAATCCTCCACGACATCGCAGACCGCTGACGCAAGTACAGAGACAAAAACTGGCATGAAGCAGAAAATCTCTGCAAGCGGTTCGATTACCGTGGGGGACGAACAGGTTCCATTCAGCATGGACGAGTCAGATATTAATGCGGCAATGGTTGCAGATAGTTCTGGTGATACAGAAACAACCGTTGATACGTCTGATCCGGCTGTCACGTCTGTAAAGAAGGAACTGAAAAACATTCGGGTCAAGTCTACGAAAGCAGATGGAACCGAAGAAAAAACAAAGCTGACTGCAGAGCAGCAGGAGACGGTACTGTACATGTTCCAGCAGTATCAGGACAACTGGGAGGACAATGCAGATGTACTGGGTGTACAGCTGCCATTCTACATGCAGTACAATGATGACGGCGAAGATGGCTTGGGTGTACTGGGCGAGATGCTGGTCCTTGCTGGCAAGACGGTAGAAGATGTCAGAAACGGCGATTACAGCTATGATGACCTGACCGGTACCATTATGACCTTCATGTACGGCGACCAGCTGGGCGTGAAGTACTATGGCGATACTGTGCGTAGCAAGCGCGATGAAGCAATGGAGGCTGTCAAGAATTCTGGTGCAAAGACAGAATATCAGAAGCTGCTGGTTCTGAATGACTGGCTGGCAACGCAGGATATGTTCGATATGTCCTATATTATGAATTCTGGCAAGGAGACACCTTCTATGGCGGCAGAGGATCCGCAGCCGGCAGATCATTATCAGGATGTATATGATACTCTGTATGCTAGCTACAAAGATCAGATTACTAAGCAGTTCCATGACCAGATTTTTGCTGGTATTGAAACAAGTCTGCGTCAGACTTTCTACGAGAATGCCATTCAGAATGTTATCTATCAGAAGCAGTTGGGCAAATCTGAAGACGAAGCAACAGATGAAGAAAAAGCAGCTGCCAAAGAGCAGGCAGAAGCCTACGTAAAAACCAATAAAGACGCTATTGATAAAGATCCAGATGGCTTTGTAAAGCAGAACTTTGGCGAAGAAGCTGCACAGCAGATCAGCGAGCAGGCAGATGCCTTTATTAAGGATGCAGAAGAGAATGGTGTAGATGTTGCAGGTGATGGAAATAAGGTCACTGTTGAACAGATGACGCAGAGTTCCATGGCAACCGATAAGATTGTCGACTTGGATCAAGATGGTACCAATGAGGCAACCGCTAACGACGCTATTCCAGCTTACACCGAACAGGCAGCATCGCAGCTGGCTCCGGCAGTTATCAACTACTGGGAAGGCAACCAGATCGGTGCGCTGGGCGAAGGCAAGTCGGTTTGCTTGGGCTATTCCAAGGCATATGCTTACCTGATTCAGACCATGCATCCGGAAATCTACGGCACGAATGGCGCAGATACCGATATGTCTGATGCTAAAAACTGGAAGAAAGCCAAGGATTTGTACACCTTCAGCTCGGATAATAAGAAAGTTAATGTTGATGGCAGTGATTACAGCGTAGACTTGGTTCGCATCTCGTTCAAAGCAGATGTCACCATGTATGGCGAAACGCAGGAAGACTTCAATTCTGACCATTTCTGGAATGCTGTAAAGGTAGACGGTAAGTGGTATTATGTTGACCCATGCTATACGGACTGCTATAGCGAAGTCATGGTGCGCGATCGCGTGGAGACAGATGGTTACATGAACCACATGTATTTCATGTTTAGTGACACCACTGCACAAGACTTGTATGAAGGTTATTATTCGGATTTGAATACAGCTTATGAAGATGTAGCAACCGACAAGACCTATGAGGATGCTTGGTTTGCGCGTGCGAAAACCAACGTCAGCACAGATGGCACGAACATGTACTATGTATATGATTCTACCGACCTGATTGAACAGCTTAATAATTCTCAGATGGATCAAACAACCTCTCAGGACGACCCGGAGTATAAGTTGGTCAGCCACCCGATTACAACAGATGATTCCAAGGATGGCGATACCGATTATACAGCTCTGATTGATTTCACGTACAAGCCGAATTCTGATGAAGATGATACGGTTGTTCAAGTTTACAATCCGGAAAGCAAGAAGATGGAAACCAATGATATGCTGACTGAGTTGTATGCAAAGCATGCAGAACAGGCTGATATCTATCCGTCTATTGCAATCACTTCTGCACTGTATAACGGCAAGCTGTATTTCAACTTGTCTAATTATATCCTGAGCTATGATCTGACTACCGGCGCAATTGCTACTGTCAAGAAGTATGATACTGTTTATGGTAAGCGCGACAAGACCAACGCATTTGGAGGTATGTCGTTTGCTCTGGTAGACAGCGCAGATGGCGCAGATTTTACATTCCGCGATCATCCGATTGCAGGAATCAGCCTGAAGAGCGATGGCAACCTGTATGTTTCTGTTGCAACCAATCTAGCTTATATTTCTGGCAAAGATGACGTAAGCAATCGTACCAAGGCTGGCGACGATACGGATTATACCATTGACAGCAAGGACAATGGTTATGGTTACGAATTTGAGGAAAGCAACTACAATCCGGACTACAGCAGCTACACCAACGATAAGTATGATGATTCGATGATGGAGCAGTTCGGATATACAAAGGAAACCAACGATAACGATGAGTTCATGTGGGTTGCAAACCTGAGAGGTACCGAGGCAATGTCCAGCATCGCTGGTGAGAGCGTTGAGTACAAGAAGGAAACCTGCGATCATCATTATATTCATTTTGATGAAACCTACTTCACCAAGAAGAAGGATTCTGACGGCAATAAGACCGATGAATGGAATACTGGTGAGAGCTACGTTTGTACAATCTGCGGTAAGTCTGTAGAGGAGCCGACCGAACCGAAGAAGAACAGCTTCGGCAGCAACGATGACTACGACAAGAAGAAGGCGCAGTATGACAAGGATAAGGCAGAGTACGATGAAATTGTAAAGACTGCTGGTCATACTTATACTGCAAAGGATCCGAAGTGGACCAAGAACGATGATGGAACCTATTCCGTAACCTTTGATACGCTGGTTTGCTCCTCCGTTTGTGAGAAGGAAAAGAATCAGCGCGATTGTCTGATTAACGATGATACCATCACAGTTAAGCTGAGCGAACCAGTTACAGCACAGGCAGAAATCACCAAAACTGAAGGCTCCTGCACCGATGAAAGCGGCGTAAAGGTAACTTATACTGCTTCTGGTGAGGCAGATGGTCACAAGTACACCGTGAGCAACGTTGTAGAGACCGGCAAGGGAGAGCACACCCTGAAGTCTGAGTTCAAGTGGACCAAGCTTGAGGACGGCGGCTATTCCGCTTCTGTTTCTGCAAAGTGCGAAGTTTGTGGCGCAGAAGAAAAGGACGTACAGGCTGAAGTAACTTCTGAAAAGAAGGACGCAACCTGCACAGAAGATGCACAGATCACCTATACTGCAAAGGCAACCTGCCTGGGTCAGGAACTGACTGATGTGAAGGCTGCCGAAGTACAGGAAGGCACTGCTCTGGGTCATGACTACAAGAAGTCCATCGTCTGGAACGATGATAATACAGCGGCAACAGGTAAGTTTACCTGCTCTCGCGGCGATTTTGACGAAGAAGTTCCAGCTGAGGTAAAATCCGAGACCACCAATCCAACCTGTACTGAGGCCGGCGAGACGAAAGTTTCTGCGAAGGCAGAACTGAAGGACAAGGACGGCAAGGTTATTGAAACTGTTGAGTCTTCCAAGGTAACTGCAACTGTTCCGGCACTGGGTCATGATTACGAGGCAAAGTTTGATTGGGCAGACGATGGTTCCTCTGCGAAGGCAACTATTACCTGCAAGCGTGGTGACGATGAAAAGCAGACTGTTGATGCAATTGTAACAAAAGACGAGACGAACAGCATCGCTGCAACCTGCGCAAAGGCTGGCAAGAATGTATTTGTTGCTACCGCAACTTACGATGGTAAGGAGTACAAGGACACCAAAACTGTTGAGCTTCCGGCACTGGGTCACAAGTACAAGGGTGAAATTAAGTGGAGCGAAGATTACAAGACCGCTACCGCTGAGTTTACCTGTGAGACTTGCAAGGACGTTCAGACTGTCAAGGCTGATGTCGACGCAAAGACTACTGACGCAACCTGCACGACCGGTGGCAAGGTAACTTACACCGCGAAGGCAGAGCTGAAGGATGAGAACGGCAAGGTTCTTGCAACTGCAACCGATTCTAAGCAAACGACTGTCGACGCACTTGGCCATGATTATGAGGCAAAGTTCGAATGGGCAAAGGACGGTTCCTCTGCAAAGGCAACACTGACCTGTAAGAGGGGCGACGATAAGCAGTCTGTTGACGCAGTAATTACCAAGGACGAGAAGAACAGTGTTGCACCGACTTGCACCGAAGCTGGCAAGGATGTATTCATTGCAACCGCGACCTACGAGGGTAAGGAATACACTGACACATACACCGTAGAGCTTTCAGCAACTGGTCATACCTATAAGGGTGATGGCGTGATTGTTTGGGGCGAGAATGATAAGTCTGCTGTTGGACAGTTCACCTGTGATACTTGCAAGGACGTTCAGACTGTCAAGGCTGACGTTGACGCAAAGACTACTGACGCAACCTGCACGACCAGTGGCAAGGTAACTTACACCGCGAAGGCAGAGCTGAAGGATAAGAACGGTAAGGTTCTCGCAACTGCAACCGATTCTAAGCAAACGACTATCGATGCACTTGGTCATGATTACGAGGCAAAGTTCGACTGGGCAAAGGATGGTTCCTCTGCAAAGGCAACACTGACCTGTAAGAAGGGCGACGATAAGCAGTCTGTTGACGCAGTAGTTACCAAGGACGAGAAGAGCAGTGTTGCACCGACTTGCACCGAAGCTGGCAAGGATGTATTCATTGCAAC